>DATKHR010000122.1:0-45017 GCA_035510155.1 Vicinamibacterales bacterium
ACGTTTTCTGCTTGTACTGAAATCGAAAATATGCGACCCTCTGCGCCAGACCGACGAAGCGATGCCTCGGACCAGTCCGTATCAGATCGTCCTCTCCCACGAGGAAGCACGGGTGCTGAAGCAGCGAGCCGCCGCCTATACGCGACCCCATTTCCAGGTCGTCCGCGCCAAGATGATCCTGTTGGCGGCCGACGGTTGGTCCAATGACGCGATCGCTCAGAGTCTCCACACCCGGCGGGAGGTCGTGTCGCTCTGGCGCAAGCGCTTTTTCGAACAACGCGTGGCCGGCCTCGAGGATCATGACCGCCCGGGTCGCCCCCGGGCTTTTCCCCCCAGAGGTCGTCGTCGCCGTCAAAGCGCTCGCCTGTGAATTGCCCGCCCGCACGGGCCGCCCGTTTTCCCGGTGGAGCATGAACGAGCTGGCGGGCGAAGTCCAACGCGCCGGGCTCGTGGCGACGATCAGCGGCAGTACGATCTGGCGCTGGCTGGATGCCGACGCGATCCGTCCCTGGACGCACCGCAGCTGGATCTTCCCGCGCGCCCCCGACTTTGCCACCAAGGCGGGGCGGATTCTGGATCTCTACGACCGCGTCTGGGAAGGCCAGCCGCTGACGACGGACGACTATGTGATCTCCGCCGATGAGAAGACCAGCATTCAGGCGCGACGCCGATGTCATGCGACCACACCGCCTGGCCCGCACCAGCCGATGCGGGTGGAGCACGAGTACGAACGCAAGGGCGCGTGGGCGTATCTCGCGGCGCTGGATGTGCACCAGGCGCGCCTGTTTGGACGCTGCGAGCGCAAGACCGGCATCAAGCCGTTCGGGCGGCTTGTGAGGCAAGTCATGAGCGTCGCGCCCTATCGCGATGCCCACCGCGTTTTCTGGATTGTCGATAACGGGTCCTCGCATCGCGGTCCACGGTCGGTCGAACGGCTGCAACGCCGATACCCCAATCTCGTGCTGATTCATGGTCCGGTTCACGCGAGCTGGCTCAATCAAATCGAGATCTATTTTTCGATCGTCCAACGAAAGGTCGTTACCCCGAACGACTTCACGTCCCTGGCCGTCGTTGAGGACAGATTGCTCGCGTTTCAACGGCACTACGAAGCTCTCGTTCGACCTTTCGAGTGGACGTACACGCGGCGCGACCTCGCCGAATTTCTCGAAAAGCTCGATCGTCATTCGCGTCGCCAGGAGGAGGCCGCATAGGCGCGGAATACGTGTACGAATTTCTCAAACGGAGTACTTAGGCTGTCCGTGAGTCGGGCCAAACAGGGCAGCTTTTTCGCGCTCGCTTCTCCGTCAAGTCGCCAGTGGATAGGAGGCCAGGGCGCGCATACACGGATCACCGCGGGTCCGAGCGAAAGGGGCTCGACGAGATGTTGTTCTGCGACTACGGTGTCGACCCGCTGGGTCAGGGTGTTACAGTGGCGTCGTGAATCCCTTCCGTTACGCATTCCGGCAGCTTCGATGCGATCCCGGCTACGCTGCCGTGGCGATCCTGACGATGGCGCTCGGCATCGGCGCGACGACAACGCTGTTCAGCGTGGCGTACGGCGTGTTGATGAAGCCGCTGCCGTGGCCCGACGCGGACCGCATCATGCGCGTCGTAGAAACGCGCGACGGCCATCAGGCGCGTCTTACCGGCACGATGAGCAACGGCACCTACTTCGAGTGGCGCGATCGCCCCGAGACGATCGCAGCGATCGGCGGCTATAGCGTGGGGGTCAACACCATGACCGCACTTCGCGGCGGCGCCGATCCCATCCGACTGCGCGTCACCACGATGACGCCCTCCGCGTTCGACGTGCTCCGCGCGCGCCCGCTGCGCGGACGGTTGTTTACGGACGACGAAGTGCCAGCCGCGGGTATGGGCGGCGTTGACGCGCCACGGCCGATCGTACTGTCTCACGCGTTGTGGCAGGACTGGTTCGGAGGCCAGGACGCTGCGTTCGGCAGTGTCATTCGACTCGACGACGTGCCGCACACGGTTGTCGGCGTCATGCCGGCGTCATTCGCGTTTCCAGATCGCGAGACGCGCGCATGGACGCCGATGCCGATTCCGCCGGTGATTCCCAACGGGGCGAACGTCCGCAACCTTATGATCTTTGGCGGCCTGGTGCGGCTCAAGCCGGGCGTGTCGCCGCAGCAGGCGGCGGCGGAGGGTACCGCGAGGGCGCGGCAGGCGCCGGATCCCGGGTTTGCCGCCGTCGCGATGTTCGGCACCAACGCTCCGAGCGACATCAGCGTCACGCCGCTGGCGCAGGCGATGACCGCCGACGTGCGACCCGCCCTTCTGCTGTTGCTCGCGGCCGTTGCGCTGTTGCTGGCGACGGCCGTTGCGAACGTAGGTGGTCTCCAGCTCGCGCGCGCATCGACGCGGCGGCACGAAATGGCCGTCCGCGCTGCACTCGGGGCCGGGCGAGCGGTCCTCGTTCGTCAGCTGCTCGCCGAGAGCGCCGTCGTGACGACGGCCGGCGCGATCGGAGGCGTCGCCATCGCATTTGCGCTTGTGCGGGCCTTGCCGTCCATCGTGCCCGTCGATTTTCCGCGTGCTGGGGACGTCGCCGTGAACCTACCGATCCTGGCGTTCGCGATCTTGCTCTCGGTGGCAGCGAGTATCGGGACGTGCATGATGCCGGCAACTCTGGCGCGTCGCCTCGATGTAACGTCGGCGCTCGCCGACGAAAGCGCGGCATCCGCCGCCGGCGCCTGGCGCTCGCGTTCCGGTCGCCTCCGCACGGTCGTCATGACCGGGCAAGTCGCCGTGGCGTGCCTGCTGCTCGTTAACACTGCGCTGCTGTCACGATCGTTCGTCGCGCTCATGCGCGCGGACCGAGGGTACGATCCGTCGAACGTGCTCACGGCTCGTCTCGACCTGCCGCAGCGGACCAACGGCCTCACGCGCTCACGAATCGCCGACGCGGTTATCGAGCGGATGCGCGGGATGCCCGGCGTAGCGCACGCCGCCGCCGGCAATGCGCTGCCCTTCATGAGCCTCGGCACAGCGCTCGGCACCGAGCTGCCGTCGCCGGCCAACCCGGCAGTGAAGGTGCAGGTACACGCCAACGTCCGCATGGTCAGCCCGGATTACTTCGGGGCACTCCGACTGCCCTTGCTGCAGGGACGACTGCTGACCGACGCGGACGGCACGGCGTCGGCGGCGATCGTCGTGAGCCGATCGTTCGTGCAGCAGTATCTCGGTGCTGACCCGATCGGCAAGCGCGTTCCGATCGGGTTTGCCAGGGACCAGCGCGCGGATTGGCAGGTCGTCGGCGTCGTCGGCGACATGCGTCAGGGAAGCGTCACTGAGCCGCAGACCCCCGACGTATTCGTCTCGTATCGCCAAATGCCCAGCGCGTGGCTGCGGGCGTCGATCTTCTTCGTGCTCCGCACGACAGGCGAGCCGTCGTCGCAGATCCCCGCGCTGCGCGCGGCCGTCCGCGAACAGGATCAGACGGTCGCCCTCGATTCGATCATGACTATGGAGGAGCGCGTCGCGACGAGCCTGGCGAAGCCGCAGCTTTACGCGCTGTTGCTCGGCGGGTTCGCGATCGCCGCGCTCGTGATTGCTGGCGTCGGACTGTTCGGCATCCTGTCATACAGCGTTGCCCAGCGCTCACGCGAGATTGGCGTCCGCACGGCGCTCGGCGCGCAGGTGCACGACATCGTCTCGCTCGTGCTGAAGCACGCGCTCGTCATCGCGCTCGTCGGCGTCGGCGTTGGACTGTCTGCGGCGTATGCGGTGACACGATATCTCTCGTCCTTCCTCTACGGCGTCTCACGAGGCGACGCATTGAGCTACATCACTGTCGCGCTGATGGTTGGCGGCGTCGCGGCGATCGCGTGCATCGTACCGGCGCGACGAGCGGCACGAGTTGATCCACTGTTCGCGCTGAGGGCTGAGTAGACGTTGGCTCAGGCAATGGGAGCAACCGCTGCGCTACGGATCCGGCTGTGTTGGCGCCGTGCGCGCTGTCGGAGACCCCTCACGTTCGGTTTTGGAGCCAGCCACTGTACCAGAATCCCGGAGCGCTGCCGGGAATGCGATTAGTAGCCACCGCGAGTATTCCCCAGTATTCTTCAACCGGTCAGTGGTCCGCAGGCCGAGGCGACACTGAATCCGATTGCGGTCGGACGGTCGCAAGCGCCTGAAGAACGAGCCTTGTGTTGTGCTGGATCAGCGACCTGAGCTTTGCAGTCGCCGCAGCGATCATGCTGCCGATCACGATGACAATGGTGCACTCGACGCCCAACTCCGGACTGGGAGCACGGAAGGCAAGCCAAATCGCTGCACCGAACGCGGCAGCACCTGCCACGACAACGCGGACCTGGTCCCAGCGTTGCGCTCGGGCGGCAGCGGTTAGCGCCTGTTCGATGAATGCCTGCTCTTGCGGATCGAGGTTGATGGGTTTCATCGGGTTCCTTTCTGATTGATACGTTTTCGAAGGACGGACACGCCGTAAGCAAGGCGCGACTTGGCCGTTCCAAGGGGGATGTCAAGAACGATCGCCGTTTCTTCGATAGAGAGGCCTTGTTGGTAGTGAAGGAGTAATGCGGCTCTACTGGCGGGCGACACTTGCTCGATAACAGCGACTAGCGCAGGCTCCAGAGCGTCCGGCTGCGGCTCGGGCGCGGGCAGGGAGGAGATTACATCCGGATCGGTTTCGAGGAGCTTCCACCGCGTCTCGCGTTTCAGGTGGCGGAAGGCACGGCGGGATGCAATGCGAAGGGCCCAGGATCGAAAGGCCTCCGGATGACGCAGGTAGCGAAGATTTTGAAAGATGGCCAGAGCGATCTCTTGGAGCACGTCGTCCGCGTGGGATGAACCAACCATCGGCGTGATAAAGGCGCGAAGGGGTCGGTAGTAGCGGCGAAGCAAGGCCTCCAACGCATCTTGGTCGCCAGTTTGAGCGAGGGCGACGAGGAGGGGTTCGCCGGTACTCTGGCATTCGGGCATCTGCTCATGTAAAGAGGCAACAGACCGCGGCAGGGGTTCGAACAGGTCGCCAAAACGCTGCACATTCTGTTTCAGAGCCCGGTTGCCTCTGGCGAATGTGCGGTCGCCAGGCTAGGACTCTGCCGGATCCCATGACGGCGCGGAGTTCCAGAGCCCTGCGAGCAGATAGCCCACATTCCGTGGAAGATTCCACCAAACTCCCGCCCGCGAGCCCGCAAGGCGCCGGACGATCGATCGCGTCGAGTAGAACCGGCGCGCGACCCATTCCGTCCCCAGCTCGAGCTCTCGTGGCGACATGAGGGCGGGCTCGAAGACACAGTGTTTCTTCCCATCGTATTTGGACCAGTCGGTTGTCAGGATCCTTCCCTCGGCGTTCAACTGACGGAACGTCTGCGTCCCCGGCATCGGCACGACCATGCTGAAGGTCGCGACGTCGACGCAGGCCTCGTCGAGAAACGCGGCCGTCCGGCGAAAGATTCCAACGTCGTCCTCGTCAAATCCAAACATGATCCCGAGATGCACCGCAACACCGTGGCGGTGCAGGTTCGCGATGATGCGCCGGTAGTCGGCAACACGATTGTGTGCTTTGTTCGTCAACTCGAGGCTCTCCTGAGAGATCGACTCGAAGCCCAAGAACAGCGCCTTGCAGCCGCTCCGCGCAGCCAGCGCGATGAACTCTTCGTCGCGCGCAGCGGTGGCCGTGCATTGGCTTGTCCACCACTTCTTGAGGGGAGTGAGAGCCCGGAAAAGTTCCTTCGCGTACCGTGGATTCGCGCCGATGTTGTCGTCCCAGAACACAACCGCACGCGTCGGGCTCGTTGCGATCTCGCGGACGATTTCGTCGATAGGACGGCAGCGAACCGTCCCAGGACCGTAGAGAAGCGGGATAGAACAGTAGTCGCAGCAGTGGGGGCATCCTCGTGTTGCAATGGTCACCGACTTCCCGTAGCGGCGCCCCCGAATCAGGTCCCAGCGCGGAGCCGGCATGCCGACGAGAGACGCCTGCCGCGTCGAGACGTATTGAGGCGCGAACCGCCCGCGGCGAACGTCATCGAGGATGCTCGGCCACGTGTCCTCGGCCTCACCCACTGCCACAGCGTCGGCGTGGCGCGCGGCCTCGTCGGGGAGAGCCGTCGCGTGGGGACCGCCAATCACCACGGGGACGCCGCGACGGCGGAACTCTCGAGCAAGGCTGTAGGCGTGACGAGCGGACGGCGTCGGGGCCGTGATCGCCACGAGATCTGTTGGTACGTCGAATCGCACCGGCTCGACGATTTCGTCTGTGTGTGAGACCGCGTGTTCGGAAGGCGTGAGCGCCGCGATCAGCGGCATAGTGAGCTGCGGGAACTGGATGAGTCGGCCACAGCGGAGGCGACGCGATTCGGGCGACTCGGCGGTGATCAAGTGAACACGCACCAGCCAAATGGTACAGGAGCCGATCGCCTCGCTCCAGCCTCCGCGCGGGCAGCGCGCCTCATCGGAGAAGACCGCTCGACCCATCCGAAACGCACGGCGATGGCCACGTGGTATGTTGAGCGCCATGATCCGCCAGATCGCGCCCCAGTTCTTCACCCCGGACATCCCCGCGACCCTCGCCTATTACAGGGACAAACTTGGCTTCGATTGTCTCGGCACCTGGCTGGACCCGCCGGTCTACGCTATCGTTGCGCGCGACCAGCACAGAATCCACTTCCGGTCAGCGGAACCGCCTGCGGCGAATCCGGACAAATACGCCGACGAACTCCTCGACGCCTATCTGCTCATTGACGACGCGGACGCGCTCTACGCCGAGTTTGCCACCCGTGGCGTCGAGTTCACGCGAGGCCTAGCCAACACGCCCTGGCACTCTCGCGAATTCGTCGTGAAGGACTGTGACGGCCGCCTGCTCGCCTTCGGTGCGAATCCGGAATAGCCACGTCTCGTCCAGCCGGGCGGGCTTGCGCGCACAACCGGCGCATCTCGCAGCAATCGCGCGTTGTCGGGATTGCGCGCGACGACTCCGACGAGCCCGGAATGGACTCACTCGACGCGACTCGAAGGCTATCCTCAAGTCTTGTCGTTAAGACACACGAACGGAGGACCAGATGCACGGTTGGGTTTGTCGGACATCCGCACTGGCGGCAACGATGCTCTTTGCCTCGTGCGTCTCTGCGGCTGCCCAGGATTACACCGCACGGGAGAAACTACGGGCGCACTCGAACGAGTTCCGCAAGGAAGTGATCCGGGTCGCTGACGGCGTGTACGTGGCCGTAGGTTACTCGGCCAGCAACGTGATCCTGATCCAGGGCGACACCGGGTCCATCATCGTGGACACGGCAACGGACCCAGTGGCCGCGCGCGCCATCAGGAGCGCGCTAGGTGATCTCCTCCGCGCGCCGGTGCGTGCGATCATCTACACCCACTCCCACCCGGACCACACCGGCGGGGCGCGTGTGTTTGCCGGAACGGATCGCCCTGAGATCCTTAGTCATCAGCGGCTCGTCGAGGCGGTGCCTGACATCGGCCGCGCCGGGCGCGATGGCGGCGACCAGTTCGGCATGGCGCTGCCCGAGTCGATGTACATCAACGCGGGCGTTCAAATGGAAGTTGGGCGGGTCACGCCTCCGACTCGGGAAGGGTACCTGCCTCCCACGCGCACGTTCAGTGGCGACCAACTGCTGCTGACGATTGCCGGCGTGCGATTGCAGATTCTCTACACACCGGGTGAGACGGCGGACGCCATCTCGGTGTGGCTGCCTGAGAAGCGTGTCTTGATGCCCGGAGACGACTTCCTGCGCGCCTTCCCGAACATCAGCCCTATCCGCGGTGCGCGGCCGCGTTCTCCCGAAGATTGGATCGCCAGCCTGGAGAAGATGATCGCGCTGGGACCGGAATTCGTAGTGCCGAGCCATACGCGGCCCGTGCTGGGCGGCAAAGCCGCGCGCGCCGCGCTCACGGCGTACCGCGACGGCATCAAGTCCATCCTCGACCAGACGATTCAGGGTATAAAACAAGGCGAGCGTCCCGACGAACTGGTCGTGCACGTCAAGCTTCCGGCCGACCTCGCGGAGAACCCGTACCTTCAGGAGTTCTACGGCGGCGTTGAGTGGACCGTGCGCGGGATCTACGCGGACCGTGTGGGCTGGTTCGACGGAAACGCCACCACCCTGTTTCCCCTTCCGGCGAAGGATCGCGCTGCAAAGCTGATCGGCCTGATTGGTGGTCCCGACCAGGTGTTGGCACGTGGGCGCGAGGCGCTGGCTGCCCGCGAGTTCAAATGGGCGGCGGAACTTGCCGATTACGTCTTGGCGAACGACAGCGCAAACATCAGCGCGAAGAGGATCAAAGGCCAGGCGCTTATTGAGCTCGGCGAGCGGCAGATCAACGCCATCGCCCGAAACTACTACCTGTCATCGGCCATGTACCTGTTGCGGGATCTTCCGCCACAGTGAGGGATGCTTTTCGGAATCCGGTGGATGCAGCCACCCCGCCAACAGGAACATGTTCGATGTCGATGTGGGACTGATCGCAGCCGCTACGGGAACAGGCCCTTGAACCGGGCGAGCCAAATCAACTCAGGATCTGGAATGGTTTCTGCCGCTCCAGCGATACGCACTGAAGTCCTCGTCGAACGTCAGAATCCGTGGTTCGTCGTGGATCTCGGCCCTGAGAGCGTGCTACAAGGGAAACGGGTTGTCGTTGCCGGTCTTGTACTTCTTCCCCACCGGAAAATGGGCGTTGATGAGCGTACTGAAATCGGACCACGCCGTCGACTTCCCGGTCAGGTTTTTGTACGTCCCGGCGAGCGTCCCCGTGCCCGCTGCGATGATATCGGCCCACGTTCGGTTCAACTGAAATCGCAGCCAGTTCAGAAACAGGACCGAACAGCCAATCGAGTTGTAGTCCGTGTCGGTCGGCTCAGTCTGATCGACGAAGTTCGGTCTGGGATTGAGGCTGAGCCACACGTCGGACGACACGAAGTTCACAGGCTCCACGCCCTTGTAGATATCGTTGGCGAGTACCCGCGACAAGCCCTCACCGTTGCTCGCGCCGCAGTCCCACCCGTGAGCGAAATTGGCCATGAAGACTTCGTCGGCCTCCGCAACGAGCAGCGATCGAATGAAATCGAGGTTCGCGCTGGATTTGCCGCCAACCGCGATATCGGTCCCCATGCAACTCGAGTGCGACGCGCCGGTATTGTCTGCCGTGACCTGCACCACGAACGGCAGCCGCTGTGGCGTGAGCCCGCCGAATTCCTGCTGCAGCGTCGTGTAGTCCCGCTCGCAGTTCTGCAGGATCGCCTGCGCGAGACTCGCTCCCTGCTTACCGAGCCGAGTCAGGTACGAAACATCGAAATGCGTCGTGGTTCCCGCGTGCGTTATCTTGCTGCTCCCGTGCATCCCCAGCAACGGGCCCGCGTGCGCGCGGAGGGCTGTTACGCGTGAATGGACTGTCCGGGTCTCGATAGGGGCGCGGGGGCGGGCTTTGGATTTCGACTTGGGGGCTGATTTTACTCTCGACTTTGCCATCGCGCCACCTCCGTTCACGTCACGTTGAGCTGGCCATGCCCGACCGCGTTGGACGCGCCATTATAGGCGTTCCCCGTCTGGGCGAGGCGATTCGTGGGGCGCCAAGCTGATGCGATGTCGAACGAGAAGTCGGGCTGATTGAAGGCGCGTGCCTGCGGGGGATGATCCCATCCTACCAGACGGTACGCCAGACTGGTTGGACGGCTCCCCGATGGCGATAATCGCGCGCAACGCACGGGAGCGCAGTGCTCCGAAAGGCGAGCTCGATGCATGTCGACGTCAACGGCTGCCAGATTTGGTACGACCTGCGCGGCGAAGGGGATCCGCTGCTCCTTCTGCATGGATTCATGGGCGCCGGCACGAATTGGCAGCACGTCTTTCGGACCGATCCAGCCGGCTTTCATCTGATCGTCCCCGACCTTCGCGGGCACGGCCGATCGACGAACCCGTCCGGTGTGTTCACCTTCCGTCAGGCAGCGCTCGACCTCTTTGCGCTGCTCGACCAGCTCGGCATCCACCGAGTCCAAGCGATCGGATTGAGCGGCGGCGGCATCGCGCTGCTGCACATGGCAACGCTGCAACCCTCTCGTGTGCAGGCGATGGTGCTCGTCAGCGTGCCGCCTCGTTTTCCAGCGTCAGCGAAGGGGATCCAAGCGCGGTTCACGGCCGACCTCATCCCGGAAACCGAGCGAGCAGCCATGCGCGCCTGGCATATCCACGGCGAATCCCAGATTCAGGCGCTCATCGCACAAACCCGAGCGTTCAGCGTCAACGACGCCGACGTTGGCTTCACAAGAGACGCCTTGGCTGCTGTCTCAGCGGACACATTGATCGTGTTCGGCGATCGGGAAAGCTTCCAGGGCGAACCGCTCTATCCGGTCTCGCTGGCCTTCGAGCTTCACGAAGCCATTCCGAGGTCATTTCTCTGGATTGTGCCAAACGGGGGGCACGGACCTATCTTCGGCGCTCACGCTCCGGCATTCGTCGCGACAGCGACCGCGTTCCTTCGCGGCGAATGGCGCGCGACGACCACTTTGAGAAACTGAGGGTTCCAACAGTTATGGCGGCTCTCACCACGATTGTCGCGCTCGGCGACTCGACGACCGCCGGCACGCCGGCGTTCAAGTCGCCAATCGAATCGCCGCCGGACGGATCAGGCAACCCGGAGAGTCAATACGCCTACTGGCTGCAGACTGCCCACTCGAACTGGCGGGTCCTCAATCGCGGCGTGAACGGCGAGCGAAGTGACCAGATTCGCGCACGGTTCGACCGTGACGTCCTTCAGGCCATCCCCCGCGTCGTCATCGTGATCGCGGGCGTAAACGACGTGTATCAGGGACGTTCCGCCACATTCGTCCAACGCCAGCTCGAAGCGATTTATGACGCCGCCCGCTCCGCCCATATCGCCGTCGTCGCCGGCACCATCCTTCCGTTCAACACCGCAACAGCTGGGCAGAACGCGCGAATGCATGCGGTCAACGAATGGATTCGGCGCTATGCCATGAGCCGCACGGCCGTCGTCTTCTGCGACACGCGAGCCGCCGTCGCCGCCCCAGGCGCCGCCGATCGCCTGGCGTCCTCGCCCGACGACCTCCACCCGTCGCCGGACGGCTACAGGCGGATGGCACGCGCGCTCGAGCCGGCCGTGATGCGCGCCCTGACGAAGGAGCGATCGTTGCGGTAAGCTGGGATTCATGAGTCGTTATCTCCCGGTCCTGATCGCGCTCTCGGGCATTGTCGCCGCCGGCCAGCAGCCGCCGACATTCAAGTCGGGGAGCGGCGCGATCGTCTCCATCTTCGCCACGGTGAACGACGCCAACCGACGGCTCGTGCCCGGCCTCACGATCGAGGACTTCGAGATCCTCGACAACGACAAACCGCAGCCGATCACGGTCTTCGACAACAAAATCCGGCCGATTACCGTCGTCGTGATGCTCGACACGAGCCTGAGCATGACCAACTCGATCCCGCGTCTTCGCGAGGCGGCCGAGCAGTTCGTCATTCGTCTCCTCCCCGCGGACAAAGCGCGCGTCGGAGCCTTCAACGACAAGATCGAGTTCAGCAGCCGCTTCACGAACAATCGCGACGAGCTCATCAGCGATGTCAAGGATCTGGACTACGGAAACGGCACGCGGCTGTGGGACGCGGTGAACGCCAGCGTCGAGGAGCTGAAAGGAATCGAAGGCCGCCGCGTGATACTGGTCCTCACTGACGGCGATGACACGGCGAGCAGAGCCGGACTGGGCACCGTGACGGATCGCTCACGTGACGAGGAAGTGATGGTCTACACGATTGGACTGGAGAGCGTCTTCTTCGACGGGCAGCGGATGGTGCGAACCAGACCGGACCGCGGCTTGCGGCGCATCGCGGAAGAGACAGGTGGCGGCTACTTCGAGCTGAAAAAGAGCGACGAGCTGGCATCGACGTTCACGCGTGTCGCCGAGGAGCTCCACAGCCAGTATACGCTCGGCTTCGAGGCCGCGCAGCTCGACGGCCGCGTCCACAAAATCACAGTGAGGATGAAGCAGCCGGGAATGACGGCGCGCGCGCGGCGAAGCTACGTGGCTGTCAGGAGGGACAGCTAGAGGATCGCAGCGACAATCAGCACGAGCAGGGCCACGCCGACGACGAGTTCAGCGGTGGATGAGAACGTCCATTCGAGCATTTCCGTTTCCCTTTCTCACGCTTAGACGGACGACCTCGCAGAAAGGTTTACTACTCGACGTGTCTACCCCGGCAAGACGCTATAAACTCTCTGGGCGCCTGGTCGGAACACGTTCGTGCTGGGCGGCGAAACGCTCCCAGGGCTGCTCGAGCGCCTGGGGCGAACGTTCCTGGAGGGAGCATGAAGGCCGACGCGATTGCCGTTCTCACAGGGCTCGCCGTCATGACCGGTTCCGCACAGAGTCCGGACACACAGCCGCGACCGGGCGATCGGCCGGCCGCCAACCCGTTCGCGACGCGCTCGGTCGTGCTCGGCCGGAATGGCATGATCGCCACCAGCCAGCCGCTCGCCTCGGCCGCAGGACTTCGCGTCCTGCACGAAGGGGGCACGGCCGTCGATGCCGCCGTTACCGCCGCTGCAGTCCTTGCGGTCGTCGAACCCTCGATGACCGGTATCGGCGGTGACCTGTTCGCGATCGTCTACGACGCGAAAACAAAGAGCTTGCGCGGGCTGAACGCGAGCGGGCGATCGGCCTATGCCGCCACACCCGAAGCGTTCGCCAAGCGCGGTCTCGCACGAGTGCCGGCGTCGGGCGTGCTGTCAGTGACTGTCCCCGGAGTCGTCGAAGGCTGGGCGGAGCTGCTCTCGAAGTTCGGCACGATCTCCTTGGCCCGCGCAGTCGCGCCCGCAATCGAGTACGCCCGGAGCGGCTTTCCGGTCGCCGACATCGTCAGCAACCAGTGGAAAGCGAGCGAGGCCAAGCTCGCGGCGGATCCTGTGACGGCCGCGACGTTTCTGCCAAACGGCGGCGCGCCGCAGCCAGGCGAGATCTTTGCCAACCCCAAACTGGCGGCCACGCTCGACGCGATCGCCAAAGGCGGCCGCGACGCGTTCTATAAGGGCCCGATCGGACGCGCGATCGTCGCTGACATGAAGAAGCGCGACGGTCTGCTCGATGAGCGCGACTTCACGGAGCATAAAGCGGATTGGGTCGAGCCGATCTCGACGACATATCGCGGGTACCACGTGTACGAGATGCCGCCGAACACGCAGGGTTTCCTCGTGCTCGAAATGCTGAACATCCTGGAAGGATTCGACATCAAGGCTATGGGCCACAACTCGGTCGAGTATCTACATACGCTCATCGAGGCGAAGCGGATTGCCTTCGCCGACCGGGCTGCCTATCTCGCCGATCCCGATTCGGTGCCCACGGCTCTGTTGAGTGCGTTGATCTCGAAGGACTACGCGGCATCCCGGCGCAAGGAGATCGATCCGAGCAGAGCTGCTCAAGAGTACAAGCCCGGGCAGTTCAGGGGCGTCCCGATCACGGCGCCCGTTCCCGAAGAACAGCAGAATCTCACTGGGCTCGATCGCGGCGACACGATCTACATGACGGCCGCCGACGGCAAGGGGAACTTCGTTTCGTTGATTCAGTCGCTCTATTCAGACTTCGGGTCGGGCATCGTCGCCGGAGACACGGGCGTCTTGCTCCACAATCGCGGCAGCGGCTTCAACTTGGCGCCAGGACATCCGGATCAGATTGCGCCGCACAAACGACCGCTGCATACGTTGATTCCTGCATTCGTGATGAAGGAGGGCAGGCCGTGGCTCTCGTTTGGGGTCATGGGTGGCGACCACCAGGCGCAGGGGCACACCCAGGTGCTGGTGAACGCGATCGACTTCGGGATGAACGTCCAGGAAGCCGGCGAGGCCGCACGCGTCAACCACGGGAACAACGGGCTCCTGGTCGAACGCAACGTCACCGAGGCTGCGCGCGCCGGCCTCGAGCAGCGCGGTCATCACGTGACGGTCATCAGCGCGCCGAGCGGCGCGTTTGGTGGGTATCAAGGCATCATGATCGATCGGCGCGGCGGCGTTGACGTCCTTATGGGCGGATCGGACGTGCGAAAGGATGGATTGGCGATCGGTTGGTAGGACTTGGTTCTCCTTAGACTCGAAATCCATTCCTCAAGGGATCCTCGTCGTCGACCACGAACGTATGCTCGCCCGTGATCCATGCCGAGCCTTCAATCTCAGGAACGATCGCCTCGTACTCTCCGACCATCGTCCGTCCCGCGATGCGGCCGGTAAACGTCGTGCCGATCAGGCTCTCGTGAACGAATGGGGTGTCGTCGCTGAGCAGACCCATGGCGTCGAGCACCGCCATCACTGCCGCCGTGCCCGTCCCGCACGGTGACCGATCGACCTCAGCGTCTGCGAAGATCGTTACGTTGCGCAAGTGAGCATTCGGATCGTTCGGCGGCCCCGTAAAGATCGTGCCGTACACACCCTTCAAGCGAGGCTCCAGCGGGTGAGCCACCGGCTGACGGGCTTCGATCGCGCGCTTGATCTCCATCCCCACATGTCGAAGATCCGCGAGATGCGCGACATCGACCGGCAGGCCGACGGCTTCGCTGTCCACAATGGCGTAAAACGCGCCGCCGAAGGCCACGTCCACCCGAACTGTGCGCGACGCCAGCGTGACGGCAAGGCCGGCGTGCAGCACAAAGGACGCCACGTTCTGAAACGCAACGCTCTCGACCCGCCCGGATCCGCAATCCTTGGCCCCTCCCGCCCTGATTTTCGCCCTCGCTCGCACCGCCCCCGCAGGCGCGTCGTAGACGACCGTCACGCCGTCACCGCCCGGCATCAGCAGCCCTCGCTCGAGCGCGATCGTCGTGACCGCGATCACGCCGTGGCCGCACATTGTGCTGAAGCCTTCGTTGTGCATGAACAGGACGCCGGCGTGGGCGCCGGGCGAAACCGGCTCGGTGAGAATCGCCCCATACATGTCCGCGTGCCCACGAGGCTCGAGCATCAGGGCGCGGCGAAGGTGATCGGCATACTTCCGCACCCACTCCCGCTTCTCGAGCATGGTTCTTCCCCGAGGCGTCGGGAACCCATCGACTATCAGCCGTAAAGGCTCACCCGCCGCATGCGCGTCAATCGTCTTGACGCGTTTCATCGCTAGGGGCCGCCGGGCCTGCTGAGCGCTTCGGCGGTCGCCCGGTAGCCGGGACGGGTCAGCACGACGAGATGCGTCGGGCCCCTGGCTTCGACCTTGATCTTGCGAAAGGATCCGTCGAGCGACTGATTCGAGGGCATGTAAGCGAGGGTGTACTGCGTGCGGATCTGATGGGCCAGATCCAGGGCGACTTCGTCGATTTGCTCGAGGCTCCCCGGATAGTACGCGATCCCTCCTGTGGACTCCGTCAGCGCGTTCAGCTCCTCGCGGGCGTTTCTCGCTTTCCCCTGGTCCTGGCCGTTCAACAGCCCGATCGCGTACACCACGATGTCGCGCTGCTGCGCCACCGTACGGACGCGCTGGAGCGGGATCTCGCTCTCATTGTCGTTGCCGTCAGTGACGATGACGAGGGCCCGACGATCGCGTGTGGCACGCTCATTGAGGTAGCCTTCGGCGGCCGCGACCGCGTCGCGCATGGCGGTGCCCCCGATGGAATCGACGCGAGCAATGCCCGCCTCGAGCTGGTGGACGTCGCTGGTAAACGGAACGTCGATCCTCGGCTTGTCGGCGAAGTTGAGCACGAAGATCTCGTCGCGCGGATTCGACGCGCGCGCGAACGCCAGCGACGCGGCCTCGACTCGCGACCGCTTGGTCCGCATGCTTCCGCTATTGTCGATGAGCAGCCCCAGGGAGACCGGCACATCGTCGCTTCGAAAGAGCGCGATGGCTTGACGCTTGCCGTTCTCATACACCGCGAACGCGTCTTTCGTGAGATTCGTGACGAGCTCGCCGCGTTCGTTCCGGACCGTCGCATGAACGACCACCAGCCGCGTTTCCGCACGAAACGCCGGCAGTTGCAGGGCCGTGACCAGCGCCCAGCTGGCGAGCAAGCGCAGCGTCATGGCGTGTGGGCCGGCCCCGGCGCGAGCAGTACCTGGATCGGCGTTTCCGCAGGAAACGTCACGTCACGCCCCGTGCCGAACACCGCGCTGTAGACAGTCCGACAGGCGCCGACGACAGACAGTGCGACCCCGGCCGGCCGCGACACCAGACCAATCGCGGTGCCGGCGAGGCCCCAGCCGAAGAAGCTGCCGACGCTCCGCGCGCCGACGGCGCTGCCCACGGGGGCCGTGGTCCCGTCGTCGCCATCCCCGTCGAACCGGCGATGCTCGCGATCGAGCACGCCGCGCAGAGACACGAGCGCCAGCGCCGGCGCGATGAAACGCGTCTTGCTGCTTGTGGCGCGAGTGCCCCCTTCTTCATCAATCTGGATAGAAGCCGCTTCCCCCACCTGCGCCGAATACAGGGAAGCCTGGAGCGTGCCGGCTTCCCGGTCCGGCGGCACGACGGTCTCGAACAGGAACCGCAGCTGTCCGTCGCGGTGCAGACTGCGCGCTTTGCGAACGAACGTCACCTCGCCTTTGAGCTCCGTGCCCTCGGGAAGAATGAGACGGTGGTCCGCGGAGAAAACAGGCTCAGCGATGACGGCGACAACCGGCTCGCCCTTGAAGCTCTGATGCGAGTCGAGACCCGTGATGAGGCGCGCGTTCAGGACGCTCTCCGGGGCCGGCCGCGCGTCTTCGGACGCCGCCGCTACAGGCGTCGCCACGCCGAAATCGATCGGATCGACCAGGGCGGCGTTGTACACGGATCCTTGCGACAGATATTGCGGATGATACGGAAGCTTGTCGATCGCGGCCGCCTTCAGCCGGTCCTTTTTTCCCGGCTGCTTGATGGCCGCAAGAGCCTCTCGAGCTTTTTGCGCCGCCTCGTGCTTCGCAGCAGCGATCTCCTGCTTGGCTCGGTCGCGGGCACCGGTATGATCATCCTGATCGCCATCGTCGTCGGATCCGCCCGGCTTACCTGCCCGATTCGACGCGGCTCCGGTCGCCGTGTCCGACCCACCTTCCCCACCCGATCCATCGGTCTCTGACGTTGCGGCGACGCGCAGCGTCACACGCTCCGTCACCGGTCCAACAACTGTTCGAATCGGGATTTGGCGGCCGTCAGCCTGCACGATCGAGTCGAAGCGCAACACGATATGGCGATTGGGCGCGAAGCTTCCGCTGGCCATTGCCTGCAGCCGCGTCGTCGTCGACGGATCATCGAGTCGCGCGATGTGCCCCAAGACATGCGAGCCCGCCGGCACGACGATGCGATCGTGCGCGTAGACATTGTCGACGAGGGTTCCTGAGACAGCCTGACCGGCCTGTTTGATCCGCACGCGTTGGTCGAGCGCGACTCGCAGGGGACGGCCGGTGTCCACCACGAGATGGATGCTGTCGGTCGGGATAGCTTCCGAGGGTTCCGAGGCGGACGACGTGCGATCAACCGGAGACTCCTGCGTGCCCTGAAGCTCCGTTGCGCCGCGCGGCTCCGGAACCACAGGCGGCTGTTGTGCAGCGTACAGACCGGCACTTGTGAACGCCGCAGCGATCAGCGTCACGCCGGCGATCGCCACGACACGCCCTCTGGTCATGCCCTCAACTCCCCCGAACGGCAAACCGGACCCCACCCAACGTGGTTTCCAGGGCGGGGTCGCGGCGGCAGGCAGGCGGTCCATTGTACATTTGGGCTGATGCGTTTTTGGCTTCTTAATGAAACGGACGTGAAGGCAGTGGTCACGATGAATGACCTCATCGAGACGATGGCCGCTGCCCTGGAGAGCTTCTCCGCCGGACGCGTCGTCCAGCCCGTCCGCACAGTCGTGACGATCGGCGACACCGCGTTCTTCGGCACCATGCCGGCGTTCGCCCGCAGCCCTGCCGCGCTCGGCGCCAAGCTCGTCACCGTGTTCGGCTCCAACGTCGCCAAGGGCCTGCCGTCACATCTTGCCTCGATTATGCTGCTCGATCCGGACACCGGGGCGCTGCGCGCTCTGCTCGATGGTCGCTACATCACGGAAGCTCGCACTGCCGCCGTTTCAGCGGTCTCGTCACGCCTGCTGGCCCGGCCGACGTCGAAGTCGCTCGCCATTCTCGGATCCGGCGTGCAGGCTCGAAGCCACCTGCACGCGTTGTCGCGTGTCCATACCCTCCAGCAGGTCGCCGTGTGGAGTCCGGACAAATCGCATCGCGACGCGTTTGTCGCCGGATGCAAGGCTTCACACGATCCAGCCATCCGAGCGTCGGGAATTTCAGCCGTCGATCACGCCGGCGAAGCGGTCGTCGGGTCCGACATCATCGTCCTTGTCACGTCGTCGCCGGCGCCTGTTCTCGAGAGCGGCTGGGTGAAGCCGGGCGCGCACGTCATCTGTGTCGGTGCGTGCCGCCCGAACCAGCGTGAGATGGACCCGGCCCTGACGGCGCGTGGACGCCTGTTCGTCGATTCGCGCGCGGCAGCCCTTGTGGAATCAGGCGACATCGTCCTGGGAATTCAGGAGGGCCGGTTCGGGCCCGACCATATCGTCGCGGAGCTGGGCGAATTGCTCGCGGATGGCGCTCCGGCAGGCCGACGGAGCGAGACTGAGATCACCATCTTCAAGTCGCTGGGAATAGCCGTCGAGGACGTGACGGCAGCCGATCTGGCCTACCAGCGAGCGGTCGAGCGAGGCATTGGGACGGAGCTGGAGCTCTAAGGCGCGGTCAGCTGTTTCTCCTGATCGGCCATCCACTTCTCATAGTCAGCTGCCGACTGGATGGTGACGAACCCGCGCATCCGGAAGTGTCCCAGGCCGCACAGTTGTGAGCACGTGATCTCGTACTCGCCGGCGCGGTTCGGGATGAACCAGACGGGAATGCTCATGCCGGGGATCGCATCCTGCTTCACGCGCATCTCGTACAGCCCGAAGCTGTGGATCACATCCTTGCTCGAGAGATGCACCAACACCGGACGATCGATCGGCAGGTTCAACTGATTGATCGTCGTAATGTCATCCTTCGCCGCCGGATCCGACCGATCCAGCCCGAGTGGATTGTCGGCGGTGACCAGGTTCACGTCCGTGCGGCCGAACTTTCCGTCGGGGCCGGGATAGTGAACGTTCCACGCGAACTGTTCGGCGACGACGCGGACGACGGTGGCTTGGCTCTCCGGCGGGAACTCGCTCACGCGGCGCGCCCAGGCGGGAATCGCATAGAAAGCCAGCAGCACCATTTCGATGACGACGATGGCCACCTCGATGCCCTTTGAGATCTTGCCTTTGGCCCCGTCGTAGCTCGCTCGTGGATTGGCACCTCTGCGGAACCGGAACAGCGCGTAGACGAAAAAAATGCCCCAACCGACAAAGAGGACCAGCATCAGCCAGTGCACGAGCGAAATCATGTGATCGATCTCGCCGGCGTGCGTGGACGCCTGCACCGGCAATCCCAGGTAGTTCAACATTGAGCGGTCCCCTCCTGCCCCTGATGATGATCCAATTGATGATGATCGAAGTGATGCTGATCTAAAGAAAGCCCGGCGTTCGCTGCCTCACCCGAGCGCGCGGCTAGCCGAGCGCGCTGCATCAGATACACGAAGAACGCGCCGAAGGCCGTCAGCATCGCCGCAACGATCGCCAACATGAACCAGATGCCGTTCTTCGCGGCTATCGTCATCGGCTCGTTTGCGTCGCCGAAGCAGACGGGGCACGCGAGCGCCACTCGCGGCGCACCGACGAGCACGACCGTCGCAACGATCTCCGTCACGTACTTCACCCTGACGCCCCCTATAGCCGCCGCGCTTTCCGCTGAAACTTCACCCCGTAGACCGTGAGGGCGGCGCCGGCCAGGGCCAACCCGACCGCGGTGACGACATAGCCCGCCTCGTGCACCTCGCGATACTGCGCGGCCGCCCACGCCGCCGTGAACGCGATGAGAACCACCGACAGAGCAATGAAGAAGAGGTGAAAGGCTTTCAGCGACATGTCCGTGCTCGCTCGACCGTCACCTCAATGCTTCGCGTGCTCGGCTGCCGCGGGCACCTGAATCGGCGTGCCAATCGAATCCATGACCGTCAGACCGGGCACCGACATCAGAACGATGAATCCGACGAGCGTCAGGATCAGCGCGCCGTAAATCCATCGTTTCTCGGCGCTCAAGTGCATGAACACGGACGCCACCATCGACCCCTTGATTGTGGCGATGATGAGCGCGACCGTGATCGCGGCGGGGATCGCCAGATGCACTTGGTTCGCGGCAACCGTAATCGCCGTGAACATGAACAGTAGGGCCCCAACCGTCAGGTACTTGCGAACGCTCTTCTTTACATCGTCGGCCGAATGCATGCGAGCTCCCAAAGATTGAGAAACTAGAGCAGGTAAAGCACCGGGAACAGAAAGATCCAAACAAGATCCACGAAATGCCAATACAACCCGGTGTTCTCGACGCGGTTCGTGAACTGGTCAGGGTTTTTCTTGTACAGCGCCGCGCCGGGTCCAAGGAGGTAAGCCATCACAATCATCCCGCCGATGATGTGCAGGCCGTGCAGCCCGGTCAGCGTGTAGTAGATGGCCAGGAACGTGCTGTGCCAAGGCCCTTCGCCTCGCGACAGGTGGTCCGAGTACTCGAAGTACTTGTTGACGAGAAAAACGGCTGCCAGAACGAACGTCAGAGTGAGATAGAGCCGGTGCTTGCCGAAGTCGTGCATCTTCAGCGACGCCCACGCCATCACCATCGTCACTGAGGATCCGATCAGGATGAAGGTGTTGGCCATGCCGAGCCAGACGTTGAGCTCGCCGTGCGGCCAGTCCACGGCGCCGGTGCGCAGGATGATGTAGGTTGAAAACAGCGCGCCGAACAGCATGACTTCCGACGCCAGGAAGAGCCAGACTCCGAGCTTCCCGTTGGTCAGGCCGCTGTCGGGCCGCTCTTCTACGACATAAGGAATATTCATCGCCTCTTTCCATCCTCCGGCTCGAACTGGGGAGTAAAGTCTTTCTGGGCCCCAGGGACACTGTATTCGTACGGACCGCGGTACACGACCGGCTCGGCTTCGAAGTTGCCGTGTCCCGGCGGCGACGGGGCCGACCACTCGAGCGTCGTCGCATCCCACGGGTTCCTGCCGACCGGCGCGCCCCGCCTCATGCTCATGAAGAAGTTGATGATGAAGAAGATCTGGAACAGCCCGAGCCCCCACGACGCGTAACCCTGGACGACGTTCCAGTGCACCACGCCGGCGTTGTGGGCGTACTGTGCGCCGCCGTCGTACATGCGCCGGTTCATGCCTGCAAGCCCCTCGATGAACATCGGGAAGAACACGAGGTTGATGCAGACGAACGAGCCCCAGAAGTGCAGGTGCGCGAGCAGCTCGTTCATCCTCCGGCCGGTGGCTTTCGGGAACCAGTAGTACACCCCGGCAAACAGCGCGAAGATCGTTCCCGGCGCCACCACGTAATGGAAATGGCCGATGACGTAATACGTATCGTGCAGGTGAATGTCGGGCGGCGCGAGGCCGAGCGGCAGGCCCGTCAGCCCACCGATGGCGAACATCGGCAGAAACGCCAGCGCGAACATCATCGGCCCGTTGAACCTGATGGAGGCGCCCCAGAGCGAGAGCAAAAGCGCGGTCAGAATCACGACCGACGGAATCGAGATGATCATCGTCGTCGTCTGAAAGAACGCGCTCATCGTCGTGCCCATGCCGGTCATGAACATGTGGTGCGCCCACACGATGAACGACATGAAGCCAAGGAACACGATCGAGTACACGAGCGCCTTGTACCCCCAGAGCGGTTTGCGCGTGTTGTTCGCGATGATCTCCGAGACGATGCCCATGGCCGGCAGGATCAGCACGTACACTTCAGGATGGGCGAGGAACCAGAACAAGTGCTGCCACATCAGCGGGTTGCCCTGGCCGGCGACCGGCAGCACTTTGCCGGACACCACGAGCCCGCTCGGAAGGAAGAAGCTCGTGCCCGCGAGGCGATCCATCAGCTGCAGGACGCCCGCGGCTTCAAGCGGAGGAAACGCCAGCAGCAACAGAAATGACGTGACGAACTGCGCCCACACGAAGAATGGCAGGCGCATATAGCTCAAGCCCTTCGCGCGCAACTGGACAATCGTCACGATGAAGTTGATCGAGCCGAGGAGTGACGACGTGATCAGGAAGACCATGCCGACCAGCCAGAGCGTCTGGCCGGGCGCGATGTCCGCGAGCGGAGGGTAAGACGTCCATCCCGACTGCGCCGCGCCGCCCCTCTGGAAGAAGCTGACGAGCATTGTGACGCCGCCCAAGAAGTACACCCAGTAGCTCGTCATGTTGATCTTGGGGAACGCCATGTCCGGGGCGCCAATCTGGAGCGGCATGACGAAGTTGCCGAAACCGCCCACGGCCAGCGGCACCACGCCGAGGAAGACCATGATGGTCCCATGCATGGCGCCGAGCTGGTTGTAGAACTCGGGCAGCATGATGCCCATCGGTGCGCGATCCTGGCCGAGCCAGTTGCCGATGAGCGGAATTGGCTTGCCCGGGTACGCCAGCTGCCAGCGCATGACCATCATCAGGCCGAACCCGAACAGCAGGAACAGCAGCCCAGTAATCGCGTACTGAATCCCGATGACTTTGTGATCTTGTGAAAAGACGTACTTCCGCCAGAAACCGAGCTCGGGATGCGCGTGCTCGTGAACGTCGACCGCGTGAGCGTGCCGAACGTCAACGGTGTGAGCGCCGTGCTCACGCGCGGAAGCGGTCACGTGCTGATCCAACGGAGGACTCCTTCAATATTTTGGATGGCTCTTGGAAGCTGACGTTTGGATTGTATTCAGAAGGCACAAGCGGGCGCAAGTCACGCCGAACCCGCTTTTAGGCCGGGCAAGGGCCCCGGACGCCAGTCGGGCTGAGCGCCCGTCGTAAGATGGTCGTGTGAATCCGTATCGCGCGAGAGTTCGGTGAAATCGCCAGCGATCGCCATCGCTCTCCTCCTGACCCCGGCGATGGCCGCTGCCAACCCTGCGTCTGTTGCCCTCCGGGAAAAGGGCGCAAGCCAAATCTACAACCTCGATCGGGACGCAGCGTTCGTTACCTTCCAGGAGGCCGTCGCCGCTGATCCGCAAGACTCCAGCGCGTATCGAGGCCTTGCGACCACGCTCTGGCTGAGCATTACCTTCCGCCGGGGCAATATGACGGTCGATGATTACCTCGGCCGCGCCACAAAACCTCCTGCGCCGATCAGCCCCATCCCTCCAGCACCACCGGAAACAGTGGCTGCGTTCCAGCGCGCGATTGATCAGGCCGTCACTCTGGCGCGGGCTCAAATCAGCCGCAACGCGCGCGATGCCGATGCTCATTATCAGTTGGGAGCCGCCATCGGTTTGCGCGCTTCATACGCCGCGACGGTCGATGGCAGCCTGGGCGGCGCCTTTCGCGCGGCGCGCGAGGCGTTCAGCGAGCACGAGCAGGTGCTCGTCCTCGACCCCAAACGCAAAGACGCCGGGCTGATTGTCGGCACGTATCGATACATCGTGTCCACGCTGTCTTTTCCGGTTCGTTGGATGGCCTACGTCGTCGGGTTTGCGGGCGACAAGGAACGCGGGCTCCACATGATTGAAGAGGCAGCCGGCTACCCCGGCGATAATCAGGACGACGCGCGGTTCGCTCTGGTTCTGCTCTACAACCGTGAGAAACGCTATGACGATGCGCTGAAATTGCTGGGTCTCCTGCGCGATCGGTATCCGCGAAACAGGCTCCTGTGGCTGGAAGCGGGAGCGACCTCGCTCCGAGCCGACCACGCAGACAATGCCGAGCGCTTTCTGACCGACGGCCTGCTGCGGTTCGCTGACGACCATCGGCCGCGGATGTTCGGAGAGGACGCCTTGTGGCGGTACAAGCGCGGCGCCGCCAGGGCTGCGCTCGGACGGCAGGCCGACGCCGAAGCCGATCTGCGTCAGGCCATTCAGTTTGAGGCCCGGCCGTGGGTGCATGGCCGGGCGCACCTCGAGCTGGGCAAGCTGGCGTTGAAATCGGGCAACCGCGATCAGGCGAACGACGAGTTCCGCGCTGCCGTCACATTGTGCGAGGGTGACAACGATCTTGCGTTCGCCGACGAGGCCAGGCGTCTGCTGAAATGAAGAAGACGTGGGTCTCCATCGTCGTCGCGGCAACAATCATCGCCGGACTGGTCGTGGCCGCGTTCGTGGGCGCCGCATACGTGTTCATGAGGACGCACGTGCACACCGAAGCGGTGCAGCGCCAAGCCGCACTTGCCGAGTTCGCGGAGGCGCGGGCGCGGTTCCAGGGACAGACTCCACTCATCGAGTTGGCATCGGACGGTCAGCCCATTCTGCGCCGCGAGCCTGCGGGGCCGCGGACGCCGCTCGGGACCCTGCATGCGCTTGGCTATGATCGTCAGGAAGGCAGACTGTCGCGTGTCGACCTTCCCGGCTGGTTCGTGCGGGCCATTTCTGCTGGCGGCCGGATCCGCCTCGCGAACCTGGGCATCGCGGAAGACGGCGGGGAGGCTCAGCGCCTGACGCTCGAAGATCTCGAGCGGCATGGACCAGGCCTCGTGTTGGACGTCACCCAGCGAGGCAATCGGCTGCTGGTCTGGACCGAATAAACGAGCACCAGCGATGGCCAGCGGCAGTCGCCAAACCTGGGTTTCGATTCTCATCGCCGCCGTCATCATTCTGGGCATTCTGGGATTGTCCGTCGTCGGCGGCACAGCGCTGTTCGTGTACCGGCACGTCAATTCCGAGTTCACGGGCGACAAGATAGCGGAACAGGAGTTCGCGAGCGCTCGTGCGCGGTTCGCCGGACAGCAGCCGCTCATTGAAATCAGCCAGAACGAAGAGCCAACCATTCACCGCGACCAGATTCCGCCGGCCCCGAGGCCTGGCCGACCGCTCGAATCGCTTCGCGTCCTCGCGTACGACGAGCACGCGGGCAAGATTGTCCGCGTCGCGATCCCCTTCTGGCTGCTGCGCCTCGTTCCGTCGAGACATCTTTCGTTCCTGAACGACCAGGGCATCGATGTCGATATCGACAGCGATCGCGTGTCCCTGACGCTCGACGATCTCGATCGTCGCGGGCCGGGACTCATCCTCGATCAGAGGGACCACAGAGGATCGCGCGTGCTCGTCTGGACGGAATAGAAAATGGGTCAGGCGGGTCTGGTAGGTCGGGTGCGTCAGGTGGGTCGGGTCGGTTAATTTACGTCGAACGTCGAGCCCACCCACCCGACTCATTCAACCCACCTGACCTCGTCGGAGGACAGGTCTCAAAAGATCCCCGTTTTCCCAAACAAATTGCCCCCTCCCTCTGGCACTCGCCTTGATCCTCACGTGTTCAGGTGGAGGCTGAGGCCATGACAAGACTTCGCATTCTTGCTGCAGCATCGTTGGCCGCCGGCACACTGGCGGCGACAAGCGCGTGCGCGACGGGTTACGCGTACAGCCCGCGCCCCTATGACAACGGCGCGTACTACCGCAACGTCGAACGGGTCGCCTACGACAAGGGATTCCACGAAGGCGTGGAAGCAGGCGAGCACGACGCCCGCAGCGGCCGCCGCTACGAGCCGTCGCGACACGATGACTGGCGCGACGCGGACGAGGGCTACCACCGGGATTACGGCGACCGCAATTACTATCGTCAGAACTTCCGGAGTGGTTTCGAGGCGGGATACGGGGAGGGCTACCGGCGCTATGATGACGGACGCTATCGCCGCTGGTAGATGAGCTGATGAGAGACAGGCCCGAGATGGACAACTCTCGGGCCTGTCTCTGGACCGTTTGTTCCGGGCCTTACTCCCGCGTGAGGCGAAGAGCCTTAGCGCTCGGACAACCTTTTGCCGGAAAACACCGTCAGCGACGCCAATCCCGATGCCATCCGACTGTGCAGGTTACTGCGGCTTGGCTTTCAAGATGCCTATCTGGACCATCCACCCGGTGAAGTCGTAGACGAGACGCTCAGCGACGATGAAGCCATCGCGGAGTGTGCACACCAGGACGACGGCAAAGTTGAACCGCTTCCCCGTGGGCGGGAGGCCCATGAAACCGCCGTCGTTGGTGCCGGAGACCACGCCAATCTGCACGGCGCGATCGCCGTCAATCAGGAGGTCCGTCTGTTCGAAGGCGAAATCGGAGAAGCTTGTAAAGAGACTTTGATAGAAGTTCTCAATCGCCGCGCGGCCGAGGAGGCGGCCGGCGAGCGGGCTTTCAAACACGCAGTCCTCTGCATGGCTCGACGCAATAGCGCGGGCATCGAGCGCGGCGAAGGACTTGGCACGGCGGGCGAAGAACTGCGCGATCTCGTCTCTGGTCATTGCTTGTGCCCTTCTCGCCAGGGCCACACGGCGGTGTGGGCGTTGATGTACGGCGTTGTCGGCGTCACCTTGGAAAAGGAACAAACGGCTGGATCATGCTGCGGAGTGCCGGAGCAGCTTTCGAGCCTCCACCAAATCAGGTGTAATGATGCCGGCTGCGAACGATTCACATACCGGTGCGAGCGTTCGTCCGACCTCCTCTTGGCGACCCGCCTGCTGCAGCAGGCGGGCCAGACTGAGTGTGGCTCGTAACTCGAGTGTTCTGGCTCCCTGCCGGCGGGCGACGCTGATGCCCGCCCAGAGCGAAGCTTCTGCGGCATCCCGGTCTCCCGCTGTCGGGCCCCCTTCAACCCCAGACGTCTTGGTGGCCAACATGGCTTCAGCGCGAAGACGATACAGCTCAGGGTCACAGCAGCGCACGCCCGTTCGTCGTGTCACATTGAGGCCTTCTTCCGCCGTCGCCCGCGCATCGTCAATTTGGGCGTTGATCAGGAGCCCCTCCGCCAACCACGTCAGCGTATGCACCAGCCGAGAGTGCATGCCCATGCGCCGCAGGGTCTGCGCGTCCTTTTGGAGGATCTCGAGACCCTCGGAAACCAGGCGGCGATGAAGAAGGAGCCAACCGCGGACGGCGTCGGTTGACCATGGGGCAACGAGACCATGTGAGCGTGCGTCGGCGAGACGTGCCGAGGCGATCAAGGCGACGCTTTGGTCCGCTTCCCCGAGCGACTCCAAGATCGGAGCTGTCCACGTGGCGATCGCTGGACGGCGTGGGTCATCGACGGCTTCGCGGATCTCATCGAGCGCCGCCCGCGACTCCTGGTAGCGACCAAGGGACCAGGTGTTCCACGCGAGCACGAACGCGCACCACATGCTTTCGTCGTGTGATCGAGGGACTCCGTCGCGTTCAGCCACGGCGCGGGCGTCAAGCGCCAGGGAACGGCTGGCCATGAACTCGCCGGCGAGCGCTCGCGCGAATGCCTGTTGCACGGTGGCTTCGAAGAGACCGTCTCGTTGGACGCGACCGATCGCGACGGCGCGATCGCCGATCTCTATGGCCGCCTGCAGATCGCCTGCAAGAGCATGAAACGACGCCAGTCGGAGGAGCGATTCGAGGAGGTCGCGCGAGTCACCGGCGGGTCGAGCCACCGTGAGGATGTCGCTGCCAGCCCTCATCGTGGTCCACGACTTGTTGTGCGAGAGTCGCTGGAAGACCGCGTCGAACTGTGCTCGAAGATCGAGCTCGATCTGGTGACCTTCGTCCCCTGGGGTCAAATGCGCCACCAGCTCTGCCGCCCGGCTCAGGGCGATGGCCGCCTCGCGATCCGCGTTGCGGGTCAACGCATTCTCAGCTGCGCGCGCATAGTATCGGACGGCTCGTTGGGGGTCATGACCACGGTCGAAATGCGTCGCCAGCTCCAAGGCGATCTCCTGGCCTCGATCACCGTACCCGACTTCGAGTCGCGAGCCGATCTCTCGATGAAGCGCACTCACCGTCGCACTTGGAACGCGCTCGTACACCACGTGTCGGTAGAGCTCGTGCACGAATCCATACGACGCCGACGAGGTGCCATCGGGCAACACGGCCGCTTCTCGACGCCGCACCAGGTGCGTCCGTCGGGAGAGATCGTCCAACCACCGTTCCACGACGGTGACGTCTTGTGGGACGGCGTGGGCAACGACGGCTGCTGGGAACGGGTCGCCCGCGACGCTGGCAATCTCCAGAAGACGCCGGTGATCAGGGCCGAGCCGGTCCACTTGATCCTCTACCAACGTGCGGAGCATGCTCGGCACGAAGGCGGGGCCGTCGGTTGGGAGATCCAATGCCCACTCGCCATCGCGTTCGAGCAGGCAGCCTGCGCGTTCCAAGTGTTCGAGGAGATGAACGAGAAATAAGGGATTGCCGCTCCACTGCCTCAGGCGCGCGGCAGTGGCGTTCACATCCTGCCACGTCTTGTCGCGAGCGATGAATTGCGCGATGGCATCCTGCGTCAGCAGCGGGAGCTCGATTTCGTCAGCCTGAAAATGTGCCCGAAGCTCGCGACAGACCCGCAAGAGCGGCGACCCGGCGTCAACAAGGTCCGCCAGCCGATAGGTGCCAATGATCAGGAGTCGGGCGCGATCCGGCCGACGACCCAATCTGGCGATGAGCTCCACCGTCGAGTGATCGCTCCAGTGCAAGTCTTCGAGCAGGACCACCAGCGGCTTCGCGGCGGCGAGCGCCTCGATCGCGTCGGTCAGCTCCCCGGCCATCTGAGCGGGGTTCGGTTCAGCGTCGCGTGTGGCCCGGCGAGGCTGCCGCGAGTGGGCGGCTGACCACGGCAGCCATGCGGGCGCACGATCCTCCACGACCCTCATCGCCTCGGGGTAGCGAGGATCGCGAATGAGTCGCTCGAGACCTTCGACAATCGGCAGGTACGGCTCCCCTCGGCCGTATTGCTCGACGCATTGTCCCGCGGCGACCCAGACGTCCGACCTCACGGTGTCCAGGAACGTCTGGACCAGTGCCGTCTTCCCGATCCCCAGCTCGCCCGCGATGAATACGATCTGGCGCGTGCCATCGAGCGCTTGTGCCAGATGGGTCTTCAGGCGGCGAAGCTCGGTGTCGCGCCCGACCAGTGTGTGCCTGGCCTCCCTGAGGGGTGGCTGCGGTGCCTCGTCAGACGCGGGGTGTCCCCGCCCGAATCGCCAGGCATCGACCTCAGTGCTAAACGCGTAGACGGAACCCAACGCCCCATGGTGGTGCCGGTGCACCGGCAAGCCCTCGCGCTTTTCCCAGCGGCGAACGGTCGTGACATCGCGGTTCAGATAGGCCGCGATTTCCTTCCATGAATCGAGCCGGCGGCCATTCTGCGTACTGGAGGACGCCGGTGGATGGTCCGCCGCCGACTTGGCCGCTTGACGGTCATCAGGCATGAATAGGCTAAATCGGGCCGATTCTACACTCGGTCCCGACGTCAGCGGGCGGCCGGCTTCCTACCCATCAGACATGGGCAAAAAGGGGCACACATCAGTGGGCGACTTTGCCCGTTGTGCCCACCTAGCGAACGGGGCGATAAGGCTAATTGGAAATCTTTCACAAGCCGGGGGCAAAGATGATGAAGCCCAATTCTCAAGCTTGCATCAACGCCGACCGAGTGCCTCCAGACGATCGGACCAGTGAAAGCGAGGCCCTCTTCCTTTCCTGCCTTGCCGTCATTGACGAAGTCACCGGCCAGCTCTGCCGGCGGCATCGTTTGAGCTCCGATGAATCCGACGACTTCAGGTCAGAGGTCAGGCTTCATTTCAGCCAGCGGGACTTCGACCCGCTGCGGCGGTTCGAGGGACGCAGCAGTCTCCAAACCTACCTGACCGTGGTCATCAGCCGGTTGTTCCTGGACTACCGAAACCGGCTGTGGGGCAGATGGCGGCCGTCGACCGAGGCAGAACGCCTGGGAGCGTCCGCCATTCCGATAGAGAGGCTCGTCCTGCATGATGGGTGAACGTCCGATCAATCAGGGGACACCCTCGTCTGCTGTGCCACTCGACGCATTGTCCGCTTCTCATCATCACACCTGGGGCAAAGAGAGGCACACCTCAGCGCGCGACTTTGCCCGTTGTGCGCACTGTCGGCCCGGCGCACCCTGTAGCGACTTTCTGCTCGCGGGAGGAATGATGGAGATTCGAGAGCGTTCAATAGGATCCGTTGTCTGCCTTGACCTGCAGGGCCGACTTGTCACGACCTTCGATGACGGCCGTTTGACGGACAAGGTGAACAGCCTGTTATTTGAGGGCCGTCGGCATATCCTCCTGAACCTCGAGGACGTCTCCGGCATCGACACGTCTGGGTTGAGTAGCCTGATCGCCATCAGGCGTGCGACCGACGAAATCGGCGGGCGGATCAAACTATTGAACCTGCCGTCGCGTATCCTCGACCTGCTGGTCGTCACAAAGTTGATCACCCTGTTCGACATCGTTGAATCGGAGGCGGACGCAATACGGGCGTTCTCAGTGGACGCCCCGAGTGAAGTCACAGAAAACTGAGCTCACGCCGCACGAAAACCTCCAACCGGAGACGATGAATTAGTTGTTGAATGGATGAGCGAGGTGCCTGGTACCGGTACGGGGATTCGAACCCCGGTCCCGTGGCTGAGAACCACGTGTCCTGACCCCTAGACGATACCGGCACGGACCGACGGGAACTCCTGATCGTAGCAAAGTTTGTATGATGGAGTCCATGTTTCGGTGGCTCATCGGACTCCTTGTCGTGTTCCTCGTCGCGCTCGGCATCGCCTTTCTCATCGCAGGCCGCGGCGCTCCCCCACAGCTCGTCATCGCCAAGCCGGATCGATTCGTCGGTCAAACCGGCCTGCTCGACGTGACGGTCGAAGCACCCAACGCGCGCTTCTTGACGCTCTCCATTTCATTGGAGCAGAACGGCCGGTCGACCTCGCTTTTCACGCTCGGCGCCGCGACCGGCCCGAGCGAAAACGACGCCGTCGTCGAGACGATCGACGCCAACCGGCGCCGCATCACGCGCCCCATCGGCAAGCGCGATCTCCCAGACCTCCAGACAGGCCCCGCCCGTGTCGTCGTCACTGCGACACGACGGTCGTTTCTGGGGCTGCGCACGCTCTCCAGCCGGGCGACCAAAGACTTTCAGGTGCGCCTCGAACCGCCACGAATCGCGGTGCTGTCGACCAAGCACTACATCAACCACGGAGGTTCGGAGATGGTGGTGTACAGAGCGACGCCTCCCGACGTGGTTTCGGGCGTCCGCGTCGGCGACATCGAGTACCTCGGATTTCCGGCCTCAGGCGCGGGCACTGGCGTTGGGACCGACGGCACCGATACGACGGCGAGAATCGCGTTCTTTGCGCTCCTCCCCGACCAGCCGTTGAATGCGCGCATCGAGGCCTTTGCGCGCGACGAGGCCGGCAACGAATCGAAGGTTGGCTTCATCGACAATGTCTTCGAGAAGCCGTTCAAGTCGAGCCGAATCGTGCTCGACGACAAGTTCATCAACCGGGTCGTGCCCGAGATCCTCGAGCATTCACCGGAATTGAAGCTTGCGCCGCCGGCCGAGGGCAGTCCCGAGATGCTCCAGGCGTTCCTGAAGATCAACGGTGAGCTGCGGACGATCAACGCGGACCAGATCATCGCGATTGCCCAGAAGACCGTGGCAGCCAAGCTCTGGGACGGGCCATTCGTCCAGTTGGGGAACTCGCAAGTCGAAGCGCGCTTCGCCGACCACCGCACGTACTTCTATAACGGGAAAGAAGTCGATCGGCAGGTGCACCTCGGTTTCGATCTCGCCGTCACCGAGCACGTCCCGGTTCACGCCGCCAACAGCGGCGTCATCGTCAACGCTCGCTGGCTCGGAATTTACGGTAACTGCATCATCATCGACCACGGCATGGGCGTGCAGTCCTTGTACGGACATCTGATGTCATTCGACGTCAACGTTGGAGACAAGGTCACGCGCGGCCAGCAAATCGGGCGCACCGATTCGACCGGCCTGGCCGGAGGCGATCACCTGCACTTTACGCAGCTGGTTGGTGGACGCATGGTGAATCCAGTCGAATGGTGGGACCCGCATTGGATTGCAGATCGGATCGAGCGGAAGCTGCGCGAGGCAAGGTAGAATGGTCTTTTCTCACATGGAGAGGTCAATGCGCCTACGAAACGCTTGGGTTTTTGGGGCTGCGCTTGCGGTGTCGGTCGCGGCATGCGGCGGCGGTCAGGACAAGTCGAGCACGGCCGCAGCACCTGCGGGTGCGCCGGCAGGGCAGAAGGTCGACACGGCGACGGCAGGGACCGTTCAGGGAGCCGTAGCGCTCGACGGCACCGCGCCGAAGAACGAGCCGATCAAGATGAACGCTGACCCCGTGTGCGTGAGAGAGAACAAGACGCCGCAATTCCAGGAGACGTACACCGTGAGCTCGGACGGCAAGTCGCTCGGGAACGTCTTTGTGTACGTGAAGGACGGTCTTGGCAACTATGTGTACGACCCGCCGACAGGCTCAGCGACGATCGACCAGAAGGAGTGCCGGTATCATCCGCACGTGTTCGGGATGCGCGTCGGCCAGACACTCGACATCATCAACAGCGACCCGACGCTGCACAACATCCATGCACTCCCGAAGAACAACGCAGAGTTCAACACGGGCCAGCCGATTCAGGGGATGAAGACGACGCACGTCTTCACGGCGAAGGAAATCATGGTGCCGTTCAAGTGCGACGTACACGGCTGGATGAACGCGTACGTGGGCGTCCTGGATCACCCCTACTACGCCGTCACGAAGGATGACGGAAAGTTCCAGCTGAAGGATTTGCCGCCCGGGACCTACACGATCGAAGCCTGGCACGAGAAGTTCGGCGCCCAGACGCAGAGCGTCACGCTCGGCGCGAGCGAAACCAAGGACGTCAACTTCTCGTTCAAGCCGGCAGCGGCAACGACGACCAACTGAACACAGGACATGGCTGATGGCATATGGCCGGCCGAACACTTGACACGGCAGATGGCTCATGGCGGATGGCACAATCCATCAGCCATTCAGCCATCAGCCATTAGCCATCGAAATGCTCCACAAGTTCGCGAAGTTTCTCGCCGCGTGCACGGTCCTGCTGATTCTGGCCGGAAGTCTCGTCACCAGTCATGACGCCGGGCTCTCCGTCCCTGACTGGCCAACGAGCTACGGTTGGAACATGTTCACGTTCCCGCCGTCGATGTGGGTGGCCAACATCTTCTACGAGCACGGACACCGCCTCATCGCGTCCAGCGTTGGTTTTCTGACGATCGTTCTTGCAGGCTGGCTGTGGATCGCCGAGCCGCGGCGGTGGCTGCGGTGGTTCGGCGTGGCCGCGTTGGGTGCCGTCATCGCCCAGGGAGTGCTCGGGGGGTTGACGGTGAAGTACTTCCTCCCGCCCGCGGTTTCGACGGCGCACGCCGGCCTCGCCGAGATCTTCTTCTGCATGACGGTCGCGATCGCTCTCTTTACGTCTCCCGGCTGGAACACCCGGGCGCCGAACGCATCACCGAACCAACCTGATTCTGTCGTTGATGATTCGTCCCTGCGCGCACTCGCCACGGCCACGACGGTTGCGATCTTCTGTCAGATTCTCCTGGGCGCGACCATGCGCCACACCGGCGCCGGGCTCGCGATCCCCGACTTTCCTTTGATGTTCGGGCATCTCGTGCCTGATCACTGGAACGCCGGCATCGCCCTGCACTTTACTCATCGCGCAGGCGCACTCGTCGTCGCGGCGATGGTGCTGATGACATCCATTGCGATCTGGCTCAAGCACACTGATCGTGTCGAGCTGGGGCAACCGGCCCTCCTCCTCATTATTTTCATCATCGTGCAGGCGACGCTGGGTGCGCTGACGGTGCTCAGCCGCCGTGACCCGTGGATCAACAGCCTGCATGTCGTCGGCGGCGCGATTGTGTTGACGACGTCTCTCGTGATTTCGCTTCGAACCTGGCGCGCCAAATTCGATCGGATCGAGCCCCTCCGTCGTGACCGTGCTCGGTCGGCTCAGAGCGCCCTCGACGGTCCCGTGCGCCCCGTTGGCGGTGATCCACAATCTGCGCGCATTCCAGCCAACCTCGACGTCGATCTTGGAACCACCGCTCAGCGAGGCGGAGCATGACACCACGCGCGTCCGGCACGGCGGCTGCAGTGGTCGCGCCCGCGTCAAAGACGGTCGGCCTCGAACATGTCGAAGCCTCCCCGCGCGCGTCGAAGGCGTTGGCCGACTACGTGATCCTGACCAAACCGCGCCTCAACGCCTTGGTGATCGCCAGCAGTGCCGCCGGATACTACTTGGCTGCGCGCGGCCGGCCCGATGCCTGGCTGATGGCCGAAGCCGTGGTCGGCACGACATTCGTCGCCGCGGGTGCAGCCGTGCTCAACCAGGTGTACGAGCGCGATACCGACCGGCTGATGGAGCGGACGCGTCTTCGTCCCCTTCCGGATGGTCGGGTCGGGCTGGCGGACGCCAGCATGTTCGGCGCCGCCCTGTCGGTGGCAGGTCTCGCGCTCCTCGCAACGCGCGCCAGCCGAGTCGCGGCGGCTCTCGCGCTCGCGACGCTCGTCGTGTACTTGGCGATCTACACGCCTATGAAACGGCGCACATCGCTCGCCACGCTCGTCGGCGCCGTGCCCGGCGCGCTCCCGCCGCTCATCGGCTGGGCGGCGGCACACCGGGCAACGTCAGGGCTCGACTCTGGGGGCGCAGCGCTCTTCGCGATCGTGTTTCTCTGGCAGATTCCCCACTTCATGGCGATCTCGTGGCTGTACCGAGACGATTACGCGAACGCCGGCTTTCCGCTGCTTCCCGTCATCGACCCCGACGGCAGCCGGGCTGGCCGCCAGGCTGTGGTCTACGCCATGGCGCTGTTGCCCGCCAGCTTGATGCCTGCCCTGGCCGGCGTCGCGGGAGTTGCGTACGCCGCCATAGCGACCGTACTGGGGGCCGGACTGCTGGCGCTCTCGTGGCGATTCGCAGTCGCCCGCACTGATCGCGCCGCGCGCGCGCTGTTCTTGGGGTCGATCACCTACCTGCCGCTGCTCTGGATCGCGATGATCGCTAACCACAGCTGAACCCTGGGTCACGGCATGTAATGAGTTGCCAGCTTGAGTATTGACGCTCTCCCCGCCGTAAATGCCTCCCTGAACGCGATCTCCGGCGTCCTCCTCCTCGTGGCGTACGGATTCATCCGTGCTCGCAAGATCGAACAGCATCGCAAGGTCATGATCGCGGCGTTTACGGCTTCGTCGCTGTTTCTCGTCTGCTACATCGTGTATCACGCTCAGGTGGGATCGGTCCGCTTCACACGCCAGGGCTTCGTCCGCCCGGTGTATTTCACGATCCTCATCACGCACGTGACTCTGGCGGCAGCCGTCCTGCCGCTCGCCATCATCACGCTCTCACGCGGCCTCAAAGCCAGATATGCGCAGCATCGGCGCATCGCGCGCTGGACGTTCCCGATCTGGCTCTACGTGTCGGTGACGGGTGTGCTGGTCTATATCCTTCTCTACCAGCCAACCTGGTTGATCTAGCGGCTCATCACACCGACGGGCCGGCCGTTACCTGAGCTCGAGCTCGTTCAACGGAACGTCCCAGTGCGCGTCCAGAATCTCGAACCGGCGCTGCTCTTCTTTGCGGAACTTTTCCAGATCGGGAAACAGCTTCTTCTGGATGGCCTCTTCACCTGAAGGCGCGACGAACGCCGCGACGTCCCTGAATACGATCTGCACCGCAAAGGTCCAGTCCGCCCTGCCGTCGCCGTGGTAAGACGGGACAAAGGTCTTCACGCTCACAATCCGCCCGGCCTTCATCTCTTCGCGCAGCACGGGCAAGTGATTGCGTGTAAACAGGGCCTGAAACTCGTCCTGAAATCCCCATTTGACGCGGTAAAAGTACCAGACGGTTTTTGCCGCGGAGGCGGATTGCTGCGCGGGGGCCTGGGCGCGGGCGGTGACAGTCTCGAGCGCTGTCAGAGCGACGATAGTCGTGAGCGCGGTCAGGAGGCAGATATCTGCCAGCCGCCGGCGGCGTCTGCGGTCATTGGAAACCAGTCTGCTGACCATAAGTCCCCTCCTTGGAGATGGCGTCGCCGCTCCTAGTAGAGAAGATACTTCGCCCGCCTCAGGCGCCATCGTTCTTCATCCTCGCGCCACGACGCCGCAATCACGCCAGGATCCACGCCGTCACGGATCTTCGCGATGGTCGCCTTCGACCCCAGGAGCCGGGCGGCGTCTTCGAGCGCGAACTGACGGCCGTACATGGAGGACAGCGTGGCCGCGATCTCCACGCCCATCCGGACCGGCCGGAGTCGTTCGCGATCGGTGACGACGAGAAAGACGCCGCGACACACCTGGCCGCCGAGCTTGGCCCCAGCCGACGGTGTGAACGTGACCGGATAGAACCGCACGCCGTCAAGATGGCGCGCGTTGAGCGCGGATGCCAACGCGGTCCCATCGATCCAGGGCGCTCCGATCTGCTCCAGAGGCGCATCGGTCCCGCGTCCAACGGAGATGTTCGTGCCCTCGATCGCCCCCACGCCAGGATAAAGCGCCGCAGACCCCAGGTTCCGCATGTTCGGCGACGGATTCACCCACGGCAGCCCGGTCGCGTCGAACCAGTCATCGCGTCGCCAGCTCTTCATCGCCACCACGGTCAGCTCCGCGCCGATCTTGTTCTCTTCGTTGAACAGCCGCGACAACTCACCAATCGTCAGACCGTGACGAATCGGCATCGGCAGGTAACCGTTGAATCCGATGGCGCTCGGGTCCTGAATGGGTCCTTCCACGTCGTTCCCGTCGACAGGATTGGGCCGATCGAGCACGATCACCGGGAGCTTGCGCTTCGCGGCTTCTTCCATCAGGTACGCGAGCGTGGCTGGATACGTGTAGAAGCGCGCGCCAATATCCTGAACGTCAAAGACGATGACATCGAGGCCGTTGAGCATCGCGGCTGTTGGCCGTCGGGTGTCGCCGTAGAGAGAGTAAATCGGCAGCCCGGTTTTCTCGTCGCGAGACGTCGGAACCTTTTCGTCGAGCTGACCACGAATGCCGTGCTCGGGGCTGAAAAGTGCGGCGAGCCGGACGTCGGGCGCGCCCGCAAGCAGATCAATCGTCGTGGCGCCTGTGCGCGACTGCCCCGTCAAGTTCGTAACCAGGCCAACCCGCTTGCCCCGAAGCTTGGAAAATCCCTCGGACTCAAGGACGTCGATACCTGTGAGCGTCGGGCCTCCTCGAGCCGGGGCGGAGGGTCGGACCATATGATTCGACAGTGCCGCCGCTGCAATCGTGGCGACGCGACCCCGTAGAGGCGTCACGTCCCCCTTGCCGTCCGGATGTACCCGATTGGCCAGGAAAATCACGTAGCTGTTCGACTGCGGGTCGAGCCAGAGCGACGTGCCGGTAAAGCCGGTGTGCCCGTAGGAACCGGCGGGAAAGAGATCGCCACGGTTCGAGGAATACATCGAGTCGATGTCCCATCCGAGCCCACGGACATCCCTCATGCCCGCCGGCGTTGATGGCCTGGTCATCCGCGCGATCGCCGCGGGAGACAGAATGCGAACGCCGTCCAACATGCCGCCGTTCAAGAGCATCCGGCAAAACCGCGAGAGATCCGCGGCAGTGCTGAAGAGCCCGGCATGGCCTGCCACACCGCCCATTCGCCGCGCGGTCGGGTCGTGGACCACGCCCCGTAGGAATGGGACCGCGGGAACGCCGCCAGACACATCGTTCCCCGGCGCGCTGCAAGGCCACGCGCGCTCGCGGCAGCGTTCGGTCGGCGCAATACGCTGGCGAAGCGAACGAGATGGCAGGAACATTGTGTCGCCCATGGCCAGCGGTCCGAAGATATGCCTCATCGCGTACTCATCCAACCGCTCACCGCTGACGATTCGGACGATGTCGCCGAGGACGAAGAAGTTGATGTCGCTGTAGACGAACCGCTCGTCGGGCGCCGCGACGGGGACCTCGTCGATAGCGCGGCGAACCGCCTCATCCGCGCCGTTGAATTCCTCGGTGAGCTCGAGATCGGGACGCAGGCCGGATGTGTGCGTCAGCAGGTGCCGGATGGTGATGCCCTCCTTGCCGTAGCGCCCAAAGTCCGGAAGGAACCGCGTGACCGGATCTGCCAGGCGGAGTCGCCCTGATTCAATCAGCTGCATCACGCTGGTGGTCGTGGCAACCACCTTCGTCAGCGACGCGAGGTCGAAAATCGTGTCTTCCGTCATCGGCTCGGGCGAAGGTTGGAAGGCCCGATGGCCGAACGCTTGGTGATAAACAATCTGGTCGCCTCGGCCTATGAAAATCACCGCGCCGGGCAGCTCGTGCCGGCTGATCCCCTGGTCCACGACCGGCGCAATGGCGGCGAAATCCGATGGCGATTGGGCGTGCGACGGTGCCAGGGTCAGTGCCAGCGTCAGCGCCAGCGTCGTCGTTCCCGCGAGCACGGCTCGGATGAGACGTCGTTTCACGCGATTCAATATATACTGAGCGCAGTCAGATATTTAGCGCGCGTAGCTTGGCGGGCGGTATCGAGGGGGAAGAGCGCATGCCATATCGTCTTCATGTCTTCCGCGGCGTGACGGCCGCGATCGCCATCTCAGTGCTCGCCGGTTCGGCGGGCGCTCAGACCGGTCGCGTCGGCGGCCAGGTCAAGGACGAGGCGGGCCAACCCATCAAGGGGGCGACGGTGACGGCCGAAAACCCGAACGCGTCTCCGAGCACTTTCACGGCCACGACCGACGACAAAGGGCGGTTCTCAATCATCGGCTTGCGAACCGGTCCATGGAAGTTCACGGCACAGGCGCCTGGTTTCGCCCCAGAGGCCGGAAACTTGAACGTGCAGACGATCGGCGCCCCGAATCCGCCGCTGACCTTCACGCTGAGGAAAGGCGCGGGCGCGGCCCCGAGCGCGCTCGGCAGCGTGGCCGCCAAGGACCTGCAAGGGGAGCTCGCAGCGGCCGACGCGCTCTACAACGCGCAGAAATGGGACGAGTCGATTGCCGCCTATCGCGCGATCCTGACGAAGGCTCCATCGCTCACGGTCATCAATCTGCAAATCGCGGCGGCGTATCGAAACAAGAAAGACTACGACTCGGCGCTGGCGGCCTATAACGATCTGCTCAAGACCGATCCGAACAACGACAAGGCCAAGATCGGCATCGGCATGACGAACCTCGAGAAGGGCGACATCGAGAACGCGGAGAAGACGCTGCAGGCGGCGGCCCAAAGCACGAGCGCCACGCGCGAAGTGTTCTACAATCTGGGCGAAGTCGAGTTCGCGAAGGGTAAAGCAGACGAAGCCGGCGCGGCCTACACGCGCGCGTCGCAGATGGACCCGCGCTGGGGGAAACCGCTTTTCGGTCTCGCGAAAGTGGCGCTGAACAAAGGCGACACCCAGGGCGCACTCGACTACTTCAGTAAAGTCATCGAAGTCGACCCCTCGTCGCCGGAAGCCGCGCAGGCCAAGGCCGTACTCGACCAGCTGAAAAAGTAAATGGCTGATGGCTCATGGCTGATAGCACGGCGCCTGCGCCAGCCCTGAGCCATCAGCCATCAGCCGTTGAATGGTTCCGCCAGTGTCCCGTCCCTTTCGTTATACCTTCATTCTGATTGTCGTCACCGTGGCGGTCGTTCTGGCGGCGGCCGGCGGTTGGCGCTACGCCCGCGCCTCAGCGCCGGTCAGCGGGCCGATCATCGTCATCTCGATCGACACGCTGAGGGCGGATCACCTGCCCGCGTACGGCTACAAGAAGGTGAAAACTCCGGTCATTGACGCCCTGGCCGCCGACGGTGTGGTCTTCGAGCGCGCGTACTCCCATGCGCCGCAGACGCTGCCGGCTCACACGGCGCTGCTCTCGGGCCGCTTGCCATTTGAAACGGGCGTCCGGGACAACGTCGGCTTCGCCGTAAAACCAGGGGAACGGCTGCTCCCGCAAATGCTCCGCGACCGGGGCTTTGCCACCGGCGGGATCGTCTCCGCCTATGTGCTGCGCAAGGAGACGGGCATCGCGCAGGGGTTCGATTTCTTCGACGGCGACATGCCTTCCGGGCCTGGTGAGATGAGTCTTGGCATCGGTCAAGTGCAGAGGGACGGCGCGATATCGGAGGCGATCGCCGAGAAATGGCTGGACACGGTCGGGACGTCGCGGTCGTTTCTGTTTCTCCATCTCTACGAGCCCCACAAGCCATACTCCCCGCCCGAACGCTTTGCCGCGTACGCGCCGTACGACGGCGAGATTGCGTACGCAGACGAGATCGTCGGGGGCTTCATCAAGTATTTGAAATCACACCAGCTCTACGATCGATCGACCATCGTTCTCCTCTCCGATCACGGCGAGGGGCTCGGCGATCACGGAGAGCAGGAGCACGGCCTGTTCGTGTACGAGGAAGCGGTCCACGTGCCGCTCATCATCAAACAAGAGGGCAATGCCGGCGCCGGCCGCCGCGTCGCCGAGCTCGTCCAGCATATCGACCTGGTGCCTACGGTTCTCGATTTCGTCAGGGCGCCGATCCCCGGACAGTTGCGAGGGCGCTCGCTCAAACCGCTGCTGGACGGCACGGGCCGCCCCGAACCCGTGCCGGTGTACTCCGAGGCGTTGTACGCGCGCTATCACTTCGGGTGGAGCGAGCTCACCGCGCTAACCGACGACCGTTATCGCTATATCAAGGCGCCGCGCCAGGAACTCTACGATCTCGAGCGGGACATCAAGGAACGCACGAACCTCGCAGAGGAGCGCGCGCAGGCGACGGAGGCGATGCGCGGCGCTCTCGATCGCATCTCGGCCGGTGCAATCATCCAGATGCCCTCGGCCGTCTCAGCCGACGCCCGCGAGCGGCTGCAGGCCCTCGGTTACGTCGGCGGAGGCGCCGCAACAATAGCGCCAAGCGAAGCCTTGCCCGATCCGAAGGACAAACGTGAGATTCTCGAGCGCTATCGAATGGCTGTGGATCTGGCCGGCGAACGCCGGTGGGGCCAGGCGATCGGTCTCGCGCAACAGATCCTTCGCGAGGAGCCGCAGATGGCGGATGTCTGGGCGCAGCTCGCGGCGTTCGCGACACGCATCGACCGCTTCGATCAGGCGCTCGATGCGTACAAGCACTACATCGCGCTGAAGCCGACCGAGCCGCAGCCCTACCTCGGGGCGGCAGACGCGCTCCTGCGGCTCCACAAGTACGCCGATGCGCGCGAGCACGCGGAGCTCGCGGTCCAGATGGCCGGCGACAAGGAGCCACGTGCCCGCGCCTCAGCCCGCGAGTTGCTCGCCCGTGTGGCGCTCGCGCAACGTGACGCCGAGGCGGCACGCACCGAAGCGAAGCTGGCCGAAGAAGCTGATCCGTCGATGCCGGTGGCGGCGTTCATCGAAGGGCGCATCCTCTACGACCAGGGGCGCTACGCCGACGCGATACCGTCATTCGAGCAGGCTATCGCCGAGCTCCGGAATCCCGGATCGCACGCCGTGCCCGAGTTGTACTACTACGCAGGCGACACCCTGGGCCGGCTCGAGCGGTACCACGACGCCGAAGCCGCCTTCAACGAAGAGCTGCGGCTGTTCCCGCTCAACACACGCGCGCGCGCCGGCCTCGCGATGTTGTATCAGGCCACCGACCGCGCCGATCTGGCGGAACAGACGGTAAAAGACATGCTGCGCCTCACGCCGAGCCCCGACGCCTACACGCTCGCTGCGCGTCTCTACACGATGTTCGGACACCGACAGGAAGCTGATGCCGTCCGCGCGGAAGCACGACGCGCGCTTACCGACGCCTCGCGCGGCGGGCCGCGCAGCGCCAGGCACTAACCGCTCGGGCCAAAACCGCCGATTGTGGCTCGCCGCGGCCTGTGGGACGGCTGTCGTCGTCGGCGTCGTTCTCGCGCTCAGATCCCTCACGTCTTTCACAGCTGGCGGGAGGCAGGCTGATCTGCGGCCCATCCGGAACCAGAACGTTCTTTTGATCACGATTGACACCCTGCGCGCTGACGCCGTCCACAGTTATGGCGGCCGTGCCGCAACCCCTGCGCTCGATCGCCTCGCCGCGGAAGGCGTGCGCTTCGAGTTCGCGCATGCCCACGCCGTGCTCACGCTCCCCTCTCACGCGAGCATTCTCACTGGCATGTATCCGTTTCAGCATGGGATCCGCGACAACAGCGGCTATCGCCTTCCGGCGAGCGCGCGAACAGCCGCGACGATCTTGAAGCAGGCGGGGTATGCCACGGGCGCGTTCGTCGCGGCATTCCCGCTGCATGCACGCTTCGGCTTGAACGTCGGCTTCGACGTGTACGACGATCGGTTCGGGGAGACGCGCGCGCCCACCGAGTTCGTGATGCCCGAACGGCCGGCGACATCGGTCGTCGCGCTTGCGCGCGCCTGGATTGCGGCGCAGGGCCAACGAGACGGGCCGCCCCGGCCCTGGTTCGCCTGGGTTCACGTGTTCGAGCCCCATGCCCCCTACCACCCGCCGCCTCCCTTCGACACGCAGTACGAGCGCCCGTACGACGGCGAGGTCGCCGCCGCCGACGCCGGAGTGGCTCCGCTCCTCGCCGACGTGAGCGCCTCGGGCCAACCGACGCTGGTCATCGTGACCGGCGATCACGGCGAAGCGCTCGGCGATCACGGGGAAAAGACGCACGGTCTCTTTGCCTACGAATCGACACTCCGCGTCCCACTCCTTGTGGCTGAAGTTGGGGCTCGATCCACCAGGCCCACGAGCCTGCCCCGCGAAGTCTCAGGCGTGTCGGCGCGCCACGTCGACATTTTGCCCACGCTTCTGGAAGCCGTCGCGCAACCCGTTCCCGCCGACCTCCCGGGACGCTCACTCCTGCCGCCGGCGGAGCGCCGGCCAGGTTCTCCGCGCCCGTCGTATTTCGAGGCGATGAGCGCAATGCTGAACCGAGGCTGGGCGCCGCTCTCAGGCGTGCTCGTGGATCGCGACAAGTACATCGAGCTCCCGATCGCGGAGCGGTACGATCTTGCGGCCGACACGGACGAAGCGACGAACCTCGCCGGCCGGGCCCCTGACCGGGACCGGATGCTCGCCGGCAGGCTGGGCGGGTTCGACGCTGCACTTCCGGGTCGGCGCCGCGCGGAGGAGCCCGATGTGGCGGCGCGCCTCCAATCGCTCGGCTACGTCGCTGGGGACGCCCCGATCAAGGCGCGCTACGCGGAGGCCGACGATCCCAAGACACTCCTCGCGATCGATGAGGCGTTCCATCGCGCTGTCGATCTGTACGTCGGCCGGCGATACGAGGAAGCGAAGGTCACCTACCGCCAAATCATCGCCCGCCGGCCGGACATGGCCATCGCGTACCGGCACCTCGCGTTCGTCTCTTGGGAAACCGGTCAGACTCGCGAAGCCATCCACGTCCTGCAGCGGGCGCTCGCGGCCGGCGTGACGAGCGTTCCCGTCGTGACACAGCTCGGCACCTATCTCGCTGAAAGCGGAAAGCCGGCAGCGGCCATCTCGCTCCTCGAACCGATCGTCACCTCGCAGACCGCCGATCTGGATGCCCTCAACGGCCTCGGCATTGCGTACGCGCGCGCCGGACGGGCTCATGATGCGCGCCGGACGTTCGAGCGGATGCTGACGCTCGACTCGTCGAACGCGATGGCGCTCGTGAACCTGGGCGCGTTGGATCTGGAGCGCGGCGATCTCGCCTCAGCTCGCCGGCGCTTCGAGCGTGCGGCCGACGCCGATCCGACCTCCTCCTCCGCGCTGTCGGGACTGGCCGTCGTCGCCCTCAAAACGGGCGATCGGAACCGGGCAGTTACCGAATGGACGCGCGCCGTGGAGTTGGACCCCACCAATTACGACGCCCTGTACAACCTGGCAACAACGTTGGCGAGCAGTGGCCATCCGACGGAGGCGCGACCTTACCTCGAGCGCTTCGCGCGCGCTGCTCCGCCCGCGTTTTACGCGCAGGATATTCGCGAGGTGAACGCCATACTGCAGAGACAATCCGTCCAGCGTTGAGGTGGCGGTGTAAGATCTCCGAAATCGGAATCATGGCTATGGCTCATGGCTGATAGCTAATGGCTGATAGCTGTCTCCTTGCGCTTGCCGCCGCGGCAGCGTTGACCCTGAACGCAGGCGGCCAGGCGCCGGCCGCTGCGCAAGCCCCACGCCCCGCCTCGGAAGCGCCGGCAACGTTCCGGGCGGGGGTCGAGCTGGTGCGCCTCGATGTTCAGGTCACCAATCGAGACGGCCGGCCAATCGGCGACCTTCGCCAGGACGAAGTCGAAATCCTGGAAGAAGGCCATCCGCGCCCGATCGTCTTCTTCCAGCACGTCGAGGAGCCCGCGGAGTCGTACGCGGACATCGCCCGGCACACGATCGCGGGCGAGGTCTCCACGAACAAGGGCGCTGCGCGCGGGCATCTCTACGCCATCATCTTCGACCAGCTTCACATCCTGCCCGGCAATGAGCAGCGCGCGCGCCTGGCTGTCGAGCGATTCGTGTCGACGCGGCTCAAGCCCGGCGACCGCGTCGCCCTCTACGCCGTGCCCGGTCCGGGACCCCAAATCGGCTTGACCGCCGACACCCATCGCATCTCCACCGCCCTCGCGAAGGTGCAGGGCACCGCCGAGCCGCAGATGATCGGCGCGGTCGCCACGATGACCGAGCAGGAGGCGTTCGAGATTGTGCGCGGCAACGAGTTGATCCTGCAGCGCGTTGCTGGCCGCGTGCAGGCACAAAACGTTTCAGACACCGCGCGGCGGGCCGGCCTGACGGTCATGACGGGCACGCTGCCGCTCACCGATCTCGTAAAAGAAGACGCGCGCAAGATCGCGAACGCCGCCGACGGCGAGAGCCGGGCCGTCCTCGCCCGGCTCGCTGATATCTTGCGGTCGCTCGGCGCCATGGAGGGACGGAAGACCGTGGTGCTCATCTCAGAAGGATTCCACGGCGATCGTCTCACGCGCGAACTCGAGGACGTCGCCGCGGCCGCTGCCCAGTCCTACAGCGTCGTGACGGCTTTCGACGTGAACCGCCGTGAGATCGACGTCACGGCCGCCGAGCCGCTCGAAGCCGATCACGCGTCGGCGATCCACGATCGCATCGCCCCGCTCGGGAGCCTGGCGGCCGAAACCGGGGGATCGCTCGTCATCGACGCCGGCCAGCATGCCGACCACGCCCTCGCGGCAGTTGCCGGTCAATCGCAGGACTACTATCTCGTAGGCTTCGCCCCGCGCGACACGCGCGGCAAAGACGCCTATCGGCGCGTGACGGTCCGAGTACGGCG
>DATKHR010000123.1:0-3719 GCA_035510155.1 Vicinamibacterales bacterium
CGCGTTCGGACTGGAGCGACCAGCCGAGAGCCGAGGGGTCGTCATGCCCGGCGTCATCGTTGGTGACTCGTGGTGGGTCAGCGGGCGAGAGCGGTCGGTTTCAGCTCTGACCGTTGTCGAAGCGGATCCTTCCGGCGGGAAGCTTCCGCCTCTACCCGAGCCTGTCGCGGCGGTCTTCGCCGTGTGCGGCAAGGTCAAGAGCACGGCTTCACCCGCCCAAACGCAGGATGTGTGTTCGAGATCCACGAGCTCGCCCGTGGCCTCTAACTCGCTTCCCGCGAAGGAAGCGCGTCAGTTCGTCAGAACTTCCAGCACGCGGAAGCCCCGGGCGACCGCGTGGTCACGAAACTGCGCGGTCAGGTCGTCGCGGCCGCGCGAATGGCCGTTCCACACAATCACTGCAGCCGCCGGTGAGCCCAGCCCCTTTGCCAGCCTCTCCGCCGCATCGAGAATCGCGCCGGCTGCGGCGAGGTAGGCCGCCTCGCCGGACCCCGAGTCGAGAATCGTCACGTGGCCGGCGCCTCGAGTCTCGGCCAAGACGCGATCGAACATCGGTCCCCAGTCACCGGGCCGGTCCGTGACCGACTCGGCCTTGAAACGGCGTGCCTCAAACGGCAACACAATCCGGCGCTCGAGGCGCAGTTCGCCGGCGACGTCGAGCGCGATCAGATCGGCGCCGCAAGCCGCCGAGCTCACGACGATGGCCGCGGCCGTCTCGACGAAAAGCGCACGCAGGCGGTCGGCAACCAGAGGCACATGCGCGAGTGGGAAGCGCTCGTCTGTCGCCTCCGACGCGTCGATTCGGCGCCCGGCGAGGGCAATTACCAAGACCGAATCCTCATCATGGCTCCGACCTAGAGGAACCCTCCGAAATGCGCCGCGCTGATCCTGGTGGACGCGGCGCGCCCGACGCGGAGGAGGTCGCGACTGTTTTCAACGGCGTCCATCCGCTGAATCTGTTCCGGCGCGATGTCGCTCAATCCGAGCTCGCGCAGGCCGGTTTCGGTCAAGTCGGCATTGTACCGGGCGTAGAGGAACTCCCGGCCCGTGTTCGCTGACAGAGGGAGCGCCGGCACCAGGTCGGTCAGCTCGAGATCCAGAAATCCGCCGTACGAGCAGCGGCCGACCGTTCGGCAGCTGATGTCTTGATCGACCTGTATGCCGTGCATCAAATCGCCTGGCATCCCCGCCACGTTCGAGATCACGTTGCGGTGGGCCGCGGCCGCGCCGCCGCGCCGCTCCGCGGTCCCGGTTCCGACGGAAATCAGGAACAGGCGGTCCTCGCCTCCTGTCCAGCACAGTCGATAGGCCGGGACGGTCGCCATCCGATAGAGCAGAAACGCCGGGTTGTTGTACGGCGTCACGCCGCCGTCAGCGAAGACGAAGGTCTTGTCCTGATTCGCGGGATCCCATTGCAAGATTTCCGGCGGGAAATACACGGGCGCCGCCGTGCTGGCTCGCACCAGCTGCCATAACGGGATGCGCAGGTTGCAGTCCGATCGCGCGGGATCGTTGAACATCGCATCCGGATTGCTGCTGATCGGCCATGGGGAGTCGGTCGTGACATTCTTGGTGACGACGAGCAGCAGGCACTTCAACGAATCTGGACCGAGATCGGTGCGCGCGCCGAAGACCTCCAGTAGCTTCTCTTTGAGCGGGTCAGCCGTGTAGAGGTATTTGATGCGCTGCATCAGTCGCGACGGCTCGAACATCTGCTCGCCGCAGCTGATGTAGAAGTCGACGAGAGTGCCGACCGGGAGCCCTCTCGCGAGGCCCGCGGCGATGATGGCACCTGTGCTCGTGCCGGCGATGTAGTCGAAGTACTCGTGGAGCGCAAGCCCTTGTTTGTCGCGAACGATGGCTTCGAGGCGCTCGAGGATGCCGAGCGTGATCAGTCCGCGGATGCCTCCGCCATCGAGCGCCAGCATACGGCGCGGGCGGTCCTCTTCATATCGTCGCCGCAGCCCCTTCCAACGCTCGGGGTGAATCACGTCAGCGTTCCTTTCATGGGTCAGTGTATGTTGATTTCTCAGCCTTGCTCACAACTCCCTCACGACTTGCGAGCACGGATCGCCTATCTTGTCCCAAGCGGAGGGTGACCGTGGTCGAAAGCCGGGAGCGAGGCTGGGAGCGACTGCTCGCGCGGTGGACCGAAGCGGGCGTTTTGGACGCGGAGAGTGCGGCGCGGATTCGCGCGTTCGAGCTGGAGCGCGCAGGGCCGACGCGCTTGCGATGGCCGATGCTCATCGCGCTCGCTTTTGGCGCGCTGACGCTTGGCGCCGGCGTGCTGCTGTTCGTGTCCGCGCACTGGGACGCCCTCTCCCCGCAGGCCCGGTTCGCGGTCGTGGTCTTGCTGGTGGCTGTCTTTCACGTGGCGGGAGCGGCGACCGAGCGACGATTTCCGGGAATGGCGACCGCTCTGCACGCTGTCGGGACGGTGGCGCTTGGCGCGGGGATCTTCCTCGCTGGGCAGATTTTCAACCTGGACGAGCACTGGCCAGGCGGCCTGCTGTTATGGGCAATCGGCGCGGCCCTCGCGTGGGCATTGCTCGGGTCATGGCCGCAAACGGCCCTCACCGCCATCCTCGTGCCCGCCTGGTTGTCCAGCGAGTGGTACGTCGCGACAACGGAACGCTGGTCATCAAACGGCTTCCGCGTGATCGCTTGCGGGATCTTCCTCCTGGCGCTGGCATATTTCACAGCGCTCAACCAGGACCCGGACCAGGACCACGTCATTCTTCGCCGGACGCTGGCGTGGCTTGGCGGCATCTGGTTGCTGCCCGCTGCACTGGCGCTGGCGTTCGGGACGGATGCCTACAGGGATGCCGAGACGTTGTCGATCGGGCTGCGTGCAGTGGGCTGGATGGTTGCCCTCGGCCTGCCGCTTGTCGTGGCGATCGCGCTGCGGCGCGCGGCCGCATGGCCGAACGCTCTCGCGACGCTCTGGGTCGTCGTGCTCGTCAACCTCCGTCCGGTCTCGGGTGACGCGTCCGTTTACGCCTGGTGGGCGGCTGGCGCGACAGCGCTCGCCATATGGGGTGTGAGCGAATCACGCAGCGAGCGAATCAACCTCGGCTCGGCGATCTTCGCCGCTACGGTGATGACGTTCTACTTTTCGCACGTCATGGACAAGCTGGGGCGGTCCGCCAGCTTGATTGGGCTTGGGCTACTGTTTTTGGCCGGTGGGTCGGCAATCGAACGTCTTCGTCGCCGTCTCGTCCACCAGGCACGAGGAGGCGCGTCGTGAGTGGGATGGGCAGAGGAGTGCTGATAGCTGTGATCCACGTCGTGATCGTCGCCAGCCTCGGAGCGAAGCTCCTCGTCGATCGAGCAACGCGACCGCGCGTCTGGGCCCGCGTGGCGCCCATTGACCCGAACCTCCCCATACGCGGCCGCTACGTCAGGCTCAGGCTCGAAGTCGAAGCGTCCGGCGAGCTGCGCCAATATGCGTCTGGGATGAAGGGAGCGCCCGCACCGGGCTGGCAAATGGGCGTGCCCGTCGCCCTGTCCGTGCGTGATGGACGGCTGATCGCAGCGCCCGCGACATCCAGCAGCAAGTTGACCGCGCGAGTCACGGATCGCAATGGCGAGCGAGTCGCGATGCTCGACGAGCCGATTGCGTATTTCATTCCCGAGCACGTCGCCGACCCCTCGCGCCGCCGCCCCGGCGAGGAACTGTGGGTCGAGGTCACGGTTCCAGGCGCCGGCGCTCCTCGACC
>DATKHR010000124.1:0-18331 GCA_035510155.1 Vicinamibacterales bacterium
CACGCCCTGCTGCACCGCGCTCAGCTTTCCCGTCGCGGCATCGGCGAGCCCTTCGATCGTCACGACCTTCTTGCCGCGCGCGCGATGTGTGAGGAAAGAGCACGAATAGTGCGGCACATCGTCGACAAGCACGGTGCAGGCGCCGCACTCGGCGCGGTCGCAGCCGATCTTGGTGCCGGTCAGCCCCAGCTTGTAGCGCAGCGTCATGGCGAGCGTTTCCTGAGGCATCACGTCGAGACGCCGATCCTGGCCGTTCACGTTGAGCGTGATGAGCCGTTCAGCAGTCCCGGGGGCGCCGCCGGCTGACGGCTGACCCTGCAGCGTCGTCGAGCGAAACAGGTACGCGGAGGAGGAAGCGACGGCGCCCGTGGCAATGACGCCTTTGATGAAATTGCGCCGGGAGAACTGTTTGGCAGCGTCTTCGGTCATCGTTCGACTCCTTATGACCGGCGTATTTTAGGGCCGCTGGGGTACGGCTCCCGATTAGGGTACGGCTAAGGATACTCGATGGCCTCTTCTACCGTAAACCTCCAGTTCAGCTGTGTCGATTCGACGACCACGTAGAACACATGAGGCTCCTGCTGGACGTAGCCGACCCCCTGGCCGGCTCCGGTGTGGTCGACGACCTGCTGGAGGAGGCGGCCGCTGATCGCGCTGTGCGCCGCCAAGTGAAACGACCCGGGCTCTACAGTCCGCGTCTGGGCGCTTTGGCGCGCGCCTGCAGGCGCGCCCCCGCTCGCGTCCCTGCTCGGCGGGACGCCCGCAGCTCCGTCCCTGGCTGCCGGGCCGCCTACCCCTCCTCCCAATTCGGCGGTCGATCCACTGTCCGGCGGCGAACTGGTCTCCCAGCGGATTCGAAGGGTGCCGGAGTCGCTCGTGAACGACTCGGTCTGGAGGCTGCCGCGGCCGGCCCACGACCCGAGCTGGCGCCAGACGACGGAGCGTTCAGCTTTCTGCGGTGCCTGGCTTGCGTGACGGCCGCAGGCCCCCGCCGCCAACGCTGCGGCCCCGGCCACGGAGACGCCGAGCAGGCGGATGGTCGCCAGCTTGAACAACTGCACAGGACATTCTAGTCGGCCTAGTCGGCGCGCAAGGCGAGGATCGGATCGATGCGCGCCGCGCGTCGTGCGGGAATGGCGGTGGCGATCCAGGTGATGACCGCGACAACCGCGGTTGCCGACGCGAGGACAATCGGGTCCGACGCCTGGAGCCCATAGACGGTGCTGCCGACCGCGCGCCCTACGGCGTACGCCGCGGCAAGGCCAATCGCCGCGCCCGCAGTGGCCAGCCAGTGGCCCCGGCGCATCATGAGCCAGAAGACCTGCGACGGTGTCGCGCCGAGCGCCAGACGCGTCGCGATCTCCCCCAGCCGTTCGGCCGACGCATACGCGATGACGCCGTAAATACCGACCGCGGCGAGCACCAGAGCGGTCGCGCCGAACAAGAGCATCAGCGTCATGCCGAGCTCTTGCCGCGTGAGGGTCGATGAAACGAGATGCGACGCGGTCTCGACGTCGACGGCAAGCTGGGGCTCCAGTCGAGCGATCTCAGCGCGGACCACTGGCGCCAATGTGCTCGGCTCGGCGAGTCGGGTCGCCACGACGACGGCCTGGCGTGGAAACGGGAACTGGCCCTGCGGGACGTAGAAGCTCGGTTCAGCCGCCTCCGCGATCGATCGGTACCGTACGTCGCCGACAACGCCGACAATGGTCCGGAGCGTCGTCTGATCGACGGTCGGGTAGCCGAACGCGAATTGCGTGTGCAGCGGATCTCTCCCGGCGAGATACCGGCGCACGAATTCGCGGTTCACGATCGCGACCGCGGCCGTGTTCTGGCGATCGTCAGGGCTGAAGTCCCGGCCGGCGGCGAGCGGGATGCCCATGGTTTCGAAGAACCCAGGCGTCACGAGCCGCAGACGCGCGCCAGGCGGGCGTGCGGGGTCGAACGCCTCGCCCTGGAATTGGATCAACAAGGAACCGTCGAGCGTTCCGCGCAGTGGAAACGCGGCGGTCGACCCGACGCCGGTGACGCCGGGAATCGCGCGCAGGCGGTCAAAAAGCGCATGCGTCCACGCAATGGTCTGGTCCGGCCCGCGCACGCTGGCAGGATTTGGGCGGACGTCGACGATGAGGCGTCCGGAGGGGACGAAGCCTGGATCGGTTTCGCGCAGCTTCGAGAAGCTCTGCACGAGCCATGCGGCGCCGGCCACGAGCATCAGCGCGAGCGCGATCTCGACCACGGTCATAGCCCCCATCAGCCGCGACGTCCCGCGCCCGGTGCTCGTCGTCCGGCCGCTCTCGTTGATGAGGGTCTTTATGTCGGTGCGTGCCAGACGGATCGCGGGTGCGACGCCCAGCATCAGACCGCTGACGACCAGGACCAGCGCCGCAAAGCCGAGCACGTGTGCGTCGAAGGGCACCGACTCGAGGCGGGGCAGCTTCGACGCGCCGAGCGTCTGCAGCGCGCGCACGCCCGCGTAAGCGAGCCACAGGCCGCCGATTGCTCCAAGAACGGTCACGACAAACGACTCCGTCAGGAGCTGGCGGATGATGCGGCCGCGATTTGCGCCGAGCGCCGAGCGGACCGCGACCTCGCGCGCGCGTGCCGCGCCGCGGCCCAGGAGCAGGTTCGTCACGTTGACGCACGCGAGGAGGAGCAGCAACGTGGTCGCCGTGAACACGATCAACAGGATGGACCGGAGATCCCCGACGACCGACGCGACGAGCGGCTGCGCGACGAAGTCTCGTCCCGCGTCAGCGACGGGGAAGTCCTGCGCCAGCCCCGTCATGACGACCGCGAGCTCGCTGCGGAGCCGTTCGAGCGTCGTCGCCGGCTTCACTCTGAGGATCGCATCGAGCGCGTGCCCGACGTCCTGAGGATCGGGGCGAAGATTGGTCCAGAAATCCGCGCCGCGCGGGACGTCCAGATCCCGAGCGGCGACGCCGGTCACGGTTGCGGTGAGCTCGGCAAACCGCACCACCTTCCCGACGATTTGCGGGTCGCTTCCGAACAGCTCGGTCCACACCCGGTGAGACAGAACGGCGAGGGGCGGTGGCCCGGGCCCCTGTCGTTGCCCCGTCGGGACATGTTGGTCGTGCCCGAAACCCGAGCCGAGCGTCATCGGCAGGCCGAACAGATCGAAGAACCCTTCGCCGACGCCGAAAATCGTCGTGTGAACCGGCTGCGCATTTTCACGCAGCAGGGTGACATCGAACGGTGCCGAGGACATGCCGACCGATCGCACGATCGACGGCGCCCCTGTCAACCGAGCCAGCTCGGCCGGCGCGACCAGGCCCGTTGTCACGCGACCGTCGGCGTACCGCGTCCGAAGCGCAATCAGCTCTTCGGGATGAGCGAAGGGCAGGGGGCGTAACAGCGTCGCGTTGACCGTGCTGAAGATAGCCGTCGTTGCGCCGATGCCGATCGCGAGCGTGAGGACGGCGGTCACGCTAAAAGCCGGCGCACTGGCGAGCTTCCGTATCGCGTACCGGAGATCCTGCAGGACTTGATCCATGACGCACTGTTTTGACGCGCTCTCGGCGTCTCAGGTTTGATGCGCGTGGTACTCTCTTGGGCTGATGCGGACTTTCTCAGCCAAGGCATTGATTCTCGTGGGGATAGCGGCCGCGGCTCCTGCGGCGACGGTGACTATCGAGAAGCCAAGGGCGGTCACCGTAACGGGCGGCGGGTGCCGGATGCCGAGCGACGGGTTCTTTTCGGGCCAATGGGGTCCGGAGAAGCTGCCGACGCTGGCGCTTACCATTGGCCCCGGCCCCATGACCGACACGATGCACGCGAACCCCGCAAAGTACACCGGACCCGGTAGGTATCCGAACGAGATAATCGCGGTGTATCTCGGCAAGACGGCACTCGAGGATAGCTACGGAGGCCTTGGCACCGTCGTCATTGCCGCAGATGGTCACTCGGGGACGTTCGTGCTGAACGATGGCAAGGCGTCCGGTCGTTTCGATTGTGGGACTGTCCCGGCACGGTAAAGCCCGTGTCTAGCGGCCTTCCTGCGCTCTCGCGCCCCTGAGGATGTCCTCGATTGCGTAGTTGCCTTCGTGGCAAGCGTACTCGTAGATACGCCCGTCGCTCAGGCTCATGGGAAGCGTCACGGTCCACGACCGTGAGAACACCGTGGGATCGTCGATTGTGAACGTATAGTCGAGCCTCTCGCGCCCGTCACGCCTGAAACGTTCGACGAGGTGCAGATTCTCGTCCGCTCCCCTGAAATTGGTTCGATCGCTGAAGTTGGTGGTGTCAACGACCAGGGTGTCTCCCTCCCAGTGTCCGCGGGGATCACCCTGCCACCGCCGCACGGTCGCCGGCAGATGCGGCCGTCCATCCAGCGGCACGATCCGCGTGTCGTGAATCATCTCGTTGGCGATGACGACTTGGTCGCGTGTCTGGATGATCTGGACATTGTTGTTGTACGGACCGGGCAGCATGGGCGGGCCCGCGTTGAAAAGCAGGCAGCGCTCCGCGAGCGACCGATCTTCAGGCCCGTCCGCGGGGCCGCGCTGGCGCCGCACGTTGGCACGCGCCGCCACTCGCGCCTGGCCCGCGCTCGTCAGCGCGGGTATCTTGCCGTCGGGCGGGTCGACGATGAGCGACGTCAAGTGCCGACCGCCCTTTGCCGACGTCTTCGTGCCGCGGTCGTACCATGCGTCGTTGTACGCCTGGGCGACGTCTGCCTCCGCCGTGTCGCGCCGTCGATCGGCGTTGTTTCGGTCGAGCGTTTGGCGCTCGAACAGCGCGGCTTCCTCTTCCGTGAGCACTGCCTTGTCGGCAAACTGTGCCGGCCGTTCGAGCGGTGTCAGGCTCGAAAAGTTCCAGGTTCCCTGTAGGTCCGGCCGACCATCGGGGGTCCGCAGCCCGGCCTGGCCTGAGAGCGCTTCAGGGATGAGGAAGGCGACCAAACAGAGCACACCGAGCGGGACGATTGCGCTCGCCTTCGTCGGCACCGTCATCGGCGGATTGTAGCACCTCAAACGCAACCCCTGAAGGTCGAGATTGGGCGATCCACCTGGTGTAAGCCGGGAGAATATGATCCGGTTCATGCGGATTCTCGTGATCGGCGGCAGCGGCTTCATTGGAACGGGCGTGGTTGCCGAGCTGCGGCGTGACGAGCATGTCGTAGCGACGTTCTCGAGACGCGGCGACATCCAGGGCGATCGCAAGTCGCTCAAGGAATTTGGGGGCGCCATCCAGGAGTTCGCGCCTGATCTCGTCGTCGACCTGATTCTGAGCTCCGGCGCTCAGGCACGCGATCTCATGGACGTGATTCGGGGGGGCGCCAAGCGTGTGATTGCCGTCAGCAGCATCGACGTGTACCGCGCGTGCAGCGTCCTTCAACGCCTCGAGGACGGCCCGCTCGAGCCGGTGCCGCTCGTCGAGACCTCGCCGCTGCGGCGCAGGCTTCAGACCTATCCGGCCGCGCAGATAGCGACGCTCAAGTCGGTGTTCGAATGGCTGGACGATGAGTACGACAAGATTCCCGTGGAGCGCCAAGTGCTCCACGACCCCGACGTGGTCGGGACGGTACTGCGACTGCCCATGGTCTACGGCCCCGGAGATCGCCTCCACCGATTGAGCGCTCTCGTCGCGCACATGGAAAGGACGACAAACGATCTCGTCATGGCGAAGAGTGCTGCAGGGTGGCGCTGGGCGCGGGGGTATGTCGACAATGTCGCCCACGCGATCGCCTCAGCCGCCACGCATGAGGCGTCGGCCGGCCGGATCTACAACGTCGCGGAACCACACAACTTTTCCGAAGGCGAGTGGGCGGAGCGCGTCGCGCGCGCCATCGGCTGGAAGGGCCGAATCCGGATTGTGCCGGATGAGGAAGCCCCGCCGAACCCCTTGGCCGCCGGCAATCTCGCTCAGGACTGGAGCGCGGACACGTCACGGATCCGTGAGGAGCTCGGGTACGCCGAGATCGTCGACGTGGACGAGGCCATCCGGCGCACGGTCGCCTGGGAGCGCGCGTCTACAGCCAATGAAGCGCGAATGTGACGCCTTCCTTCAAGAGAAGAGGTCCCCCCCTCAATAAAAGATGAGGAAATCGGCCGCCACCATGAACTGGTGCTTCCGGGTTCCGCCGTCGTAGGCCGGAGCATCATACGCGATGTCGTATCGAATTTCTGGCCGGAACAGCAGCGTCGACCCGATCCATTGGTTGTAGCATGGTATCGGGCGACTCTATCCGGCGGCGCCTGAAGAAGTCCTGCGCGATTCATTAAAGAAGTCTTGCGTCCGCGGACTCCGCACTCACGAGATGTGCGCAAGACGCGCACACGTCTCGAGCATGGCCGTGACGCCCGGCTCCTGAAACACGTCCGTCACGGTACGCGGATCGGGTAGGGGCCGCAGATCGTCCCTGAGCCGGAGATGCAGCCACAGGACGTCGTGCCATCGGTCGAACTTGAACCCGATTCGTTGAAACACGCCAACCGGGGCAAAGCCGAACGACTCGTGCAGCTTCACACTGGCTGCATTCGGGAGCGTGATGCCCGCATACGCGTTCGCGTACGCTTGCCGGCGTAAGAAGTCGAAGAGGGCGGTGTAGAGCGCTCGCCCCACACCGCAACGTTGCGCGCGGGGATGGACGTAGATCGAGACTTCGACCGACCACTGATAGGCGGCGCGGGTGCGGTGGGCCGAGGCGTACGTGTAGCCGAGGACGCGTCGGTCCCGCTCGAGAACCAGCCAAGGATACCGATCGCGCCCCGCCGTGATGCGGCGCTCCATTTCGACGAGTTCCGGCGGGACCAGCTCGAAGGACGTCGCTCCGTCGGTGACGAACGGCGCGTAGATCTCCAGGATCTCGGCGGCGTCGGAGACTTCGACGCTACGAATTCTGCCCGGCACAATAACACGCCCTCCTATCCTCGAATTGGCTCGTTCCCGAGCCTTGCGCCCTCCGCGCGATCGATTGCATAGTCAGGAACGCCATGACGAAGCTCCAGCCGAACGTCTTCGACCCGAACTGCGATTCCCGCCAGGTGCTGGCGTTGCTTGCCGATCGCTGGAGCATGTTGATCATCTACGCCCTGAGCCTCGGTGTCCGGCGCCACGGCGAGCTCAAGCGGATGGTCGGAGGGATCTCGCAGAAAATGTTGACGCAAACCTTGCGATCTCTCGAGCGCGATGGGATTGTCCGCCGCCGGGTGCATGCTGTGGTGCCTCCGCGGGTCGAGTACAGGTTGACGCCGCTCGGCAGAACGCTCCTCGTGCCGCTCCGATCGATCTGCCGCTGGGCCGAGGGTCATCTGCCGCAGGTTCGGGCGGCGCGTGAGGCGGCCATGGCCTCGGCGGCGTCCCACTCGCGCATCGCCAACGGTGTTACCATTCGTAGTTCTTGATGCCGGTGAGTTCCTTCGCGAGCGCATCCGCTGAGAAGGCGACAGTCAACGTGAATCCATAATCGGGATACTTGGCGAGCATGGCCTGCTCGTATGTTTTTCTCGAGCCGTCGGTCAAGACGGCCGTGCCGGCCGTGGCTTCGAGGAGCGCAACACCTGCAGTTTCGAAGTACTGATGTTGTTTCTCGATCAATGACGCATCCGAAGCCGGGCCGTGGCCGACGTAGAGCGTGCGGTACTTGCGAAGCAGTCCGGCGAATCGCTCGAGGTTCACGATCCAGCGGAGGACGCTGCCGTCCATCATGTACGCGTGGTTGTTGCTGAACAGGAAGTCGCCGACAAAGGCCGCAGCGCGGTCGTTCTCCAACAGCCAGATCGAATTCGCGTCGCAGTCGCCGCCCGCACCAAGGTCAACGACGGTGAACTTCAGGTCCCCGAGCGTCACGCTCTCTCCGGGCCGAACGATCCTGTTCGGATACACCCATGTTGGGATCCACTCGCTCTTGAACAGTCCCGACCACTGTTTGTGCTTCGACTGTTCCGACGCCTTCATGAGGTCGTGGACTGAACGCAAGGCGTAGATGGGCACCTCGCCGTTGGGCGCGATGTTCGTCGTTCCCGCGACGTGGTCAGGATGGCTGTGCGTGAGAAGAATGCCCGCCACCGGTTTACCCAGCCTCTCGGCGGTCCGCTTCAACTCCCTGCTGTCGCTCATAGTTAACGTCGTGTCGACGATGACGAGCTCTCGATCCCCTTCGATGATAAAGGCATTCGCCTTCACCATGGGTTCCGTCGAGACGTACGTATGAATCTTGGGCGTCATGCGTTGATAGATCGCACGATCGCGCACGGGCGGCAAGTAGGAACTTTCGAGTGCCTCAGGCGCCGGTGCGTGCCTGACGTTGAAAGGGGGCGGGTGGGCGCTTCCAGGCCCCTCAGGGTTGCTCGTAGAGGTGCACGGTCGACCCTTGAGTGTCCGGGGTGACCGTGGCCAGCACGGTCTCGGTGACGGCAACCTCCCTGATCGCCCGGTAAGCGGCGTGCGCAATCCGGAGCGCCTCGTGTCTCGACACGCGAAGCATGACGGCGTCGTTGTCCCACCAGCCCGTCACGCAGTCGGGAGCACTCGGCCCGTATAAATAGGATCGACCCGACAACCATCCTACAGGCTTGAGGCCCGTGTTCGTATCCACGCTGAAGAACCGCGTGCGCGCACCGTCGAACGCCGCGCAGACAGCCGGCGCTTCGTCGACGTGAGCGGAGATGCAATTGAGGAACAGCTCGGTGGTCGCCAGTGAAGTGACGCCATGCGGCCCGATCGTCCAAAGGTGCGATTCACTCCATGGGCTGCCGCCGAGGAGCCACGTGAACAGCAAGAACCGTGTGGGCGCCGCCAGCGGGTCGCCACCGTCGCGTGTCTCCACGACGAGCGCATCATGGTCAGAAACCGAAATCACAGAAACGGGACGCGCGCTGGGCATTGGAAGCGCCCACCGCTGGTCATCCGTCACGGCATTCATCGCGGTGCCGGTGACGCGAACGAATAGACCGTCGTGGTCGTGACCGAAGACGGCCCAAGTGTGTGTCCTGGCGTCGAAGAATAGGTCGGCTCCGGAGATGTCTGTGAGGTGGTGTTCAAAGACGACGGAGCTCGTCGCGCCTATCGCAACCTCTCTCAGCGTGGCACCCGTCGAGGGGTGGCGCTCGAGGAGAAGAACGTGATCGTCGTCCATGAACACCGCATCGTCCGCGTCGAAGACCGCGAACGGCCCGCCAGCGGGGCCGACGTGGAAGGTTGCCCCATCCTCGTTGACGGAGGCCAGCCCGACGGTTCGGCCAGTCGGCGAGAGTCGCAGGCCGGTCACGCCGAACGGCACGGTGAACTCCCCAAGGCGACGGGCAGATAGCGGGCGGACCCGGATGGGTTCGGCGGTCCTGACAAATGCGTCCCGGCTGAACGCCTCGAGAAACGCATCCGATCCAGCGGCGACGGCCAGCAGCGCTGCGACTGCGGCGCTGACAGCTTCGAGCCGGGCTCGGCGGCCTCCGTTGAACGCTGTCGCTGCGGCGAACGCGACGGAAAACACGATCGTCGCTGGCCACGCGCCCGCCGCCTGATGGAGGCGAACGGCGTTGAATCCGAGTGACAGGGCTGCAGCCCACGACAGCGCTGCACAGATCCCGAGCGCAGCCACGGCTCTCGAGGCAGGTTTCGAGACGGTGTCGTGGCGGCTCGCGCGGGCCATCCAGATCAACGCCAGCCCGAGCAGCGCGGCGACGATCGCCAGTGATGTTGCCTGGTCGGCGCGCCAAGCGGGATCGCGTAGCGCCAGCCCTCCGGCTGCGAGCGCGGCGCACCCGGCGGCCGCCAGCAGCGGTCTTGCAGGCTGCACGGCTGCGAACAGCGCGATGATCACGACCGAGAACTGCCCGAGGCTCGCGGCGGTCGCGGCAATCGACCAAGCCAGGAAGCGGGCCATCGCCGGAGAGAGCGTTGGCCGCGCCGGGTTCGCCGTTCGCACGTCTACGACGTCCATGACGGCCTGGGCACGAGCGACGTCTGCGTCAAGGAGCGGAAGCTCCCAACGGCGTCCGCCGCGGTCGACAGCCACCAGGCGCGGTGCTCCTGCGTGTCGCACGGCGAGGCGCAACTCGGTCAAATGCGCGTACTGAATGGCGTGCTGCGCGAGCGCGTGTTCATTCCACTCCACTCGATCGTCGCGAAAGATGACCGATGCCGTTCCATCCGCAGCGTTGAATGCGGCGGCTTCGCCGAGCGTTGCCGGCGCACGCCCGGCAGCTTCGCGGATCGCCTTGATCCGTCGGGCCAAGCTGGGGTGCGTAGCGTGGCGCTCGAACTGCCCGTCCCACCGCCGGGGAAGGCGGGCGATCGCGTGGAGCTTCGTGAGCCCGCGCACGAGCGCCTCAGGATCACCTGTCAGCGCAACGGCACGCAGATCGCTCGTCGTTTCGTGCTGCTGCCGGTTGCGCGCGCGTGCAACGAGGGCCACGAGCAGCAACCCGGGCCACGCGTACTTCAGACCGACTCCCGCTGGAACGATGAGGGCAAGCACGGGCGTCAGCGCCACTGCGGCAATGAATGCGTAGCTGACGAGGGCCCGCCGTCGAAGCCGACTCGGGTTGTAATGCTCCAGGTGTGCGAGCTCGTGCGCGCCAATCGCCACGATCTCGTCTTCGTCGAGCCGCGAGAGCAGCGTGTCGCTGAACACTACGGCCGACTGTCGGAGCGATGGGAGCGCGACGGCGTTGGCCAACACGCCGCCGTGCATGTCCACGCGCTCGAACCGCGGCGGCCGGACGCCTGACGCTTGCACCAGCTGCGCGAATCGGGCGGCCAGATGCGCGTCGTCAATCGCTCGCGCCCGAAGGAGCCAGCCGAAGGCATCGGTGTACCGCATGTGCCAGACGACGAGCACCGCGGACAGGGCGACCGCGACCGGCCACCCGTACCGACCAACAAAATCGATCAGCGTGGGCGCTTCCAGCAAGAGGATCCAGAAGCCGAACGCCGCAACCGTCAACCTGATGTGGAAGGAGAGGTAGGCGCCAAGACTCCACGTTTCCTGGTAGAGCGTCCGACGGTCAGGAAATGAGGCTGCAAGGCGTGCAATGAACAGAAGCGGCAGCGTCCACGCCGTGGTTGTTGGCCACGCGATGAGGAGCAGCACGATCGACAACCAGAGCGCGACCCCGTTGCCACGCCGGGCGGCGAGCAGCCGCTCGGGCAACGCGGGGTCGTCGAGATGGCGAGCGAGCCCGCGGCCGCGCCACCGGGCGACAACTCCCGGGATGAGCGCCACGAGGATCGGAGCGAGCGGCGAGTTGAAGAGAAGGAGTGTCAACCGAGTCAAGCGTAACGTGGCAAACCCGATGCCGGCGGAGGTCGTGACAAAGAGTGCACATCAACGCGCGCGGCGGCTCGTCGTGTAAGGAAGATACCGCAATCGTAAATGTCACGTCGTGGCGCCGCGCGCTCCCTCCAGCACCAAGCCGAATTCGGCTGCGGTCCGACATTCAGCTACCTGCGGCGATCGTGCTCGAATCGCTCCTCGCGCTCGTGCCGCCATCGCCAATAGGCTCGCCGTTCGGCCTGCCGCTGACGTTGATACGCCAGGTACGAGTGGTGACGCTCACCCAGGTAGGCTCGATACGCGCGCTCCTCATGCCGGTCCCAGTAATGGTAGTCATGCCGATACGGATCGTAGACGCGCACCGTGATGGACGCGCTCGCGCCGGGCTCGCCTGCCTCCGCGCTCGTCGGCCCGACCATCGGCGAGGCGATCGCCGCCGTCATGAACAAGGCTGAAAAGATTCGCCGTATCATGATGTCGACCTCCTGCAATTTGACGGTCGCAAGGGAAAGGCCACCCCGCTTCAACGCGAAATACGCTCATTTCGCCGCTCGAGGTGACACAACGAGCGGACAGCACGGCGTTTCCGGACACCGCAGCTGTTTCCCCGATCTGCCTTCGCGTGCCGAGGAATTCACAGTGGCCTTCTAATCGGATGGTGCCCTCAGGTCGAGAAACAGGACAGGGGCGGAATCGGCGTCACCACGAAGGGATGAATGCGATTACAGGTGGGCGCTCGAACGGATACGGGGCGCGTGCGCGAGCTCAACGAGGATGTCTACCTCCTGCGGCCCGAACAGGGGCTGTTTCTTGTGTGCGACGGGATGGGCGGATGTCCCTCCGGTGAAGTGGCCAGCGAGCTGGCCGCGCGAACGATCTTCGAGCACATGAACGCGCTCCCGGGGACGGCGGTGACCGCGCCGGGCGACGACTATCTTCCGCAAAGCCGGCGGCTGCGGCGCGCCGTGGAACGTTCGAACCAGTACATCTACGAGCGCGCGCGGGCCGAACCGCGCCACGCGGGCATGGGGTCGACGGTCGTGAGCGCGTGGATCAATGGGCAACTCGTCAGCGTCGCTCATGTCGGCGACAGCCGCGCCTACCTTTGGCATCGCAGCCATCTGGAGCGACTGACCCGCGATCATTCGCTCCATGAGGCGGGCATTCGCAGAAACGTGCTCGTGCGCGCGCTGGGCCGTGAAGCGACCGTCGACGTGGAATTGCGGGAAGTGGCCGTCCAACCGGGCGATTACGTGCTGCTTTGCAGCGACGGCCTCACGAACACCGTCCCCGAGGCCGCCGTGTCGACCGCGATCTCTCGACTGCGCGACCCCCAGCGCATCTGCGACTATCTCATCGACGCCGCCAACCAGAATGGCGGTCCTGACAACATTACCGTGGTCGTTGTGGAGGTCGTCGGAGGCATGTGGCGAAGCATGTGGAGCCACTGGACCCGGCGACTCTCGGGAGGGGACATTGCCTCGGCTCATTCTGCGTCTTGACGATCAGGTGTTGAAGCGGTACTCCATGGGATCGGTCGTCACTATTGGACGTCTGCCCGACAACACCGTCATCATCGACAATCCGGCGGTGTCAGGCCACCACGCGTGCGCGTCTCTCGACGGCGAGCACTTCATCCTCGAGGACCTCGAGAGCACGAACGGCACATTCGTCAACGATCGCCGCGTGACCCGCCACACGCTGCAGAACGACGATGTCGTGCGCGTCGGCAATCACACGCTCGTGTTCGATGCGGAGCACGGTCGCAAGGTCGACGTGCAAGAGGCCGCCGAGCGGATTGTCTCGAACCCGGGAGACACGGTGTTTCTCGACGCCGATAAGCATCAGGCCCTGCTCGCGATGCTGAAGGACGCAGCGGCTGACGATGGCGCCGCGGCGGGCGAGCCGGGACCGAACCTGGTCGGTGTGCTTCGCGTGCTGAAGGGACGCGCCGATCAACCCGAGTATCGTCTGCAGGCGCACACCAGCTTCATCGGAAAGGCCGACACGAGCCTGGTCCGGCTGAAAGGCTGGTTCAAGCCGGACGTCGCCGTTGTGATCACCCGCGGCGATCAAGGTTACACGGCGACCCATATGCGGAGCGGGGCGCTGGTCAACGGCGAGCGGCTGACCGGCCGCCGCGATCTGAAGGAGGGCGACGTCCTGCGGGTCGGGGGACTGACGCTCGAATTCGGGTTCACCCGCTGACAGGTGCCTTCACGAACGGCGCTTGGAGAAGTCTTCGATCCGTCGGCCCGTTCGTTCCTCGAGAGCATCGATCGCGCTGATGGCCTGCCCGACATCCTCGAATCGCAGGACCACGAACCGCAGACGCGAATCTGTGATGCGCAAAGACAGCCAGTCTCGCTCGACGAAGAAACCGAGCGCGGCGAATACGGCCGACAACCCTCGGCTTCCGCGGACCACCGGTATCGGTCCATTGGGGCCGTTCCAGAGCGGATCGCGGCCATGCGAGTAGATCATCGACCCGACGTGGTCGTAGGGGACCGCATCGATCGGCTTGTAATGGTCTTCAGGGCGCCAGGTGATTCTGCCATTTGCCAGCACGACGTGGCAGTTGCACTCCCGCGATGACCTCTTGTCCCCCGCGACCACCCGGGCCTGGAAGGTGAATGCAGCCGGAGTGTGGTTGCCATTCGGCTTCTCAGGTTCAGGGGCGGATGGCGCGGAGATCTGAAGGGAAAATGCAGGCGTAGGAGGAACGGGCGCATCTGCCGGGGCGGCTGCCCGAGGGGATTCTGACCCGGAGGCCACGGCAGGCGCACGCGACTTCTCGGGAGCAGGCTCGGGAGCCGCCTCAGAAGCGGTTTCAGTGCCTGACGCCACCTCAGGAGCCAGCGTGGGAGTGGGAGCCGGAGCAGACGGAGACGCAGAAGGAGCAGCCGAGGCCGGAACGGGAGCAGCGCTCTGACTCAAACGAAACGATGGTGCTCGCATCCTGGCGACCGCTATCAACGGCACGGCGATGGCTGCCACGGCCATCAGCGCGCGCAGCACGCTCGAGCGACCGGTTCGCGACGTCCTGACAGTCGACGCGTTCGGCGGGAAGGGAACGAGAATCTCGGGGCTCGGCAACTCGCGAACGGCGGGTCGGCCGCCAACCGCCTCGGGCCGAGCGCCGACCTGCTCCACGATCGTCGGCTCGCGCGACGCCTCGGCCACCTCGACCGCCAGCGGCAGGGGCACCTTCGTGAGCTCGGTCGTCACGAGGCCGCCCGCCTCGCGCAGCGCGGACCGGAACTCGTCCGCCGTCTGAAACCGGTCGTCCGGCGACCTCGCCAGCGCGCGCTGGGCAATCCAATCGCACCAGTCGGGCAGACCCGGTCGACGAGCGAGCGCCGGCGTCGGCTCTTCCGAGATCTGCTTGCGCATCGATTCGATCGACGTTTCAGCCGTGAACGGGAACGTCCCCGTCACGAGGCGATAGAACAAGACGCCCACGGCGTACAAATCCGTGCGGCCGTCCAGCTCGCGCGCCAGCAGCTGCTCGGGCGCCATGTACGCGGGCGTCCCCATCATGTATCCGTGCACCGTCCCGTGCTCTGCGCCGGTGGCCCGGGCCGTGCCGAAATCCATGATCTTCACGCCGCCCTGCGCGGTCACGATGATATTGGCCGGCTTGATGTCGCAGTGCACGATGCCGGCGCGGTGGGTATGTGCGAGCGCCGACAGGACGCCGTCCACGACGAACAACGCCTGCTCGGGCGTCAGCAGGCTCATGCGAAGCGCCAGCCTCTCCAGAGTCTCGCCGCGGACGAACTCCATCACGATGAGCAGCTCGTCGTCACACTCAAGCAGCTCGTAAATCGTCGCAATCGCCGGGTGATTGAGCTTCGCGAGCGTCGTGGCTTCCGCCCGGAAACGCTTGAAGATCTTGGGGTCGGTCTGGCCCTGGTTCAGGACCTTGATGGCCACTTCACGTTCGAGCGTTTCGTCAAACGCCCGGTAGACCGTTCCTGTGCCACCGGAACCAAGGCATCCGAGGATGCGATATTTTCCGACAGTCTTCCCGGTCATGCGCGAGATCCGTGCACAGTTTGAGCCGAACCCCAGCAGTAACCGTCACAGAAGTGCACGTCGTGTCAAACTGAGCGGTCACGTCTACAACCTGCAGTGCTGCGCGACGTTATCGGCGGGAGTCGCTCATAAGGCCTGCAGCATGAGGCCATTCTGCGCAAACGATCTCGACCAATATTCGTAGTCCGTGGAAGATTTTGAGACCTCAGGTGAGAGATTTCGGACCAAACCTGTGCAGCGTGTGGCGTTTGGGCCTTGGACCATCCGAGTGCCTTCGGGCGTCTGCTCGCCAGTAAACAACCTGTGCATGGTGCCGCACTCACTCGGGCGCGCACCGCATCCGGTCTCGCGAGGCGCACGCCACAACTTGCGGCAAACACAGGTGAAATGCCGCCTGCGTGTCTGCGTCCCAAAGAGGCCCGCCCCTTGCCTCTCCTCTCCGGCATGAGCACGTTGTTAAGCCCTCTCGCGATGGAGCTACTGGAACGGATGAGGCGAGCGGATATTCGCGCAGGGGTGATCGGCCTTGGATACGTCGGTTTGCCATTGGCGGTCGAGTTGGCCCGCGGAGGTTATTCTGTCGTCGGCCTGGACATCGACGAGGGCAAGGTCCAGGCTATCGAGCGGGGCACGTCGTACATCCACGACGTGCCCGGTGCGCAACTCGCTCAGTGGGTTGCCGCCGGCCGGCTTCGCGCGACGAGCGACTTCGCTCGGCTCGAGCATCTAGACACGGTCAACATCTGTGTTCCGACACCGCTGCGCAAGACCAAAGATCCTGACGTCTCGCACATGGTGGCTGCCGTGGACCAGGTCGCGAAATACCTGCATCCCGGCATGCTCGTCATTCTCGAGTCGACGACGTATCCAGGTACGACTGAGGAGCTCGTCCGGCCGATGCTCGAAGCAACGGGACTCAAGGCCGGGCGTGACTTCTTCCTTGCCTTCTCGCCCGAACGCGTCGATCCGGGCAACGCGACGTTTCGTACTGCGAACGTGCCGAAAGTGGTCGGCGGTACGACGGCGGCGTGCGCCGCGCTCGCGTCCGCGTTCTATGCGCGCGCCATCGAACACGTCGTGACCGTCGGATCGACAGAAGCCGCGGAGATGGTTAAGCTGCTTGAGAACACGTTCCGAGCGGTCAACATCGGCCTCGTCAACGAGATCGCGATGATGTGCGACGCGCTTGGCATCGACGTCTGGGAGGTCGTCGATGCGGCGGCGACCAAGCCGTTCGGGTTCATGCCGTTCTATCCGGGGCCCGGGCTCGGCGGCCACTGCATCCCCATCGACCCGTTCTACTTGAGCTGGAAAGCGAGGCAGAATGGGTTCGAGGCGCGCTTTATCGAGCTGGCAGGCGAAGTGAACGGGCACATGCCGCATTATGTCGTGAGCAAGGTCAGCGAAGCGCTCAACGCGAACCGAAAGGCGGTCAATGGAGCCCGCATTCTGGTTTTCGGGGTGGCCTACAAGCGAGACATCGACGACGTACGGGAGTCTCCCGCGTTGGACGTCATGAAACTGCTTCACGCGAAAGGCGCGCATGTCGTCTACAGCGACCCTCATGTCCCATTGCTGAGCCCCGATCTGTGGAACGGGCCGCACGCGCTGCAGTCGCTTGCGCTCGATCGCAGCGTGCTGGAGGCCTGCGACTGTGGCGTGATTCTCACCGACCACAGGGCATTCGACTACAGGCTCATCGCCGAGCACTGCCCGACGATCGTCGACGCACGCAATGCCCTGAACGGCATGGCCTCCCCGCAACTGGTACGACTCGGCGCGCCGGTGGCGCCGTCATTCGCAACCGAGTCATCTTCGGTACCGGGGTCGTTATCGACCGCAGCATGATTGGACGAGTCGTTGCCGCGCTGCTGTTGTGGCCGGTCGCCATCGGCGCGGGCGCGTCCGGCCGTCGCGCCAGCGGGGCGCCTGTGGAGCTGACGCGGAGTGGGACCCGGGTGGATGTCCGGGTCGGAGAGCGCCCGTTTACGACCTATTTCTTCGATCCCTCGGTCGCGAAACCGTATTTGTTCCCGGTTCGGAGCGCCGACGGCACCATCCTCACGCGTGGGTTTCCCATGACGCCGGACATCGCCGGCGAGGATCAGGATGAGCCGCATCAGCGCGCCATGTACTTTGCGCACGGGAATATCAACGGGTTCGACTTCTGGGGAGAAGCGGCGTTTGCGAAATGGAGCGATCACGCGGCCTCGACATACGGGCGAACCGTGTTCCGCACCCTGGACGAACTGCAAGGCGGGTCCGATAGCGGCCGACTGCGCGGCACGTTCGACCTTGTGACCCCGACAGGCGTCATCGCCGAAGAAATCCAGAGTTATCGATTCGAAGGAGACGAGCAGTCGAGGATCATCGACAGCGAGTTCACGGTTCATGCCACGCATGGCCCGATCACGATGGGCGACACCAAGGAGGGGACGTTTGCGATCCGTGTCGTCAAGGCCCTCGACTCGCCTCCGGGTCACATGATCAATTCGAACGGCGCGACCGGAGAGAAACAGATCTGGGGCAAGCGCGCCAATTGGGTCGACTACTATGGGCGCGTGTCAGGTGAGGACGTCGGCCTCGCGATCTTCGACGATCCGCGGAACTTGCGAGCCCCAACCTACTGGCACGCACGCGCGTACGGTCTCTTTGCCGCGAATCCGTTCGGGCTCAAACCATTCACCGGCGACGGTCGCCAGGACGGGACGTATAGGATTCAGGCGGGAGGCTCCCTTGTCCTTCGCTACCGCGTGTTCATCCATCACGGGGACCCCACTCAGGCCGGGGTCGCCGAAGCGTATCGGCAATTCGCCGCAGAGAAATGACGGAGTAGGGAATGTCCTCGGAATCGGACGAGACTCGACGTGACTTCCTCAAGACCGCCGCGACCGCGGGCGCCGCTGGCGTGCTGAGCGGGCTCACGTTCCTGACTCGTCCAGGGCGGGTCTTTGGCGCCAACGACCGCGTGCGCGTCGCCGTCTGCGGCCTCCGAGGCCGTGGCAAGGATCACTTGAACGCATTTTCGCGCCTCCCGAACGTCGAGATCGCCGC
>DATKHR010000125.1:0-9125 GCA_035510155.1 Vicinamibacterales bacterium
AGCGCGTCGATGCCGAGCGTGTAGAGGTAGTGCGCCATCTCGTCGCGCACGGTCGGAAACGATGTCTTGTCGTCCGCTCGAAACGTCCAGGACGTCACGGTGAGCCGCAGGTTGTGCGCCGCGGCCACCATCCCGGGATGGCGCGCGATGATGGCCTTCTCGGGCGCGATCCCCGTTGCGAACGTGGCAACCTCTCGAAGACGGGCGGTCGTGACGTCCGCGTCGTTCGAGGTCAGCAGCACTCGCGGAATGGTCGGCAACTCCTTGGCGACCCGGCGGATGGCCGTCTCGTCGAACGACTGAATGATCACCGGCGTTGTCCTCAGCGATTCCGGCTTCTCGAGACCGTTCTTCCTGACGAGGTCGACGAACAGCTTTACTTGATCGACGTTGCGTGACTTGTACAGTTCGGGCGACTTCAGTTCCGGGTAGAGTCCCGCTTTTCCTCTTACCAGATCGATCATCTCCTGGAAGGTCGGGACACGCGCCCCGGCAAACTCGGGCTTGAACCACTTGCCGGCGTCGAGACGCTTGATCTCATCGATGGTGAAGTCGTTCGCCAGCCCATTTCCGCCTCGTCGCCCGCCGAACACCTCGGCGACGTTCGTCGTCCGATCGAGCGTGTCGTCGTGCAAACAGATGAGCACATTGTCCTTGGTCACCGCGAGATCGGGCTCGACGAAGTCGGCTTTCTGCTGCATCGCGAGCGTGTAAGACGCGACCGTATGCTCGGGCGCGTAGGCTGACGCCCCTCGGTGCGCGATCAGCTGTTTCGGGCCTTCGGCGCGCGGCGCCGGCAAGGCCGCAACCACGAGCGCGAGCATGATGACGGCGGCGGAGCGGGACAGCGTGAACATCTCGAACACCGTTGAATTATACGAGTTCCGAGTACCGAGCGAGTCCCGAGCTACGCGATCGTTCCGGGTTTCACCACACCGTCCTTCGGTACGATGATGACGCCGTTGCGAATGTAGTAGCCGGGGCCGTCGGCATGGTCGACTTGCGCATGGTTCACGAGCGTGACGCCGTCGCCGATGCGAGCGTTCTTGTCCACGATGACCCGGTCGAGCGTGACATCGCGGCCGATTCCCATTCGAGGCCCAGTTCCCATGGCCGGTGCGTCGTCGTCGGCTTCGTAGAAGTCTGCGCCGAGCAGGACGGATCTCGTGATGGTCGTGCCGGTCTGGATGTTCGTGCGAATCCCGACGATCGAGCGGTCGACGGTCGCGCCATCCAGGAAACAGCCCTCGGCGATGATCGCGTCGCGGACGGTGCAGTTGCTGAATCGCGCGCCCGGCAGAAACCTGGGGTGGGTATAGATCGGACGTCTCGGATCATAAAACCCGAACCTGGCGCCGGACTCGGTCAACATGATGTTGGCATCATAGAAGGAGGCGACGGTCCCGACGTCCACCCAGTAGCCTCGAAACAGATAGGCATGGACGCGATAGGAGTCGAGTGCAGCGGGAATGACCTCACGACCGAAGTCGGTCGCTTTCCCGCGCTGGAGCACGTCGAGCAGCACGTCGCGCGAGAACACGTAAATGCCCATCGACGCGACAAACGGCTTTTCCCGCGAATGCCCTGCGAACGTCGAGTTGGCAGGAATGCTCTGGCCTATCTCTTCAAGGCGATCGCGCGACGGTTTCTCCTCGAACGCCACGATTTGACCGGATCGATCGAACCGAAAAATACCCATGCCCGACGCCTCGGCCGCGGTCATCGGCTGGGCGGCGATCGTGATGTCCGCCCGGCGATCGATGTGCGCATCAACCAGCTCGTTATAGTCCATGCGGTACAGGTGATCGCCCGCGAGGATCAGGTAGTAGTCGGCGTCGTAGCGGATGTAATGACGCGCCGCCTGCCGCACAGCGTCAGCGGTGCCTTGATACCAGTTCGGGTTGTCGGGCGTCTGCTCGGCGGCAAGGATTTCGACGAAGCCGTGGCTGAACAGATCCATGCGGTAGGTCTGCGAGACGTGCCGGTTGAGCGAGGCAGAGTTGAACTGCGTCAGGACGAAGATGCGCCGGATGTCCGCGTGGAGGCAATTGCTGACCGGGATGTCGATCAGCCGGTACTTGCCCCCGATCGGCACGGCCGGCTTGGATCGATGTTGCGTCAACGGAAACAGGCGCGTCCCCTGTCCGCCGCCGAGAACGAGCGCAAGCACCTCGTTGTCCACCGCCATCTGCCTGAATTGAGATGATACGTCGCCGGCTGCGGACGGGTTGTAACGTTCGAAGCCGGCGGCTATACCCGCGGCAGCGTCATCGTGAACTTGGCGCCGCCAGTGGGCCCGTTCTCGGCCCGGACCGAGCCGCCGTGCAGCTCGACCAGATGTTTGACGATGGCCAGGCCGAGCCCGGTGCCCCCGGGATCGCGCGCGCGCGACTTGTCCACGCGATAGAAGCGTTCGAACACCCGGCCGAGATCGTCCTCTGGAATGCCGGGCCCCTCGTCGGACACCGAGATCGCCACGCTGCCGTCCGTGAGGCTCGCGTCGATGGTGATGGTCGTATGCTCGGGTGCGTAGGTGATGGCGTTGGCGACCAGATTGCGAAGCGCGTCGTGGAGCTTTGCAGGATCGCCACGGAGGTTCTCAGCGCCGGACTCGACGGTCACGATGACGCGCTGCGACCGCGCATCGGCGGTAGGCTCGAGATCCGCAGCGACGGAGTCCGCGAGGCTGCGCGCGTCGCACGCGGTAAGGTCGAGCGTTTCCTGTCCGGCGTCGAGTCTGGCCAGGCGCAGGAGATCTTTGACGAGGCGCTCCATGCGCTGCGTGTGGCGCGCGATGATGTCGAGGAAGCGCTGCTGCTCTTCGTAGGTCGCGTCGCCGTCCGCAAGCGCCTCGACGTATCCTCGGATCGCGGTGAGGGGCGTTCTCAGCTCGTGGGACACGTTGGCGACGAAATCGCGGCGAATCTGATCCGCGCGGCGCAGGTCGGTGATGTCGTGCAGGACGAGAACCGCGCCGAAGACGGTGCCGGGCGCCGCGCCGAATCCGGTCCCTGACGCGGCGGCGGGAACCGCTGCGGCAACGCCACCTGAAGAGCTGGACGGCCCGCCAATGCCGCCGTCGGACGCGGTTGGCTGAGGCGGACCTCCAGGCACCGTCGCGCCGGCGGCGCGCACGATGATCGTGCGCGACTCGTCGCGCGGCGGTGAAAACTGCACCGGGTCGGGCTCGCCGCCGGCGAGCGTCGCCGCCACCAGCTCGGCGATAGCGGGCAAGCGGATGGTCTCGACGTAAGGCCGCCCGATCGCGGCGTCACTCACGCGGAGCATCTGCCGCGCCGCCTGGTTCACCAGCTGTAATCGACCCTGGGCGTCGACCACGATGACGCCCTCGACCATGCCGGCGAGGATGGCTTCCATGCGCGAGCGGTCCCGCGCCTGCTCGGTGAGCCGGCGCCCGACGTCCTGAACCGAGTCATCGAGCGCGCGCGCCACAGTCCCGATCTCGTCATCGCCGTATCCCAATCCGGGCGGCGTCAAATCGCCGCTTCGGTATCTCTGCGCGACGTCCGCCACGAGCCGCACACGGCGGCCAATCCGTGCGGAAAAGAACCACGCCATCCCCGCGGCGCCGGCCAGCGCAAACGCGAGTGCCGTAAGCGTCGTGGCCAGCACGGCTCGCAGCTGACTGTGAACGTCGGTCAGTGGGAAGGCGACGCGCACGACGGCGAGCGCCGGGTGGTTGACGGGGACCGCAACGTACATCATCTCGGTCTTGAGCGTGTCGCTGTACCGCCGGGATCGGCCGAGGCCGGCGCTACGGGCCTCGACGACCTCAGGCCGCCCAGCATGGTTGTCCATTGCCGCGACGGCGTCGAGCGTCTCCGCCGAGTCGCCCACGACGCGGCCGTCGGCTGTGATAAACGTGACGCGGGCGCCGAGCACGCCGCCGATCCGGTCAGCCTCCGCGTCGAGCTCGGACACGTTCGTCAACGCCGTTCCATGCGAGAGCAGCTCCGCCGCGAGACGCGCCTCCGAGACGAGAGCCGACTCAATCTGCGCGTCCGTCCGCGCACGCATCGTCGTCGCGAAGAGCGCGCCGGCGACCGCGAGGGCGATGACGGCCGCCGACAACGCCGTCAGAAAGAACTTGGCCTGAAACGTGGCGCGAACGCGGCTCATGCTGACGGCGCTGAGGCTGGCGCCGGGTCGGCCAGCTTGTAGCCAAACTGTTTGACCGTGACGAGGGCATCGGCAAGAAACGGCAGCTTCTCGCGAAGCCGCCGGACATGCACGTCGACCGTTCGCGTCCCGCCCGTGTAACGGTAGCCCCAGACGTCGGTGAGCAGGACGTCACGCGACAGGACGCGTCCGCGATGCTGCATCAGGTACTCCAGGAGCAGGAACTCTTTTGCGGTGAGGGTCACCGTTCGCCCGTCGTCGGTGATCGTGTGCCGGTCCGTGTCGACGATGAGTGGGCCGTACTGAAACGTCGTCGTCAAGGTCTCGGATGCGTTGCCGCGATGAGATCGCCGGAGCAAGGCCCGAACGCGGGCGACCAGCTCGCCCGGGCTGAACGGCTTGGCGAGGTAGTCGTCGGCGCCGAGCTCGAGGCCGACGATGCGCTCGGACTCCTCCGCGCGCGCCGTGAGCATGATGATTGGCAACGCCGATGTCGGCTTGCTTGCACGCACCATGCGGCACACTTCCAAACCGTCAATCTGCGGCAGCATCAAGTCGAGAACGAGCAAATCCGGCGGTCGCGCCGTAATGGCCTCCAGTGCCTCGCGCCCGGTCGCGACGAGCTCGGACGTGAAGCCGGCCTTGTCGAGATACCGCGCGACGAGTTGGCCGATGTCGGGGTCGTCCTCAACAATGAGGATGCGCGTGGTCAACACCGCGACTATTTTACCGGCGTTGAGAGGCCGCGCGCGGATGGCGTGCGATGAACTTACCAGGCGGAGCACGGAACCCGCAGCACGGCCCCCGAGCTACGACCCGGTATAATTGCGTGATGCGCATCGCAGCCTTCCTCATCGTGCTCTCGGCGACGCTCCTGGCTCAGACGACGCCGAACCTGTCGTTCCGTGGTGCGCGTCGGGCCTCGCATGCGGCAGTCACCGCCGGTCCCGTGGATCGTGGTGTGAGGCCAGGCGCCAAGACGATCCTCGCTGTGGACGTGACGCCGAACCCGAATATCCACGTGTACGCGCCCGGCGCGAAGGACTTCATTCCCATCACGTTGGCATTCGAGCCGCAGGCCAACGTCAAGATCGGCAGGCTCACGTATCCCAAGTCTGAGCTCATGACTTTCCCTGGAGAAGTGGCGAAAGTGCCCGTGTTCCAGAAGCCTTTTCGCTTGATGCAGGAAGTCACTGTGGTCGGGCCGCTCGATCGCGGAGCCGCGATTCACGTGAAGGCCACCGTGAATTACCAGGCGTGCGACGACAAGGTGTGCTACCCGCCGGAATCGGCGCCGGTTGAATGGACGCTCGCGCTCTCGAATTGAGTTCCCGGCCGTTATAGCAGCCGCGCGACGACTGGATAGCCCCAGACCAGGCCGAGCAGCGTTGACGCACAGCCAACCGTCAGCCTCACGGCGCGGATCACGCGCCGATCGGCGCCGAGGCGCGCGAGCGGCCAGCCGAGGACGCCGGACAGCACAGCCATTCCTAGCGTCGATCCGAGCCCGAACAGGCCCACGTACGCAAGTTGCGCCGCGGTCGTCGGCAGCGTGGTCAGGACCAGGGCGGTGAGCGCGCCGCTGCCCGCGAGTCCGTGCACGGCGCCGACGAGCAGGGGCCGCCGCGCCAGCGTCCACCCGCCGAAGTGCACGTGAGGCACGCCGGCCTTGTGCACGTGCACCACGCCGCCGTGCCGATGGGCCCGCGCTGGTCCCGCGGCGCCCTGACGCATCGCCTGGTAGATCGCGCGCGTGCCCAGGCCGATCAACATCAGCGCAACGAAGAACTCGCAAACGTCCGCGATCCGCGCCGGCATCTCGGCCCGAAGCCACAAAAGGACCGCGACGACGATCACGAGCGCGAGCGTGTGGCCGAGTCCCCAGCACGCGCCAAGGAGCGCCGCTCTGTAGCTGCTGCGCTCGCTCGTCACGAGTGTTGAGACCGCCGCCAGGTGGTCGGGCTCGAGCGCGTGTCGCATGCCGAGGAGCGAGCCCAGGCTCGAGCTGGTGAGAACATTGAGAAATGGCATCGTTGGGGGTTCACGAGCCCGTGCGGGCCCCTTACGAGCTGCTCGCTTTCACGTACCAGGCGATCTGTTCGTGCGTCGCGAACCAGACGCCCGGCTTCGACTTCATGTGAACGATCAACTTCTCGAGCCCCGCCGCGCGCGAGCGATGTCCTGTGATGTGCGGATGCATGGTCAGGATGAAGAGTCCGCCTTCATCGTAGGCGACGTCGAATTCCGATTGGAACACCTGCTCAATCAGATCCGGATTGGGCATGCCGCCGTTGGTGGCGCCGCCGAAATAGGGGAAGTCGTCGAGAATCCGCTCGATCGGCAGCTCGACGACGCCGGACGGCTGCTTGTCCAGCAGGATCTCGTAGGCGTCGTCGCTCGCCATCAGGCTGCTGTCGTACAGGAACCCGGCGTCTCTGACCTGCTTCATCGTCCACTGGCTGAACTGCCACGATGGTGCGCGGTAGCCGACCGGGCGCCTGCCGACAGCTTTTGTCAGGGTATCGATCGCGCGGGTCAGCAGGTCCTGCTCGAGTGCGGCGTCGTTGACCGATGGCAGGTGCTCGTGAACCCAGCCGTGGACGCCGATCTCGTGTCGCCCGCTCCGGAGGATTTCAGGGATCATCTGCGGGTGCAGAAGGTGGCTGACCGCGGGAATGAAGAACGAGGCAGGCACCTGCTGCGCGTCGAGGAGACGCAGGATACGCGGCAAGCCGTCGATGGCGCCGTACTCGCCGCGTGAGATCGATTCCGAAATCAGGTTGCCTGTGGCCAGATCGGCGGTCGCGTTGTCGACGTCGAAGCTCAGGCCCACGGCAACGCGCGCGCCGTTTGGCCATGTCTTCGGCTTCAGCCGCTTGCCCGCGCTGACGTGAAACATCTGCGCGTCGAGTTGAGCGAGCGGCAACCGTGTGCCGGGCTGCGGCCGCGCCTGTGCGGCGAGCGTCGCCGAGATGGCGGCGGCGGCGAGCACCGCGGCTCCAATCCGCAATGTCATGAGTCGAGCACCCCATGATTCCAGATGAGGAAGTACGCGGCGACCAGCACCAGGAGAACGCCGTTGATGCTGATGACCGTCGGCGCGCCAAGCGACGTCGCGAGCCACCCGCTGACGAGGCTGCCAAGCGGCATGCCGCCGCGGAATGCGAGCATGTAGATGCTCATCACCCGGCCGCGCATCTCGTTCGGCGCGATGAGCTGGACGAGCGACGTCACCGTGGAAAACATGATCATCAGCGCGGCGCCGGTCATGAAAAGGAGAATGTCGCTCAGCCACAAGATGCGCGATGCGGAAAAGGCCACGATAAGCGCGCCGTATGCGGCCTGGACGAGCAGTGCCGTCAAGCCCATCCTTTTGTACTTCCCGAGCCACGCGACCAGCAGCGCGCCCACAATGGAGCCCGCCCCGGAGAAGGCCATCAGATGGCTGTACGTAGCCGCGCCCTGGTGAAACACCTTCTGGGCGAAGATTGGCAGAAACGTCAGCAGAGCAAAGCCCAGGAACGTCGTGGCTGCGGCCAGCACGATCATCGCCCCCAGGCTCTCGTGCCGGCGCACGTAGGAGATGCCGCCTCGCAGCTCGTCGCCGACGCCCTGCGTGCTCGCCGGCGGAATGTGCTTCACCCGGAGCATCATCAGCGTGTTGATGACCACGAGGAACGACAACGAGTTGAGCAAGAAACAGGCGTTCATCGCCTGCGGCTCGCTGTAGCCGTACGCCCTGAACGCAGCCAGTGTCGCGCCGAAGAGGAGAGGGCCGATGACACGAGCCACGTTGAATTGGATGGAATTCAACGCGACGGCGTTCGGCAGATCTTTTTTGTCAACGAGCGATGGGATGAGCGATTGGTACGCGGGTCCGCCGAACGATTGCGCCAGGCCGGTGGTGAACGAGAGCACGAGGATGTGCCAGATCTGCACGACCCGGAAGTACATGAGCGCGGCGAGCGCCGCCGACGTTCCCATCTGGATGTACTGCGACATCAGCAACGTCCGCCGGCGGTCGTACCGGTCCGCGAAGACGCCACCGATAAGCGAGAAGAGGATGATTGGCAACTGCTGGAGGAACGCGTCGAGGCCGAGGAAGAACGGCGAGTTGGTGAGCGAGACGACCAGCCAGTTCTGCGCGACGATCTGCATCCAGGTGCCGATGCTGGACGTACACGCCCCAATCCACTGCACACGAAAGTCGCGATAGGTGAACGCCACGAGCGTCCGGCGCATGGTCCGGGCGCCAACCGAAGGAGCATGAGCCGCCGTGGAGTCGGGCGCCGCAGGGGTTGCTCGAGCTTGGATGGATTCGGCCAAAGATGTCTCTAAACAGAAGCAGCCATGTATCTTACCCTACCAGCTCGGCGCCCGATCTTGACAACAATGCGACAGTCCGGCTCGTCACGAACCGTACCGAAGAGGGTCCGAGGCCGTTACCCGCTTGGACGCACGTCCGTGCTACCGGTTCCAGCGCGCCTCTCCCATCCGAAACAGCCGTGGCAGACGGCCGGGGCGCCGTCGTTCGAACATGACGCGCATGACGACGCGCCGCGACGCCCTCCAGCTCTTCGGTGAAATAGAATGGTTTGTGACTCCAGCGTCCATGAACAAGCTGCTCATTGCCAATCGCGGTGAAATCGCGGTCCGCATCATCCGTGCGTGCCGCGAAATGGGCATCTCGCCTGTGGCCGTCTACTCGGACTGCGATCGCACAGCCCTGCACGTGCGCCTCGCGGATGAAGCATATGCGATCGGTCCAAGCGCGCCGCGAGAGAGCTACCTCCGCATCGATCGAATCCTTGACGCCGCTGTAAGGTCAGGCGCGGATGCTGTCCATCCAGGCTACGGCTTTCTCGCGGAGAACGAGCAATTTGCGACCGCTGTTCGCGACGCCGGCCTGACCTTTGTCGGGCCGAGCGCTCACGCGATCGAGACCATGGGAAGTAAGACCGCTGCCCGAACAGCCGCGCGGCGCG
>DATKHR010000126.1:0-6002 GCA_035510155.1 Vicinamibacterales bacterium
GGCGTCAACGACAACCCCAAGCGGCCAGTGATGGTCTGGCTGCACGGCGGCGGATTCTCGAGCGGCTCCGGCTCAGGCCGCATTCTCGACGGCACCAGCTTGGCACACACACACGACGTGGTCGTCGTGACACTCAACCACAGGCTGAACGTTTTCGGGTTCACCTATGTCGGCGATGCCATGGGATCTGATTTCGCGCAGTCGGGCGCGGTGGGCATGCTCGATCTCGTTGCGGCGCTCGAATGGGTGCGCGATAACATTGCCGGCTTCGGCGGCGATCCGAACCGGGTCACCATCTTCGGCCAGTCGGGCGGCGGCCGGAAAGTCGCGACGCTCATGGCGATGCCGAGCGCGCGAGGACTCTTCCATCGCGCAATCATCGAAAGCGGCGCCGTACTGCGGTTGACGACGCACGAGGACGCGATGAAGCACACGACGCTGCTGCTCGCCGAACTGGCGCTGAAGCCGGTCCAGATTCGCGATCTTCAGGACGTCCCGATGCCGCGCCTGCTGGCGGCGGATGCCGCCGTGCAGAAGAAAATCACGCTGCGCGAGCCAGGCATGACCGCTAACTCACCGATGGTGGACGGGAGTGTGATCCCCGCTCATCCCTGGGATCCCAAAGGCCCAGCGCTTTCGGCCTCTATTCCTTTGATCATCGGCTACGCACACACTGAGGAGACGCTCTACGATCGACCGACAGCCGAGAAGCTCGCTCTTGATGACGCTGGGCTTCGAGAACGCGTGTCGAAGCGGCTCCACGAGGATCCGACGGCGGTCATCGACGCGTTCCGTCAGGCGAATCCGGCCGCATCGCCCTGGGATCTGTGGATTCTGATCGGCACGGAGCATCCACGAGGCGCGTACGCACGCGAGTTGGCGAAGCGGAAGGCTGACCAGCACGGTGCACCGGCCTACATGTATCGCTACGACTGGGAGACGCCGGAGGGCGGTGGCCACATGCGGTCGCCGCACACGATCGAGATTCCGTTCGTGTTCAACAACATCAAGATTGCCGGCCCGCTGATTTCGAAGATGCCGGAAGCGCACGCGCTTGCTGACAAGACCAGCTCGGCATGGGTCGCGTTCGCGCGGACGGGCGATCCGAACACGCCGAAGTTGCCGAAATGGCCAGCGTACTCGACCGAATCCCGCGACACCATGCTGTTCAACGACGACTGTCGTGTCGTGAGCGATCCGGATCGCGGACCGCGGCTTGTGATGGAGCGGGTGCTGAAGCTGATGTAGCTGCCTGAGGCAGATGGTCGGTTGGTGCTACGATGCAGCCGTTCAGTCGCAGGAATCCCCAAGGGGGAATTGTCGGCGGAGGCCCGTACGAGTCAGCTCTACTATCGGTCCCAATGTAAGGAGCCTGCCATGGCACTGTCACGAGTTCATTTGTCCGTTCTCGGCCTCGGCGCCGCGGTCCTGCTCGCGATGCAGACCACCGACATCCGTGCCCACACACAGGCCGCAGTGTCGAACGCTCCGCGCACGTCGGTGGGGAATCCGATCACTGGGGATGGACTGCCCAATCCCGCCCCAGTTGTGACGCGGAACTGGGGTCAGCTGCCGGCTGGCCGCAAGTGGGGTACGACGGCCGGCATCGACATCGATCCCACCGACGGCAACGTCTGGGCCTACGAGCGCTGCGGCGCGGGAACCGCGGGCGGCGGTCCCGTCGACTGCGACAACACACCGGTCGATCCTATCTTCAAGTTCGATCGGAAGACGGGCGCCGTGCTCGCAAATTTCGGCAAGGGCGTGATGGTGACGCCACATGGCATCACGGTCGACCGCCAGGGAAACGTCTGGATCACCGACTTCGCGGCCAATAAAGCGGGGACCAAAGGTCACCAGGTGCATAAGTTCAGCCCCAAGGGCGAGAAACTCCTGAGCCTCGGCGTCGCCGGCAAAGGGGGCAATGCCGATGGCGAGTTCAACCAACCGAACGCGGTGGTTGTTGGCCCCGACGGCATCATTTACGTGGCCGACGGACACGATGCGCAGGGGATGACCACTCCGAACGCGGTCGCTGAGGGCATCAAGCGCGGCGCGACGTCGCGCATCAGCAAGTTCTCCCCCGACGGGAAATTCATCAAGTCTTGGGGCGGGATCGGCGTGCGCCATGGCGAGTTCCGCACGCCGCACGCGCTGGCGTTCGACTCGCGGGGCCGTCTGTGGGTGGCCGATCGCGGGAATCACCGCATTGAGATCTTCGACCAGAACGGGACCTACCTCGAGTCGCGCTACATGTACGGCCGCGTGAGCGGCCTGTTCATCAAAGGCGACACGGTCTATGCGATCGACTCGGAGTCGGGTCCGTACAACGACCCGAACCGGCGTGACGGCGTCCGGATCGGCCCGCTCAACGAAGACCGCATCACGGGGTTCATCCCGCCGTTCGAGCGGGAAGACCGCGTGTATCAGGGCACGGCGGGCGAGGGTGTGGCCGTCGACGCCGACGGCAATGTCTACGCTGCCGAAGGGCCGAACTCGTTAGCCCAAGCTGGAGGCGCGTTTACCAAGTACTCCGTCCGGCGGTAACCACGCTTCGTGTCGACCCGGCACCGACGCGTGACGAACGCGTGAATAGGTACCGAAGGTCCTCTACTGCCGTAGCGCTTGATGGACAAGCGCGACCGCAATCGATCCTTCTCCGACGGCCGATGCGACACGTTTGACATTGCCACCGCGCACATCGCCGACCGCGAAGATCCCGGGACGGCTCGTCTCGAGCAGATAGGGGGGCCGGGCGAGCGGCCACTTCGCCGCCGCCAGCTCGTCTGACGAGAGATCCGAACCGGTTTTCACAAATCCCTTGGCGTCGAGCGCAACGCACCCGCCTAGCCAGCGAGTGTTGGGAACCGCGCCTGTCATCATGAACATGTGTCCAATGTCGTGCGTCTCGACCTCGCCGGTCCGATCGTCGCGCCATCGGATCCGTTCCAGGTGTCCGTTGCCGTCCAAGGCAACAACCTGCGTGCGAGTACGCAGCACGATGGCGGGGTTCTCCTCGATGCGGCGAATCAAGTAGCGCGACATCGTGTCGGCCAGGCCCGGCCCACGCACCACCATGTGGACCCTTCGAGCCGTCAGCGCCAGAAACACCGCGGCTTGCCCCGCAGAATTGCCGCCACCGACGACCACGACCTCCTGGCCGACGCAGAGTTGCGCCTCCATCGGCGTCGCCCCGAAGTAGACCCCGGCTCCTTCGAACTTCGACAGGTTCTCGAGCGCAGGCTTGCGGTATTCGGCACCGGTCGCGATGATCACCGCCCGGGCGGGGACCCGTGGCCCACCTTCGATCTCCACGGTATATCGCTGGCCGTCGCAGGCCAACCGTGTCGCACCTTTCGCAACCATGAGGTGGGCGCCGAACTTCAGCGCTTGCGCGTAGGCACGGCCCGTCAGATCGAGCCCGGAGATACCTGTCGGAAACCCGAGATAGTTTTCAATACGCGAGCTGGACCCTGCTTGGCCGCCGGGCACGTTCGATTCGAGCACGAGGACATCGAGGCCTTCCGAGGCCCCGTAGACCGCCGCCGCCAGTCCCGCTGGTCCCGCACCGACAACGACGAGATCGTTGACGCGCGTCTGATCGATGGCCTCATTGAAGCCGAGGCAGTCCGCGATCTGGGCATTCGTCGGATTGCGCAACACCGCGTCGCCGCCGCAGATCAGGACCGGGATGTCCGCGACGCTGATGCGAAACCGGTCGAGTAGCTCCTGGGCGTCCGCATCGCGATCGAGGTCGATGAAATGAAACGGATGGCCATTTCGCGTCAGAAACTCCCTGATCCGGAGCGTCGGCGCGTTGTAGGTCGACCCAACGACGACGACACCCCCCACATCGCGTGCAATCAGTTCGAGTCGACGAAGAATAAAGGCGCGCATGAGGAGCTCGCTCAGCTCTGCATCGGTCTGCACCAGCGCGAGCAACTGGTCGCGAGTAAGTTCGATCACTTCGCCTGGCTCGCTGACTCGCAGCCTGGCCATCGACGGCCGACCGGAAATCAGGTTCGCCTCGCCCGAGAAGCTTCCGGACTCATGGCTCACGATGAGCGTTTCCGCCACGCCGGACACTTGCAGCACGTGAATCTCACCCGTCATAACGACGAAGAACGGTACGATTCTGTCGCCCACGTCGATGAGGACCTCCCCGCGCGTGGTCGGGCGCCGGCGACCGTGGGCGGCAATCCGCGTCAGCTGAGCGGGTGTGAGCTTCGGAAACAGACGATCCTGTCGTAACCCGAACGGGTTTCGAGCCTGCGGGGGGAAGGTCGACATCCCTCGATTGTAGCGTCTGACTGGTTGCGGCCTACCAGAGCGTCATCGGGCAGGTCGTGCCGTCACTTCTGGAGGACGGGGACGATCTTGGCACCGTCGCGCGCCGAATCGCCGGGCGCCGCGACAATGGTCGCGCCTTCCTCCACTCCCTGGAGGATCTCGACGCGGTCGCCGTAATCGCGACCGACGTCGATCTTCTGCAGGTGCACGGTGTGGTCGGCCTGTACCACCGCGACCTGCGCGCCGTCGGTGCGGAAAAGGATTGCCGCCGCGGGCACGACGAGCGGCGGGTTCGTCCGCGACCCGCTCAGATCGACTTCGGCGTAGGTGCCAGGAAATAGCGCGCCGTCAGCATTTGGCACGTCGACTTCGACGAGCATGGTGCGCGTCGCGGGATCGAGCGCGTTCGCGGTGCGCGCGACGGTGCCTTGGAAGCTGCGGCCCGGGAAGTGCGACACGGTCAGCGCCGCCGACTGTCCGACGCGCACCGCGGTCACGTAGGCTTGCGGGACGTTGACGTACGTCCGAAGCGTGCCGATCTGGGCGATTCGATAGAGCAGCGTATTGCCGGTGCTCACGAGCGCGCCGACGTCGACGTTGCGCAGCGTGATCACGCCGTCAAACGGCGCCTTGACCAGACGGTATCCCTGAAGCTCCTGCAGGCGCGCGAGGTTGGCCTTCGCGGCGGCGAGGTTGCTGCGCTGAGCGAGGATCGCTTTCTCCAGCGCCTGCACGTTGGCGTCCTGCGCCGCCAGCTGCGCCCGGGATTGATCGCCATCCTGCTCGGGCGAGATGCCGCGCTCGGTCAGCCGCTGGATCCGCTCGGCCGTGACGCGCGCGAGCTCGCGGTTCGCTCTCCCCTGCTCGAGGTTCGCCTGCGCCTGTTCCGCCGCCGCGGCGGCCTGCTCGATGGCCGCTTCGGCCTGGTGAATCTGTTGATCTACCTCCGGCGCGTCGATTTCCGCGAGCACCTGGCTGGCGCGCACGCGATCGCCAATATCGACGAGCCGGCGTTTCAGGTAGCCGTCCGTGCGGGCGAGAATCGGCGCCTCCGTCAGCGCCTGCATCGTGCCGGGCAGCTTGATCTCGTTTTGGGTCGGTCCGCGCTCCACGCGCATGACCACCAGCCGCGGCAGACCGCGCTGCTGCGCGTCGGCTTCAGCCCGAAGCGTCGCTTCGCGCTGTTGCAGCGGCAGATAGCCCGCGAGGAACGCGACAATCAGGAACACGAGCCCACTGAGGATCAGCGCTGCGATCGTCGTGCGGGTGGGCCGCCAGCGCACCTCGGGCAGGCCATGTTGGCTCAACGGACGCCCTCCGGCGCGAGCTCCCGTATCAGCGCCGCGCTCCGCTCCTCCTCGGCTTCCTCGCGCTGCAGTTGCTGCTCCAGGTCGGGGGGAGGCTTCGTGCGCAAGTACGAATAGATGATCGGCACAACGAAGAGCGTCGTCACTGTCGCGCCGAGCAGTCCGCCGATGACCGCGCGCCCGAGCGGCGCGTTCTGCTCGCCGCCTTCGGCGAGACCGAGCGCCATCGGCAACATACCGAGGATCATGGCAGCTGCCGTCATGAGCACCGGACGGAGCCGCGCGAATCCCGCCGACAGCATGGCGTCGCGCGCCCGCGGCAGAGACGCCCGCTCGTCGTTCGCAAACGTGACGATCAGGATGCTGTTCGCAGTCCCTACGCCAATCGACATGATCGAGCCCATG
>DATKHR010000127.1:0-32891 GCA_035510155.1 Vicinamibacterales bacterium
GGGGGTACGGACATGGCCGCGGGCGAGCGGCTCCTGGCCGCCGCGCGCAAGGCTTTCTTCGGTCCGATGCGCGTGTCGGTCATGCTCGACTCGAACGGCTCGAATACGACAGCGGTCGCCGCATGCACGAAGCTCGAGCGGGCCGCCGGCGCAATCGCCGGGCGTCGCGCGGTGGTGACTGCGAGCACCGGACCGGTCGGGATGCGTGCTGCCGGCCTGCTCGCGCAGGCAGGGGCATACGTCGTCGTCACGTCCCGTCGGCCTCAGGGCGCCGAGGCCATCGTCGAGGCGATCCAACAGCGCTTTGGCGCAACAGTGCGCCCCATGACGATGGCCGACGGCTCGGGCGCGGCGTCGGTCCTGGAAGGCGCCGAGCTCGTGCTCAACGCGGGGGGCGCCGGCGTCTGTCTGGTGCCGCAGGAGGCCTGGGTGGGCCGCGCCGGTCTCCGGGCCATTGCCGACGTGAACGCCGTGCCACCGCTCGGCGTGGAAGGCATTGAGGTGACCGACAACGGAGTCGACCGAAATGGCGTGCTGGTGTTCGGGGCGCTTGGCGTGGGCCAGCTGAAGATGAAAATCCACAAGGCGTGCATTGCCCGACTCTTCGAGCGCAACGACCTCGTGCTCGACGCCGAATCGATAGCCGAAGTCGCCAAGAGCCTCGGGTAGTAGCCGTGCCCCGCGTCATCGGCATCGACCCGGGCACGGTAAGCGTCGACCTCTGCGGGCTCGAAGACGGAACGGTTTTTGTCGACCAATCCCTGCCGACCGCAGAGGCGCTCGCGAGCCCCGGGACCCTCGTTGGCATGCTCGACGCGGCGAACCGCACGCGCCCACTCGATCTCGTTGCCGGGCCCTCCGGGTACGGACTTCCTCTCACGCGGGCGAGCGACCTCACGGAGGCCGATCTGCGCCTGGCCTTCCTGGCCCCGGAGGGGGAGTCGGGCGGCATCGGCGGACTGCGAACGCTCCTCCGCGCGCTCAGAGAATCCCGGCTTCCGGTGGTTCTCACGCCGGGCGTCATTCATCTGGCCTCGGTACCGGCGCACCGGAAGGTCAATCGCGTCGACATGGGCACGGCAGACAAGGTCTGCGCCGTTGCGCTCGCCGTGCGCGACCAGGCCGCGCGCCGCGGATGCGCCGAGCGCGACGTGTCGTTCATCATGCTCGAGCTCGGCGGAGCGTTCACGGCGGCCATCGCGGTCGAGAACGGGCGCATCGTCGACGGCCTCGGCGGAACCTCCGGACCGCTCGGCATCCGCGCCGCGGGCGCGCTCGATGGAGAGGTGGCGTATCTCGCCGGGTCGGTGTCGAAGCGCTTCCTGTTCGGCGGCGGCGCGTCGGCGATAGCCGGCACGCCCGACGCGTCGGGCGAATCGATCGCATCGCCGACCACGCCTCGCGGCGGCGTTGCCTGGGAGGCGTATCTCGAAAGCGCGGTCAAAGCCGTCGCGCTGCTCACCGCGGTTGCGCCGTCCTGCTCCGAGGTGGTCCTGTCGGGCCGGCTGGCAGGCGTCGGCGCCGTGCGCGACGCGCTCGTGGCGCGACTGGTCGCAGCCAAACGTCATCTGCGCGTGCATGGGCTCACCGGGTTCACGACGGTGGCGAAAGCGGCGGCGCAAGGCGCGGCGCTCGTCGCCGACGGCCTCGCTGGCGGCCAGGCGTCGGAGCTCGTTGAGACCCTCGGCATCCGAGCGGCGCACGGCACGGTGCTCGATCATCTCTACGTCGTCGATCCCGCCGCGGCGCGCGCACGTCTTGGAATCGTTTGAGAGTGCTCCTTGCCGGCGTCTCGACGCGCGCGGCCGCGGAGTCGGCAGCTCGGGCCGGGTTTGCGGTCACCTCCATCGACGCGTTCGCGGACGTCGATCAGCATCCGTCGGTGCGCGCGCAGTCCTTGGGCCGTCGCTTCTCGCCGGCCGCCGCGACGCGCGAGGCGCTGACGATCTCGTGCGACGCGGTCGCGTACGGCTCCAACTTCGAGAACGATCCGACTGCCATCCGCGAGCTGGCTCGCGGACGCGCGCTCTGGGGCAATCCGAGCGACATCATCCGCCGCGTGCGCGACCCCAACCTTCTGTCACGCGCGCTTCGCCGGAAGGGTCTGGCGGCGCCCGACGTGGTCGACGAGCCCCCGATGGAAGACGAGACGCCGCCTGGCACGCCTCGGCGGGAGTACAAGTGGCTCGTGAAGCCGCGGGCGTCGGGCGGAGGTCACCGCGTTCGGCCGTGGCATCACGGGATGCGCCTGCCGTCCGATTGCTATCTCCAGGAATACATCGATGGAACTCCCGCGTCACTTGTCTTCGTCGCGTCCGGCCGCCGGGCGGTCCCGATCGGCTTCTGCCGTCAGTTGATTGGCGAGGACGCATTTGGCAGCGCAGGGTTCCGCTACTGCGGGAACGTTCTGACTGCCGCGGGCGAGGACGATGAAGTCATCGGCGCGGCGTCGGCCGTGGCCCGCGCGGTGTGCGAGGAATTCGGACTGGTCGGCGTCAACGGCATCGACATGATGGTGAAGGACGGCGTGCCGTACGCGATCGAGGTGAATCCGCGATGGTGCGCGTCCATGGAGCTCGTCGAGCGCGCGTACGCTCTCTCGGTGTTCGGCGCCCATGCCGCGGTGTGGCGTGACGGCGTGGTTCCGAATTTCGATCTTGCGCGGGCCCGCCGCGGAGCGAGGGCGACGGGGAAAGCGGTCGTCTTCGCGCGACGGGACGTCGTCGTGGGCGACACGCGGGCGTGGTTGGTTGAACGGGACGCGGCCGGCGCGGCCGCCGGAGACCTCCGCGACATCCCGAGTCCGGGGACGCGAATCGGCGCGGGCCGGCCCGTGTGCACCGTCTTCGCCTCGGGTCGCGCATCGGAAGAGTGCCACGCCGGGCTCGTCCGGCGCGCCAATCGCGTCTACGCGTTGCTCGACGCACCGTCCGGCTGACGCGGGTGCCCAGGTCGTTTGAAAGGGTCGCCAAACTGATATGTTATGATTCACGCCTCAGACGGGAAGGAACGGTATCCTATTGGAACGAAAGCGCTTTATCATGAATGCCGGCCGCACGACCAGGCAGGGCCAGCAGATCAATGTCGGCAAGGACTCGACCGAGTACCAGGCGACCGTCAGCACCGTGACGATGCATCCCGACGACATGAAGGCCGTAGGGGTCAGACCTGGGGACAGCCTGCGAATCAGCACCGAGCACGCTCAGGTCATTTTTACGTGCATCGAGGGCAAAGTTCCCCCGGGCATGATCTTTGTCCCGTACGGACCACCCACGTGTCAGCTGATGGGCCGGTTCACGGATGGCACGGGAATGCCTACTTCGAAAGGCTGGGAGGTCGACGTTGAAGCCGTCGCCTAAGTTCAAGAACACGGGCGGTTGCCCGGAGGTCCCCCACATCGGCCGATCGTCCGGCGACGTCTCGGCCTGGGAAATGATCGAAGCCGGCCGGTACATGCCGCGCCGCATTCGTGGAAGCTTCCCCGGCCGTGAGCTTGGTTGAACCTTCGTCATTCCGCCCGGGACGGGCGGACAGGCTGGCGCCCGGACGGGACGAAAGGGACCCTCGTGAATCTCAGCGTCGTCAAGAACGCCACGTGCACATTCTGCGGATGCGTGTGCGACGATATCGAGCTGCACGCCGACGGCGAGCGAATCGTCAAGGCCAAGAATGCCTGCAGCCTCGGCGACGCCTGGTTCAAGCACCACACGGCGGAACACGTGTTCCCCGACGCGCTCGTGGACGGGAAACCCGCGCCGCTCGATGCAGCCATCGAGGCGGCCGCCACGTATCTCTACGAAGCCAACATGCCGCTCGTCTACGGGCTCAGCAACATCACGTGCGAGGCGCAGCGGGAAGCCGTCGCGCTCGCGGAATCGATCGGAGGTGTGATTGACAGTCACACCTCCCTTTGACACGGCCCCACTGAGATAGCCGCCCAGTTGGGCGGCAAGATTACGTGCACGCTCGGCGAAGTCAAGAATCGTGCGGACTTCATCATGTATTGGGGCGGCAACCCCGCCGAATGCCACCCGCGGCACTTCACCAAGTACACGTTGACGCCCAAAGGGAAATTCGTGCCGGAGGGTCGGAAAGCGCGCACGATGGTGCTCGTCGACATTCGCGAGACGCCCAGCGCGAAGGCCGCGGACATTTTTCTCCAGATTCGGCCGGGCAAGGACTTCGAGGTTGCGACCACCCTGCGGGCGATGGTCAAAGGACAGCCGGTCAATCCCGCGATTGTGTCGGAGACTGGCCTCACGGTCGAACGGCTGCAGGACATCGTCGACCGGATGAAGCGCGCGCGATTCGGCGTGATCTTCTTCGGGATGGGCGTGTCGATGACGCGTGGGAAGCACATGAACTCGAGTGCCATCCTGAACCTCACGGCGGAGATGAACGCCTTCACGAAGTTCGTCTGCATGCCGATGCGTGGCCACGGCAACGTCACGGGCGCCGACGTCGTCCTTCGATGGACCACCGGCTATCCGTTCGGCGTGGATCTCTCGCGCGGCTATCCGCGGTTCAATCCGGGAGAGTTCTCGACCGTGGATCTTCTCGTTCGCGGCGACAACGACGCCGCGCTCGTTCTCGGCGCGGATCCGGGCGCGACGATGCCGCAGCCGGGGATCGAGCACCTGGCGCGGATCCCGACGATCGTGCTTGACCCCAAGGTGACGCACACCAGCCGGCTCGCGCGCGTGCACATCACTACGGCTGTCACCGGCGTGAGCGCGCCCGGCACGTCCTACCGCATGGACGAGATCCCGCTGCCGCTCAGACCCGCACTGACGTCGCCGTATCCGACCGACGAGGAGGTCATCCGCCGCATTCGCCGGGCAGTCGCGGCGAAGCCAGCCTGGACGGCTGCGCCCAGCCGAATGATGGCGATCGCCTAGGGTTCATGCTTCGGATCACCGGAGGGACCGTCTACGATCCCGCCAACGGGATCGACGGGGTCGTCAAAGATCTCTGCATCGCAGACGGCCGCATCGTCGCCGAGGCCGCCCTGCCCGCGGGCGCTCGCACGATCGACGCCAGCGGCATGGTCGTGATGCCCGGCGGCGTCGACGTCCACACGCATGTCGCGGGCGGCGCCCTCAACTTCGCGCGCGGACTGGTGCCCGAGAACCAGCGCGCCGCGCGCAAGTTCCTGCACGGTCTCGACCGCCGCGCCGGGCTGGGCGGCATGACGCCGACCACGTTCGCGACGGGCTACCTGTACGCAGGCATGGGCTGGACGACCGTCAATGAGGCGGCCGTGCCGATTCTGTCGGCGCGCCACACGCACGAGGAGCTCCACGACATCCCGATCGTCGACAAGACCTCGCTCGTGCTGATGGCGAACAACGAGTTCGTACTCGATCTGCTCGAGGCCGGCGAGATCGAGCGCGCGCGGCAGGTCGTCGCCTGGCTCGTCTGGGCGGCGAAAGCGTACGGCCTGAAGGCCGTCAATCCCGGCGGCGTCGAGGCCTGGAAATGGGGAAAGAACGCGAACACGCTTCACGCGCCGATCGAGGGGTACAACACGGTGACGCCGGCGCAGATCATCGCGAGCCTTGCGGGCATGGCCGATGATCTGGGGCTCCCGCATCCGGTCCATCTGCACTGCAACAACCTCGGCGTGCCCGGCAACTTCGCGACGACGATCGAGACGATGAGCGTGCTGCAGGGACACCGGGCGCACCTGGCGCATCTGCAGTTCCATGCGTACGGGGGCGACGACTGGAGCACGATGCGGTCCGAATCGGCGCGCGTCGCGGAAGCATTCAGCGCTCAGAAGAATTTGACGACCGATGCCGGCGCCGTCCTGTTCGGCGACGCGGTCACCATTACGGCAGACGGTCCGTGGCAGCATCTGCTCTACCAGCTCACCGGGCGCAAGTGGGGGAATCTGGACGTCGAGAACGAGACCGGCTGCGGCATCGTGCCGTACGTCTACAAGGACAGAAATCTCGTGAACGCCGTGCAGTGGGCGGTGGGTCTCGAGCTGCTCCTGCTGATTGACGACCCCTGGCGGATCTTTCTGACCACCGACCATCCGAACGGCGGAGGCTTCTGGCGGTATCCGGAGATCATCCACATGCTGATGAACGCCGAGTTCCGCAAGGAGCAGGTGCAGAAGCTGCCCGAAAAAGCGCGGGGGCGGATCCTGCTCCCGGATCTCGATCGCGAATACACGCTGTCGGAGATCGCGATCATCACGTCGGCGGGCCCGGCTAGGGCGCTCGGCCTCGCCGAGAAGGGGCACCTGGGCGTGGGCGCCCACGCCGACGTCGCGATCTATCCCATCAGGCCCGATCACGGACTCCTCTTCTCGTACCCGCGCTACGTGCTCAAGGGCGGCGCCATCGTGGTCGAGGAGGGCGACGTGCGCAACGTCGTCGACGGCCGGGAGTTCATCGTGCATCCGGCGTGCGACGATGCGATCGAAGAGTACATTCGCCCGCTCTTCGAGAAGGTCTACACGATGTCGTTTGCGAACTACCCGGTGGAAATGGAACGACTTCGTCACCCCGAAGTGATCGCGTGCGGCCGCACGAGCGCCTAGCCCCACTCTGTATGCTCACACTGACGCTCAAGGACGCCCCGTCGGTGCCGCTCGAGGCGGACGTGCTGTCGCCCGACACGATTGCGCCCCTGACGGACGAGGAGGTTCGGGCGCTGCCTGTGTATTTGGGGAAACGGCAGCGACGCCTCGATGACTTCTTCGCGGTCGACCGAGAGTCACGCGGCCCGAGTCATCACGACCCTGACGATGCGGTCGAGATTCGCGGCGACCTGCGGCGCGTCAAGTGGATCGGGCGCGGCATGACTCGAGGCGTGCTCCGCATTCACGGCCACGCAGGAATGCACCTCGGATCGGCGATGAAGGGCGGCTCGATCGAGGTGTCGGGCGACGCAGGAGACTGGCTCGGCGCGGAGATGGCCGGTGGCATGATCCACGTGCGCGGGAATGCCGGTGGCCAGGTCGGCGCGGCTTACCGCGGCGGCCTGGCTGGGATGAGAGACGGGACGATCCTGATCGACGGCTCGGCCGGCCTCGAGGTGGGGATGCGCATGAAGCGCGGCACGATCGTGGTCGGTGAACAGGTGAGAGATTTCGCCGGGCTGCAAATGAAGGGCGGCACCATCGTCTTGCGAGGTGGCGCCGAGCTTCGAACCGGCGCGTGGATGAACCGGGGCACCATCATCTCGCTGAAGCCGATTTCGCTGCTGCCGACCTTCACGTATGCGGCCACGTACAACCCGACGTTCGTGCGCCTCTACGCCAGACGTCTGGCGGCGTTTGGATACGCTCTCCCGTACGACGGTCGGCAGGGCAGCTACCAGCGCTACACAGGGGACGCCGCGGTTCCCGGGCGAGGGGAGATACTCGTCTGGCAGCCGCATTGAGTATTGCGCGGGGGAGGGCTTCGGTGTACAAGAAACGCATGAAGAAGACCATGTTCCAGTCGATGATTCGCATCGGTCTCGCCCTTGCGGCGGTTCTGGCGCTGGTCGCAGTCGAGCCCGTCTCGGCTCACCATTCCTTCGCCGCCGAATTCGACGCAAGCAAGATGGTGACGCTCTCAGGCGCCGTCACGAAAGTCGAATGGGCGAACCCGCATATCTGGGTCTACCTGGACGTGAAGGACGAGCGGGGTGGCGTCCAACCGTGGCAGTGCGAGGGTGGTCCGCCCAATACGCTGACGCGGAACGGCTGGAGCCCCAACTCGCTGAAGGTGGGCGACACGATTACCATCGACGGCGCGCTCGCGAAGGACGGATCGAAGACGTGCAACGCGCGGACGGTCAAGCTCGCGGACGGCCGCAGCGTGTTCGCCGGCTCGTCTGGGGGCGACAATCCTCCCCCGCCGAAGCCCTAGGTGTCGTCATGACCCGACTCATTCTCGGCGGCCTGATCGCGGTCGTTGCACTCGCCGTGGGGTTGCCCGCCGTGGCCACTGCGCAGCGCGGATTCCAGCCGCCAGGGGGGCAGACGCCGCGAACGGCGTCGGGCAAGGTCGACTTCAGCGGCGTGTGGTCGAAGCCGTACGTGCCGGACATGACCAAAGACGGGAAGGACCAGAAAGGAGCACCGGTCCTGCCGTTCACTTCCTGGGGCGAGGCCGAATGGAAGAAGTACGACGCGGCTCAAGGGGACTACACGGGCTCGTGCCTGCCGTTCGGCATGACCCGGTCCGTCAACACGCCGGAGCCGATGCAGATCATGCAGAGCGACACGTACTTCGCGTTCCTCTTCGAACAGAACTCGTGGTTCGCCGTGGTGCCCATCGACGGCCGACCGCATCGTCAAGGCGTCCCGACCTGGTTCGGTGACTCCGTCGGGCACTGGGAAGGCGACACGCTCGTCATCGACACGGTCAACTTCAACGGCAGGACAAGGCTGGACACGATCGGCCACCCCCACAGCGATCAGCTGCACCTCGTTCAGCGCTTCTCTCGGCCCGATCTCGGGCACATCTCCTACGACATCACCGTCGAGGATCCCAAGACGTTCACCAAGCCGTTCACCAACTCGCGTACCTTCACGCTGAGGCCCGACTGGGAGATGATGGAGTACTCCTGCGAGGAGAACAACAAGAGCCTGTGGGAGGGTCGCATCAAGGTCCCCAAGCCCTGAAGCCGCGTATCGCCGACACGTTCGCGGAAGCCTTCGACATGCGCGCCGCGCGCGTCGTGATTACCGCCGAATCCCCGGCGTGGGCGCGAACGGCGGGGCAGTCGATGACCGGCTTCGCGACATCGATCATCGGCTGCAAGGTCGAAGCCGGGATCGAGGCCGATCTCCTTCCAGTCGAAACTCCCGACGGCCGTCCCGGCGTGAGCGTCCTCCTGTTCGCGTTCGACGCGACCTCCCTCGGTCAGCGCCTCGTCGACCGCGTCGGCCAGTGCGTGCTGACGTGTCCAACCACGGCCTGCTTCGATGGTCTGCCGGAGACCGCTGAGCGCGTCGTCGTCGGCGGTCTCCTGCGCCACTTTGGCGATCGCTACCAATCGAGCAAATTCCTCGACGGCCAGCGGTACTGGCGCATTCCGGTCATGGAAGGCGAGTTCCTCGTGCAGGAAACCTTCGGCGTGCAGAAGGCGATCGGCGGTGGCAATTTCCTGATTCTTGCCCGCGATCAGGCCGCGGCGCTGTCGGCGGCCGAGGCCGCGTCCGACGCGATGCGGCGAGTCCGTGGCGTCATCCTGCCGTTTCCGGGGGGTGTCGTTCGCAGCGGCAGCAAGGTCGGAGCGAAACACTACAAGAAGATGGTCGCCTCGACAAACGACGCCTACTGTCCGACGTTGCGCGGCCGGGCTGACGTGACGAGCGCCCTGCCCCGCGACGTGAACGCGGTGCTTGAGATCGTCGTGGACGGCCTGGACCGTGAGGCGATCGAAGCGGCCCTTCGAGCGGGAATCGACGCGGCCTGCCGCCCGGGGGTCGTCGAGATCGCGGCCGGAAACTACGGTGGCAAGCTCGGCAAACATCACTTTCACCTGCAGAACCTCGCGAGCTGAGGGCGGTGCGGATTCTCGTCTACGAATTTGCGAGCGGCGGCGGGCTCGCGGGACGGGACGTGCCCGCCTCGCTCGTGCGCGAAGGCGGTGCCATGCGAGCCGCCCTGGTCGGCGATCTCGCTGCGATGGGGTCCCACCAGATCGTCACGACCGCGGACGCGCGCGAGGATGGCCCCGGCCATGGCCTGGCGCCCGGCGTCGAGGTCGTGACCATGCCTGCGGGCGACCGCGCGCGCGAGGCGCGGCTCGACCGGTTGATCGGGAGCGTCGACGCGGTCTGGGTGATCGCGCCCGAAACCGATGGCTGCCTGGGTCGGCTGGCTGCGAGAGTCGAGCGCCAGCGCAAGAGGCTTCTCGGCTCGAGCTCTGACGCTGTCCGCCGCGCCTCCGACAAGGCCCGCCTGCCGCGCCGGCTGGCGGCGATGGGAATCCGCCATCCCATCACGCGCGCGCTCGATTGCTACGGGAGTCCTGAAGGTACTGCATGCGAGATCGGTTATCCGATCATCGTCAAACCGATCCGTGGAGCGGGCAGTCAGGGCGTCTGCCTCGTCCGCCGTGCTCGGGAGCTTCGTTCCGCGATCGATCGCGCGCGGCGCGCAACCCGAGGTGGCCGCGTGATTCTGCAAGAGTACATCCAAGGCGTCGACGCGAGCGTGTCGCTCCTCGCCGACGGCCGCCGTGCGACCGCTTTGACCGTGAATGCGCAGGCCCTGAGCTCGTCGCCGACGTTTGCCTATTGCGGCGGGGAAACACCGTTCAACCATGCGCTCGCCTCCAAGGCGATGGCGGTGGCGGTCGACGCATGTCTCGCCCTGCCGGGGCTGCGAGGCGTTGTCGGTGTCGACGTCATGCTCACCGCGTCGGACGTCGTTGTGATCGAAGTCAATCCTCGTCTCACGACCGCCTATCTGGGCGTCCGCGCGGCGATCGACGGAAACGTGGCTGCGCTGGCGCTTGCGGCTTGCGCCGGTCGCCTGCCGACCCCGCCACACGTGTGCCGCCGCGTTCGCTTCACGGCGTCGGGCCAGGTCGTCGTGCTCCGAGGCGCTGCGTGACCGGGCCAGGCGTGCCGATTCTTGGCTGGGATGTGGGCGGCGCCAATATCAAGGTGTCTCGCGTTGACCCCGACGAAGGGAGCTCGCAGGCGGTACTCGAGCACCCATTTCCTCTCTGGCGCGAGTACGCCCGCCTGCCGTCTGTGCTGTCGGCGCTGGCGGACCGCGCCGGCGCCGCGCAAGCCGTCCGACGCGATGGGGAGCCCCCCGCCATGGCCGTCACCATGACCGCGGAACTCGCCGATTGCTTTGCCACCAAACGCGAGGGCGTTGGCTTCGTCGTCGGCGCCTTCCGGGCAGCGTTTCCGGCATCGGCGACGTGGTTCTACGGCGCCGATGGTCGGTTCCACTCAGCCGAAGAAGCGCAGGAGCGGCCGCTTGACGTGGCGGCCGCCAACTGGATGGCGAGCGCAACGTGGGTGGCGCGTACGCACCCGGATGCGCTGTTCGTCGACGTCGGCAGCACGACCACAGACATTGTGCCGATAGTCGCGGGCCGCGTCGCGGCCGGCGGTTACACGGATCTTGCCAGGCTTCGCCTGGGTGAGCTCGTCTACACCGGATGTCTGCGCACGCCGGTGAGCGCCATCCTCCGATCGGTACGGCTTGGCGCCGGCCGTTGTCGCCTCGCTGCCGAGCATTTTGCGGTGACAGCGGACGTGTATCGATGGCTCGGCCGGATTACAGAAGAGGAGTACACCTGCGAGACGCCTGACGGGCGGGGCCGGAGCCGTTCCGAAGCCGGCGCGCGGTTGGCTCGCGTGGTGTGCGCGGATCTTGAGACACTGGGTGCAGCCGATATCACCGCGATCGCCGATCACATCGCGCGCGCTCAGACCCGGCAGATCCGCCACGGCATCCGCGGAGTGTTGCGACGTCTGAGCACCGCACGACCGCACGTGGCCGTGCTCGCCGGCAGAGGTGCGTTCCTGGCGCGGGCCGCGGCCGAGGCGGCGGATCTCGCCACGTGCGATTTGACCGGCGAGCTTGGCGGAGACGCGGCGCGTGCGGCGCCGGCGGCCGCCGTCGCGCAGCTGCTGGCCGAGGTGCTCGGGAGATGATCGATCTTCACATGAACGAACGCGCGTGGTCGCTCGCCGAACAATGCATCGCGCGAGCGGCGGAACTCGGTATCGCCGTCCACAACCTGCCGAGCGGCGCACGCGTGATCGATGCCGGGATCGAGGCGCCCGGCGGTCTCGCGGCGGGCGTTGTGCTGGCCGAGCTCTGCATGGGAGGGTTGGGGCACATCGCCCTCACGTCGCTCACAATTGGTGGTCCGACGCCAGGCGCAGAGGCCTGGCCCGGAGTACAAGTGTGGACGGATCAGCCCGCTCGGTCCTGCATGGCGTCTCAATACGCGGGATGGGCGATCAACCCGCCGGGGTTCTTTGCGATGGGTTCGGGGCCGTTGCGCTCGAAGGCGCGCGTGGAGACGGAGCTGTTCGGCAAACTGGGCTACGCCGAACAAGCCCGTCGTGGCGTGCTCGTGCTGGAGGGTCGCACGCTTCCAACCGACGACGTTGCGAAGTGGGTGGCTGGCAAGGCCGGCGTCGCTGTCGACGCGCTCATCTTGGCCATTGCGCCGACAGCGAGCCTCTCGGCCGGTATCCAGATCGCGGCGCGCGTGCTCGAAACGGGCCTCCACAAGATGGACACGATCGGCTTCGACCTGCTGCGAGTCGTGAGCGCCTTCGGTTCCGCACCGTGGCCGCCGGTCGCTCGGAGCGACGCCCGCGCGATCGGACGGACGAACGACTGCATTCTCTACGGAGGACAGGCGCGGTACGTCGTGAGTGCGGACGATGGAGAGGTCGCCGATCTCGTCAAACGTCTGCCTGCCTCCGCCTCCTCCGACTACGGAACGCCTTTCTACGACATCTTCAAGCGCTACGATCACGACTTCTATAAAATCGACCCGATGCTCTTCAGCCCGGCGGAGGTCTGGGTCACGAGCGTGACGAGCGGGCGCACGTTCCATGCGGGCAGAACCGACCCGGACGTGCTCCGGCGATCGCTGTACCCCTAGCGGGCCATGCAAGTCGTCATACTGAGCAAACGAGGGTGGCACGCCGATGAGCTGTGTCGCGCGCTGAACGCGCGAGGGCACACCGGTTGCGTGCTGCCATACGAGGCGCTCATCGCGCGCATGAGCGCGGGCGCAACCCGGTCGAGCGGGCTGTCGTGCGACGAGACGGCGCTCCTTGAAGCCGACGCCGTGCTCGCGCGGTTCATCCCCGCCGGCTCGCTCGAGCAGATCATTTATCGGGTGGACGCGCTGCATTGGATCGAAGACCACGGTGTGCCGGTGATCAACTCCCCGCGCGCGATCGAGCGATCGGTCGACAAGTTTTTCGCCGACGCGCGGCTTCGCGAGGCGGGCCTGCCGACGCCCGAGACCTTCGTCGGCGAGCGCGTCGAGGACGCGATGGCTGCCGCCCGCAGGATGCTGGACCGGCGAGTCCCGGGCGAAGGTGAACCCGCGATCGTCATCAAGCCGATTTTTGGATCCATGGGCCACGGCATCGTGCGCATCGCCGATCCAGACGTCGCGTTTCGGGTTCTGCAGGCGCTCGACCGGACGCGCCCCGTCTTCTACATTCAGCACGTGGTCGATTCCGGCAACCGCGACGTGCGCGCGTTCGTTGTCGGCGGACGGGTCGTTGGCGCAATCGAGCGATCGGCTGGGCGCGGTGACTGGCGGACCAACGTGTCGCGCGGTGGCACGGCGAGGCCGTTCGAGCTGCCGGCGGAATGGACATCGCTCGCGCTCCGAGCGGCGGCAGCGATTGGCGCCGACTACGCGGGCGTCGACCTGCTGCCGTCCAGGGACGGGACGGTGTTCGTTCTCGAGGTGAACGGCATCCCCGGATGGCAAGGGTTGCAGCGCGCGACCGGGATGGACGTTGCTGGGACGATAGTGGACCATGTGGCGGATCGTGTCCGGTCGCCGCGGCTCGGGGCGGCGGTGGCGACATAAATGAGCACCGTGGGGCGAGCATCGACCGGGCGATTGGCGGCCGCAGATGTCGCCATCGCGGCGCAGCTCGCCTGCCTGCTCGAGGCGAGCGCCCCGAAGCCCGGGAACGTCTCGCCTGGCCGCAATTTCGCCGACCTCGGCTACGAGGAATTCCTCGCCAGCGCGGCAGCGATCGGCGCGCCCCTGGCAGGCGCCGGCACGCGTCCGCTCGGCTCGACGGTGCGTCTCGCGATCGACGCGACGGCGCGGTGGACGCGGACAAACAGCAACCTGGGAATCGTGCTGCTGCTGGCGCCGCTGGCTCGCGCGGCGCTCATCGAGGGCAGCCTCGCCCTCGACGTGACAGTCGACGGCGGCCAGTCAACCTTTCGCGACACGCTCCAGCGGGTCCTCGAAGCCACGACGGTTGAGGATGCCCGCGAGGTGTACGAGGCGATTCGTCTCGCCGCGCCCCGCGGGCTCGGCACAGTCGACGATCAGGATGTCGCCCAGGAGCCGACCGGCACGCTTCTGGACGTGATGCGTCTTGCCGCAGAGCGGGACCTGGTAGCCCGCGAGTACGGGACGACGTTCGAGCTGACGTTCCTCACTGGGGTGCCGGCGCTCAGGCGGGCGCGACGAGACGGGCTCTCGTGGGACGACGCCAGCGTCGAGGCTTTCCTGACGCTGCTGGCGGCGGCTGCCGACACGCACATCGCCCGAAGAGGCGGCGCGGCGATGGCGGCCGCGGTGTCGCGACAGGCCTGCGCAGCCCTCGCCGCCGGCGGCGTCCGCACCGCCCGGGGACGCGAAGCCATCCAGCGCATCGACCAAGGACTGCGCGACCCGCGCCACCTCGCAAACCCGGGAACGGCGGCGGACCTGACGGCGGCCGCGATTTTCGTCGTGCTGCTCGGCGGCGGCTGGTGGCGCGCCCCTGATGCGCTGGAGGGGCAGGGCCGCGCGCGGGACGCGGAGTCGGGGGGAGTCGCGGGAGGACGCGATGCAGCATCGCGGTGAATTCAGCGTCTCGGTCGCCAAGGACTATCTCGTGTTCGCCTCGGCGCATTTCATCACCTTCGCCGGACATCGGTGCGAAGGGCTGCACGGCCACAACTATCGCGCGCGGGTGACGGTCGAGGGGCAACTCGACCAGGAAACGTGGTTCGTCTTCGACTTCGTGGTCTTGAAACGCCTCATGCGCGAGCTGTGCGACCAGATCGACCACAAGGTCCTGCTTCCGCTCGAGAACCCGAAAATCCAGGTGACCGAGGATGGCGATGCCGTGAAGGTGGCCTACGAGGGGAAACCGCGCTATGAGTTTCCGCGCGCCGATTGCGCTCTTCTGCCGGTGCCGAACACCACTGTCGAGATGCTGGCGGAGCTCTTGGCGACGCGCCTTCGGGCCGAGCTCGAGAAAATGGGCGCGCGCGGCCTGACCGCGATCGAGATGGAAGTCGAGGAGAACTTCGGCCAGTGGGCCGTTTATCGCGAGAAGCTGCGATGACAGCCCGCTGCGGCGATCTCGCTGGCGCCGATTCGGCCGTCGTGCAGCGCGGTCGCCACCAGCGCGCCCTCGCAACCGGCGTCACCGAGCCGAGCGAGGTCGTCAACGCTGCTGACGCCGCCCCCGGCCAAGAGCGTCAGTCCGGGTGTGGCGTCACGGACTCGTGCGAGCAGCTCCAGGTCGAGGCCGGTGCCGGTTCCGACGCGCGCCAGATCGATGACGATGATTGCCCCGGCGCCAGCCTCCTTCGCGTGGGACGCGACGACGTCGGCCGGCTCGTCGGCCGGAATCGCGCTCCCGCTCGCGACGACCGGCCGGCTATTGCGTAGGTCGAGGCTGAAGGCGACGCGGCCGCCACCGACGGCGGCGCAGACGTCACGGAGCGCGCTGTATCCGGGCAGCGTTTCGAGTGCGACCACGACACGATCCGCGCCCAGCGCGATCGCGTGGCGCGCGCCGTCAATCGATGTGACGCCGGCGTCAAGCAGCAGAGGTACGCGGCGCAACGTGCCAAACGCCGCGACGGCCGCGACGAGCTCATCCTGAGACGGGCGGCCTGTGAGTGCGTCCAGGTCGGCCGCGTAGAGCTCGGTGACACCCAGCTGCTCGACGTATGCCCGAGCGAGGGCGACCGCGTCCCCCGGCTCGATCGCTCGTTCCGCGACGCATCTCACCGGCTGGTACGTCTCTCGCCGCCCGCCGCGGGCGTGAACAGCGCGCCCGCCGAGCAGGTCGATCACGCCGATCACGCGCACTAGCGAGCCAGCGGGTTCGGCCGGATCTGGAATTTCGCGATTTTCCCCTTGGCACCTTTTCCGCCTTCGATGTGCCAGACGAAATGCGTACCGTAGTTCGCGTACAAAGCGCGGCCTTTCCACCCGGCATTCGAATTGTCGATGCGGCCGTCCATGCCGCGTGAGTAGAATCCGAGCGGATACGGCACGCGGAGCGTCGTCCATTCTCTCGTCTGAGGATTCAGCACCAGCAGCGCGTCCGAGTTCGACCCGTTCGCCATGGGCGTGTCCGCCCCGAATCCGGCGATGTTGTGCCGATCCACCCAGTTGTAATAGTGGAAATCGGCAGGGATGTCGGTGCCCTTCAGCTTCGGACCGGTCGTCTGATACAACGTCCACCCTTCCCGGCACTGGCTGCCGTCGGTTTTGGCCGGGCCGTTCAGATCGGTACACTTGCGCACGTCGAAGCTGGCGAGGTGACTGCTCGCCGCCAGCGCCGTCCAGACCACGCCGTGGCTGTCGACGTCGACGCCGCGCGGGTCGAAGCCCGGTTCAGGCACCTTGAAGATTTGGGTCTTGCAAGACGAGGGCGGGTTGTCGCCGCGCTGCAGGCGGATGAGAAAGCCCGGGTAGCGCTCGGAGACTCCCCACACGGTGTCGTCGACCGGGCTCGGGATCACGGAGTACATGCTGTAGCTGACCAGCGTATCCAACTTGGGATCGAAGGCAGGCGCCGGGCCGCGTCCGCGCGCCCCGCCCCCGGACGGCGCGGCGGTTCCGCCCGTGGCGGTGTCGCCTTGATACAGCGCGGAATCGCGGCCGCGACCCGCTGGCATGTTCCATGGCTTGGTGATTTTGCCGTCGCCGTTGGTGTCGAGTACCTGGCCGCACCAACCCGCGGCTTTCTGCTCGTCCTGCGTCTCGTCGAACACCTTGGTGTCGATCCATCCGAAGACGGGGCCCGTCAGCTCGTTGAAGTACAACGTCTCGTCCGGGTCGTTGTCGAACTGCAGGTGATGCGTCGCGAAACAGGTATCGATGAGCGTGAACTTGCCGGTCTTGGGATCGTAGAACGACGCCTGCCGCCCGCTCGCACGAAGGGGGAACCAGTCGGCGAACTTGTTTGCCGGATCGCTGCACCATGATGGATCCTGATTGGCGCGGATCTTCGAGGTCATCCACACACGACCCTTGCTGTCGATCATCGGGTTGTGGGGATCGGCGGGATCGTAGGGCGGATTGCCCCAGAGGTGCTCGTTGCCCCAGTGCAGCGACGGGCGATTGGGCGCCGGGAAGCGAGACGGGACGTGTTCCCTGGCATCCCGCGTCGGAATATCCAGCGCGTGGGTGCTGTTTTCCCTCGGGTTCAGGATGACGAGCTGGCCGTGGCCCGCCGAAACCGCGTAGATGGGGCCGCCGGCGTTCACGGTTGGATGGTTCCTGTCGGTCGCGATCTCGTCGTGCATGAACGAATGGTCGTCACCAACGTCCCAGAGCGTCACGACGACATTGCGCTCGATGCCTTTGGGTCGCGGAGGCGGCGCCGGCACTTCGCCTTTCGCGATGCGCTCGGTCCAATCGGCATAGGCTTTGAGCGATCGTTCCTTGCCCTGGTTCATCAGGACCGAATACATCGACGTCCCGCGTACGCCCGTCCCCAGACGCCACTCCCATGCTTCGGCGTGCGTTTTGAGCTCCGGCTTCGCCGCGAGCACATCGTCGACCGTGCGTGTGAGCTGGTTGCCGAGCTGGTGGCAGAAGTTGCAGTCGGACTTCAACGAGTTGATCCACTGATTCTGGGACGACATGTTCGGCCCGAGCCCGTTGCCCTGCGGGCCCGTGCCGGGAAACTCGCCCCTGCCCGGTGGCTCGAGGAGCGACAACCAGTAGTTGCCGGGATAGACTCTTGCCGCTTCCTGGGGACTCTTCGCGGCCGCGGCCCGCAGGGTGATCGCGCTCGTCCCGGGTTTCAACTGGATTGGCGTCGAGTCGACGAGGCCATATCCTCGAACCCAGACGCGGTAGCTCGCGGCGGGAAGCTCGGGCAACATGAAGCGCCCCTGCTCGTCGGTGACGACGATCTTGATGAAATTGGTCGGCAGATCTTTCGTCTCCGCGATGACCCACACGCCGGCTTCCGGACCCTGCCCGCCCTGCACGACGCCTGTGATGTAATCGGCAGCGGCCGCGTTCTGGGTGTTCCGCTGCGCCTGCAGCAGGCCCGTGGCGAGTCCTACGGACGAGAGGCACAGTAAGGCGGCGAACGCCCACGACCGTGTGAAAGACGTCATCCAGTCCTCCGGCTTCGGGTCAGCGGACCGCAGTATACTGCAATGACAGAGTTGCGAGTGACAGCCGCGGTCGTCGACGCGGTCGTGAAGATCGGCGGCGGCGTCCTCGAAGATATCGAAGCGCTCGATGCGGCGTTGTCGGCCGTTGCCGGAGCCGCGCGATCGCAGAAACTGCTCATCGTGCCCGGCGGGGGACCGTTCGCCGATGCGGTCCGCGCGATGGACCGGCGGCTTGGCCTTTCCGATACGACCGCGCACTGGATGGCGGTGCTCGCCATGGATCAGTGCGCGCATCTCATCGCTGAGCGGTTGGCCGGGGCTCGATTCGTCCAGGAACCGAGCGAGATCTCCACAGCGATCAGCGCCGATCGGGTTCCCGTGCTCGCCCCGTCGCGCTGGCTGCGCGAGACCGATCCGCTGCCGCACTCGTGGGACGTGACGAGTGACAGCATCGCCGCCTGGGTGGCCGGCTCCCTGGGAGCGCACCGGCTCGTCCTCGTGAAACCACGCGGCGTCCACGAGGCAAGCGCCGCAAGGGCCGTGGTCGATCCGTATTTCGCGCGCGCGCTGCCGGCAAAGGTCAGGGCGACAATCGTTCCGGCCGATCGGCTCGACGCCTTACGGACGGCGCTGCTGCCAACGGTGGAACACACGCGGCGCACAACGCCCTGACGCGGGCGGCCGACACACACCCCGCGCGGCCCCTATCGCACGCCGCCCCTCGCACACCGGCGATGTCCGCGCCCGCGTCGCGCACGAACGGCAGGTCGTCCGCCGTCAGCTTCCCGGCAAGCGCGACGATGAGGCCATAGTCGTGTGCGCGGGCCACCCATGCCGTGAGGGCGCCGAGCTCGATGAGTGTCCGAAGACCCGGACCGTTCTTGTCGGCCGTGTCGAGCATCACGCCACGTGCGCCGGTGCGAGCCGCGATCTCCACGACCGCTGCGGGTTCGACGCTCGCTGCCCGGTGGGCGTCGGCGTACCCGACCATGACGAGCCCACTCTTGCCGTTGCCGCCGACTGCGACGCCGTGCCAGGCGGCAGCCGAGAGCCGGGCGACGCGCGCGTCGCTGCCGATTCCCGCGAAGCCAACCTTCACGAGGGCCGCCCCTCCCGCGGCGTACGCGAACGCCATGCGCTCAATCGCGCCTTCGTCGGCCGCGTCGCCGATGGCGGCCGTGACCGGCCGTCTGGTGCCGACTGCCGCGCAGATCTCGCGCAGCACGCTTGGCGACACGGCGCCGAGCGCGCCGGCTTGCGGGTCTTTGGCGTCCTTCGCATCGATGATATCGGCCCCGCCCCGAACAGCGGCCAAGGCTTCGGTTGCGTTGGTGACGCTGACCAGCAGCTCCATGGCGGCTACTGTATCATCTGGATTCATGATCGATCTGCCGCTCACGGGTCGCGCCGTGCTCGTGACCGGCGGGTCGAGCGGCATCGGCCAGGCGATCGCGCTGGCCGCCGCGCGTGCGGGAGCCGACGTCGTGACCACCTATCGGGCGAACGCGGCCGGCGCCGATGACGTGACGCAGGCGATCCGCGCGTTGGGTCGCCGGGCGGCTGCGATTCATCTGGATCTCGCCGACGCCCGATCGGTCAGCGAGCTCAGGTCGGCGTCCCAACGCGCCCTGGGACGGCTCGACGTCTGGATCAACAACGCCGGGGCCGACATCCTGACGGGAGACGGCGCCTCGCTTTCGCGCATCGAAAAGCTCGATCTGCTCCTTGGCGTCGATTTGCGCGGAACGATGCTCGCTTCGTGGGAGGCGGCAGAGATGTTAGCCGCGCAAGAGGAAGGCGGCGTCATCATCAACATGAGCTGGGATCACGCGCTCATCGGCATGGCTGGGCTGAATCCCCAGCTGTACTCGGCCGTGAAGGGTGGCGTCCTGGCGTTCAGCAAATCGCTCGCGCGATCGGTGGCGCCGCGGGTGCGGGTGAACATCATCGCGCCCGGCTTCATCGAGACTGCCTTCGGCGCTGCCGCGGAAGCGCGGTGGCGCCGCACGGTTGTCGAGTCGACGCCGCTCCAACGCTGGGGCACGCCTGACGATGTGGCCGGAGCGGCGGTCTTTCTCGCATCGCCGGCCGCTGCCTTCCTGACCGGGCAGACGATCCTGGTCGGCGGCGGCGCCGTAATGTGATGAGCACGTCATGTGAGGTCCCCATGCCAGAGAAAGAACCGACCTATTCCGAGTCCGAGATTGCCAAGCGCCTCCAAGAGCTTCCGGGTTGGTACTTCGAGGACGGCTGGATCCGTCGCGTCTACAAGACCGACGGCTGGCCGACGACCCTTATGCTGGTCGGCGCCATCGGCTTCTGCGCGGAGGCGGCCTACCACCATCCGGACCTGGCGGTCACGTGGGGGCGCGTGACGGTGAAGCTGTCGACGCACAGCGCCGGCGGAATCACCGACAAGGACTTCGCGCTCGCCCGCCGGATCGAAGAGATCGCGTTGTGGCGCCCGCCCGCAGGCGGCGCGCTCACCGGCACGCCGGACAAGTTCGTGCGGAGCGGCGATCCGCGTTGACCGACCAGGTCGGTCGTCCGCGGCGGAACGGGGACCAGGCCCCTGCTTCCGCCGACTGGCGCCGCGTGCAGTTCGTCACGGGCCGTCTCGCCGAACCGGCGCTCCAACGCGTCCTCGCCGAGATGGCGCCCGACTTCGCGTACGACGTCACGGCGATGGGTATCACCGTCGCAGCATTGATGACGACCGACTGGATTGCGCGCGCGTTGACGGTACCCGAAGGGACCGATCTCGTGCTGATCCCCGGGCTGTGCGAGGGCGATCCCCAAGTCATTGCCGAAAAGGTGGGCGTGTCGGTCGAGAAAGGCCCGAAGGATCTCCGCGAGATCCCGCACTACTTCGGGAGCGCCGCGACGAGGCGCGATTACGGCGCGTGGGACATCGAGATCGTCGCCGAGATCAACAACGTTCCCCGGCTGTCGCTCGACGCCGTCCGCGACGCCGCGCACTACTTCCTCGCGTCCGGCGCCGACGTGATCGATATCGGCTGCACGCCTGGCGTGGCCTTCCCGGCGCTCGGCGACGTCGTTCGTGGCCTGGCCGGTGCGGGGGTCCGCGTGAGCGTCGACACGTTCGACGCGGACGAGATTCGGACGGCGGTCGCGGCCGGTGCGGAGCTGGTGCTGAGCGTGAACGGCTCGAACCTTGACGTCGCGAGGGATCTCGCCGGGACGCGCGCGCGCGTCGTCGCCGTCCCCGAGCTCGGCGGCGGGCTCGACACGCTGGATCCGATCCTCGAGAAGTTGGAGGAGTGGGGCGTCGGCTACCTGATCGATCCGATTCTCGAGCCGATCGGCTTCGGCTTCATGGCGTCGCTCGAGCGATACGCCGAGGTGCGCCGCCGCTATCCGGGCACGCCGATGCTGATGGGAATCGGCAACCTCACGGAGCTGACGGCGGCCGATTCGACCGGCGTCAACGCGCTCCTGATCGCCATCTGCCAGGAGCTGGGCGTGCGGGCCGTGCTGACGACGGAAGTGATCCCGTGGGCTCGCGGGGCGGTACGCGAGGTCGACGTGGCGCGACGCCTGATGCACTACGCCGTGACGGGGCACACGATCCCCAAGGGCGTCGACGACCGGCTCGTCACGGTGAAAGACCCGGCGGTGCTGGCGTTCAGCGAGCAGGACTTGCGCGCGCTCCAAGTGCGAATCACCGACCCGAACTTCCGTATCTTCGCGGATCGCGAGGGGATTACGGTCCTGAACAACGAGCGGTTCGTTCGCTGCACCGATCCCGGACGCCTCGCGGACCTGTTCGCCGAGCTCGAAGTCACCGAGCCGATGCACGCGTTCTACCTGGGTCGCGAGCTCGCGCGCGCGGGTCTCGCCGTGACGCTCGGCAAGACGTATCGACAGGAGGGGGCGCTGTCGTGGGGGTATCTGACTCCGGCCGATGACGCGGTCACCGACCACGTGAGGCTCACACAGCGATCGAAGCCCAAAACCCCCGCGCGATGATTCGTGATCCTGGGTCTCGGTCGTGATCGTTGAATCCATCGTCACCAGCCTCGGGGCTGACGGCGCGATCAATATTGCGCCGATGGGTGTCGAATGGGCCGAGGACGCGATCGTCCTCAAGCCGTTTCTGGACACCGCGACGTATCGCAACGTGGCGGCGACGAGCGCCGCCGTGGTCAACTTGACCGACGATGTGCGTGTGTTCGCGCGCGCCGCGATCTCAAACCCCGTGTATCCGACCGTGCCGGCCGTGGCGGTGCGCGGTGTCGTCCTCGCCGACTGCTGCACGTGGCGGGAGGTGGAGGTGCGATCGATCGACAGTGCGCCGCCGCGGTCACGGATCGAAACCTCGGTCGTGCACCGCGGCGCGCGCCGCGAGTTCGTGGGTTTCAACCGCGCGTGCCACGCCGTGCTCGAGATCGCCATCTACGCCACGCGTTTGCACCTCCTCTCTCGCGAGTTCGTCGAAAGCGAGCTGACGCGGCTGCAGACGATCGTCGACAAGACGGCCGGTCCACGCGAATTCGAGGCGATGGCGATTCTCGCGGGCTACATCCGATCGCGGCGGGAGCCGGCGACGCCGTGAGCGGGTCCGGCACCGTCTTCGTCGAAGCGGCGGCGCGCCTCCACTTCGGCGTGCTCGATTTGCGCGGCGCGCGGGGCCGCTGGTTCGGCGGCATCGGGGCGGCGGCCTCTCCCCCCACTCTCCTCGTCTCCGCCTGCCGGGCGCCGACGCTTGCCGTCGACGGAGCAGACGCGGAACGCGCGGCCGGCTTCGCCCGCGCCTTCCTCGCGCATTACGCCCTTGGCGCCCCTGGCAGCGACGTCGACAATGCCGCCGGCATCGGCGCGCACATCACGGTCCATCGGGTGCTCCCGGCGCACGCCGGGCTCGGGTCAGGGACGCAGCTCGCGCTCGCGGTCGCCAAGGCGCTCGCCGAGTTGTACGGCGTGGGGGCGAGCGCGGCCGACTTGGCGCTTGCCGTGGGGCGCGCGCAGCGTTCGGCTGTCGGCACATGGACGTTTGCGGGTGGCGGCCTCGTTGTCGAGGGCGGCCGGCGCGTCGTCAGCAGACGCGCCCCCCTCCAGGACAGCGAGGGCGGCCGGCGGGTGGCCGGCGTCGGTCCGCTGATTGCGCGGCTCCCGTTTCCACCGACGTGGCGCTCCGTCGTGGCGGTGCCTCGGCATGCGCCCGCCATGAGCGGCGCTGAGGAGGCTGCGGCGTTCGCCAGGCTCCCACCGCCACCTGATGGTGAGGTCGAGCAGATCGCCCATCTCGTCCTGATGGCGCTTCTGCCCGCGCTTGCGGACGCCGATCTCGGGGCGTTCGGCCGCGCGCTGACGGCGATTCAGGCGATGACCGGCCGCTGGTTCGCTCCTGTGCAGGGCGGGGTGTTCGCGCCCGGGCCGAGCGCGGAGCTCGTGCGCCGGATGGCGGAATGTGGCGCCTCGGGCGTGGGACAGAGCTCGTGGGGACCCTCCGTCTACGGCATCGTGGACGGCGAAGACGAAGGTGTCCGGTTGGCGGATCACGCTCGTGCCGTGTTGGAGCGCTGTGGAGGGGGAACCGTATACGAAGGGCCGTTCCGTGCCGAGGGCGCGCGCGTATGGCGATCGCTTTGACGCTGGCGAGCGCACGCGACTTGAGGCCCCGAGCGCCCATAAGGGAGAATACGCCGCATGTCCGAGACGTCCATCGCCGCCGCTATTCAAGTGTCCGATCGCGCGTGGAAAGCGTTGGAGGGCGCCTACGATTTGCAGGTTCATGTGGCCCCGGACGTGATAGCGCGCCGCATCGACGATATCGATTGCGCCAGGGAGTTCCTCGCGCACGGGATGAAGGGGTTCGTGCTGAAATCGCACTACATCCAGACCGGCGAGCGCGCGCAGGTCGTCAGCAAGGCGGTCGCGGGCAGCCGGGTGTTCGGCGCGCTGACGCTGAACCACAGCGTAGGCGGCTTGAATCCCGTGGCGGTCGAGCTCGCGGGCCGCACGGGCTGCAAGATCGTGTGGATGCCGACGGTCGACGCGCAGAACGAGACGGCCGGGCGGCTCGACGGCGGCAGCGCGAAGCTTCCGTTCTGGGCGAAGATTCAGCGCGAGCTGGCGGCCGAAGGGATATCGCCGCCGCCGCTGTCGGTGGTTGACGAATCGGGCCGCCTCGTCGAGGCCGCGAGGCGATGCCTCGAGCGGATTCGGAAGCACGACATGATTCTTGCGACGGGACATCTCGGGCGGACGGAAATCTTCGCGCTCGTGCGCGCGGCGAAGGAGATGGGCCTCGCGAAGGTCGTCGTCACCCATGCCGAGTTCCCCTCGCAGAACCTCACCGGCGATGAGCAGAGGGAGCTCTCGAATCTCGGAGCGATCATCGAGCATTGTTTCACGACGACCTACACCGGAAAGGCGACGTGGGAAGCCGCGTTCGCCAACATCCGGAAGGCAGGCGTGTCCCGCGCAGTGATCTCCACCGACCTGGGTCAGGCGATCAATCCGCCTGTCTCGGACGGCTTCGGGATGTTCGCGCAGCGGCTCCTCGACGCCGGCTTCACCGTCGATGAGATCCACACGATGGCGGTGACCAACCCGACGCGGCTTCTGGACGCCTGAGCTCCGAGCGAATCCAACTGACATTGCAGTATCATGTCTCGGGCCATGCGTCTTCCCGACCGCTCGAGAGTCGCGCGATGAAAATCTGCCTGGCAGGAACGGGCGCCATGGGGGCCATCCACATGAAGGCGCTGGCGAAAATCGCCGGCGTCCAGGTCGTGTCCGTGAACAGCCGTACCGAAGAGGGCGGCAAGGCCTTCGCCCGGGAGTGGGGCGTCCCGTATTTTTCGACGAGCCTTGAAGAATCACTCGACCGCCCCGGCGTCGATGCCGTCATCCTGACGACGCCGAGCAGCATGCACGCCGACCAGACGGTGATGGCGCTCGGCAAGGGCAAGCATGTCCAGGTCGAGATCCCGATGAGCCTCAACCTGCCGGACGCCGAGCGCATGGTGCAGGCGGTGAAGCAGTCGGGGAAGATTTGCATGGTCACGCACACGCGGCGCTTCTCGTCGCCCCATCGAGAGATTCGCCGGCGCGTTCAGGAGGGCACGTTCCACCTGCACCACATGGTCGTCGAAACCTACTTCTTCCGTCGCGAGAACACCAACATGCACGGGCAGCCGCGATCGTGGGTCGACAACCTGTTATGGCACCACGGCTGCCACTCGGTCGACCTCGCGCAGTGGATCCTCGGCGGGTCGACCCACAAAGACTCGAGCTTCACCGTGTGGGGGCAGAAGGGGCCGAATCATGCGGTCCTGGGCATTCCCATGGACATGACGGTCGGCATGAAGTCGAAAAAGGGAACGCTTTTCTCGATGGCGATGTCGTTCAACAACAAAGGCCCGTTCGGCGGCTTTTACCGGTACATCGGCGAGGAAGAGACCTACAGGGTCTATCGCGACGGGATGACCGACAGCGAAGGCAAGGAAGTGGCGCTCGACGCCACGCCCGCTTTCGACCGCCAGGACGTAGAGTTCACGAGCGCCATCCGCGAGGGGCGTGAGCCGGAGTCGAGCGCGCAGAGCTGCCTGCCGACCATGGCGCTCCTCGACCGGATCGAAAAGGCCACGCTCCAGTGATCATCGACTGCCACGGGCACTATACCACCGCGCCGAAAGCGCTCCAGGCCTATCGCGACGCCCAGATCGCGGGCCTGAAAGATCCGTCTCGCCCGCAGTCGAAGGGTGTCGTCGCGATCTCCGACGACGAGATCCGCGAGAGCCTCGAGAACGCCCAGCTGAAGCTGCAGCGAGACCGCGGCACCGACGTCACGATCTTTTCGCCCCGCGCGTCGGCGATGGGGCACCAGATCGGCGATGCGACGACGAGCCTGTACTGGTCGCAACACTGCAACGACCTGATCGCGCGCGTGTGCGCGCTCTATCCCAAGAACTTCGTGGGGGTGTGCCAGCTGCCCCAGTCGCCGGGCGCGCCGCTGGAGAACTGTATCGACGAGCTCGAGCGCTGCGTGAACGGGTTCGGGTTCATCGGGTGCAACCTGAATCCCGACCCGTCCGGCGGTCACTGGACGGCCCCCCCGCTCACCGATCGCTGGTGGTACCCCCTCTATGAAAAAATGGTCGAGCTCGACGTGCCCGCCATGGTCCACGTCAGCTCGTCCTGCAACCCGAACTTTCATACGACCGGCGCACACTACATCAACGCGGACACGACCGCGTTCATGCAGTTCCTGACGGCCGATCTGTTCAAGAGCTTTCCAACGCTCCGCTTCGTCATTCCGCACGGCGGCGGCGCCGTGCCATACCACTGGGGAAGGTACCGCGGCCTGGCGCAGGACATGAAGCGGCCGCCGCTCGGCGAGCTGATTCGGAACAACGTGTTCTTCGACACGTGCGTCTACCACCGGCCGGGCATCGAGCTCCTCGTGAAGGTCGTGCCAGCTGATAACATTCTCTTCGGATCGGAGATGGTCGGCGCCGTGCGCGGCATCGATCCCGAGACGGGGCACTACTTCGACGACACCAAGCGCTACATCGACGCCCTGACGTCGATTGGGGACGCCGACCGGCGCAAGATCTTCGAGAACAACGCTCGACGGGTCTACCCGCGGATTGGGAAGGCGATCGCGTGAAACCGTAGGGAGAGGTCGAGAAGGAGAACGTTATGGGTGAGATCGTCGCGGCGGTCGGCACGTGCCACACGCCTTACATGTTCACGCGTCCCCCGGACGAGAAGCCGGACGAGCTCGACGCGGCCGGTCGGGGCATGGCAGAGCTGGGGCAGGTGCTCGACGAGACGAAGCCGGACGTCATCGTGTTTCTCGGCAGCGATCATGTCGAGACCTTTTCGGTCACCTGCATTCCGACGTTTGCGATCATCGCGGGCAGCCGCGCGATTGCGAAGTTTGCCGGCCGCGAATACGACCTGCCGGTCCATCGCGAGATGGCTGAGGACTTGCTGAACAGGCTGGTGGTCGAGCACGCCTTCGACATTGCGTATTCCGAAGACGCCGAGCTCGGCCATGCCTTTGCCGTGCCGTTCGAGCACGTGATCGGCGGGCGGAACATCCCCGTCATCCCGTTCTTCACCAATGTCTACGTTCCCCCCCTGCCGACGCCGAGGCGGTGCGCCGCACTCGGCAGGGCCATCGGCGAAATCATCAAAGGGCGCAAGGAGCGGGTCGCGCTGATTGCGAGCGGCGGCATGTCGCATTTCCCCGGAACGAAGAAGTACCTCTCGCCGGAGTTCGACTTCGATCGCTGGCTCCTCGCGCAGTTCGAGGCGGGCAACACGGACGCCTTGCTGAACATGACCGGGACACAGCTCGACGAGGTGGGCAACACGGAACTGCTCACCTGGGCCATGATGTTCGGCGCGATCGGGCGGCAGCCCGGCACGCTCATTGACTACATCCCGACCTGGCACCACGGGCTCGCGATGATGCGGTTTCTGCCCGAGCGCGCGGCCCAAGCCCCAAGTACCGCGGACCACGGACCAATGTATGGCGGGTTCACGTTCAAGAACCAGGGCTTCCAGTTCTACAAGCATCCGCCGGCTGAGGCCTACGGTCTCAACCGTCTCCTGTTCGAGGTCCGCCACAGCGCGGAGCTTCGCGAGCGCGTGATCGAGAACCTCGACGGAGTGGCCGCCGAGTACGATCTGAACGCGCAGCAGCGCCGCGCCGCCGAGGAGCTGATCAGCGTCGGCAAGGGCGGGCTGGTCAGCGACCACGTCGGCCCCCTGGTCGAGGCAGGCGCGCATCCGCTCCAGGCGCTGATGTCACTCCACGTGATCTTCTCGATGTCTCACCAGGCGAAGCCGCCCGTCGCGTCGGGAAGGACCCATTAACCGAAGGGAAGGAACACTGACACATGGCGTCCCCATACAGGGCAGACCACGTCGGCAGCCTCCTGCGACCGTCAGATCTGCTGGAGGCCCGCACAGATCCGAACGTCACGCGCCAGCGGCTCACGGCCATGGAAGACCGGTACATTCTTGGCGTCCTGAAGCGCCAGAAGGACGCCGGCTTCCGGATCTTCACCGACGGCGAGCTGCGCCGCACGGGCTTCATGAGCGACTTTTACGATTCGGTCGAGGGCCTGGATCCCCAGTACGAGCTCGCCCGCACCTGGAAGGGAGCCCCCGTAGGCGTGAGCGCCGCAAAGGGCGTTGGCGCGCCGGGCGGCGCCGTGGTGGCCAAGCTTCGGCAGACCAAGCGGCTGACGAAGCATGAAGTGGATTTCCTCAAAGAACACGCCCCTGGTGACATCAAGATCACGCTGCCGACGGCGAACCAGTTTCCCGCCATCGCGTACAAGAAAGGCGTGAGTGAGCGCGCGTATCCGACCTATTCCGAGTTCCTGTGGGACATCGTGCCGATCATGAGGGCGGAGATCCGGGCGCTCATCCAGGAGGGGATCAAGTACATCCAGATCGACGCGCCGCGGTACAGCTACTACATCGATCCGAAGTGGCGGCAGTTCGTCCACGATGAGATGGGCGTCGACCCGGAGGCCGCCCTCGACGAAGCGATTCGCGTCGACAACGCCTGTCTCGAGGGCGTGAAGCGCGACGGCGTGACGCTGGCGATGCACCTGTGTCGCGGCAACAACCGGAGCCAGTGGTACGCCGAAGGCGGCTACGATCCGATCGCGGAACGGCTCTTCACGCAGCTCAACGTCGACCTGTTCCTGCTGGAGTACGAGTCCGAGCGGGCGGGGACGTTCGAGGCGCTGCGCTTCGTGCCTCGTTCCAAGGCCGTCGTGCTCGGCCTCGTGAGCAGCAAGGTCCCGAAGCTCGAGTCGCGGGACCTGCTGATCCGCCGCATCGAGGAGGCCAGCCGCTTCGTGCCGATCGAGAACCTCGCCGTCAGCCCGCAATGCGGCTTCGCCTCCACCATGGAAGGCAACCTCCTGAGCGAAGAAGACCAGTGGCGCAAATTGGAGTTGGTCGTGGATACGGCCCGCAAGGTCTGGAAGGAGGCCTGACGTGAAAGGATGCATGACGGTCCGGCTCATCGGACTCATGCTCGCGGCGGCGATCCTGCCGGTAACCCCGGTTGTCCTCGCGCAGCGCGGCGCGCCGCCGGCCCCGGCTCCGACGCCGCGTCTTGCCGACGGGACGCCGAACCTCGGACGCGCTCCCGGCGAGCAGGGAGTCTGGGGGGTGCCCTGGATCAGGAACATGGGCTTGCGCATCGACAAGACAGAGGGGGGGAGCGATTTGCCTTCAGTCGGCGGATCGGTCGGCCTCGTCGGTCATGATCCCAAGCACGACGGGTCGCGGCTCGAACCGCTGGTGCCGTTCATGCCCTGGTCGGCGGCAGTCTACGATTACAACGTGCGGAACGAATCGAAGTACGACCCGGAAGGCTACTGCCTGCCGCCCGGCGGCCCGCGCATGATGGCGACACCGTACCCGATGGAGATCATCCAGCTCCCCGAGCAGAAGCGCATCGTGATGACGTTCGAAGGGGCGACCCACATCTGGCGCGAGATTTATATGGATGGCCGGCCCCATCCCGCCGGTGACGCGCTGAACCCGACGTATCTGGGGCATTCGGTCGGCCACTGGGAGGGCGACACGCTCGTGATCGATGTGGTGGGGTTCAACGAGGCGACCTGGATCGATTACTCGGGGCATCCACACACCGACCTGCTCCACGTCGTCGAGAAGCTGACCCGGCGTGACAAGAGCACGCTGCACTATGAAGTCACGATCGACGACCCTGGCGCGTACACGAAGAGCTGGACCGCCGCGTGGAACATCGCGTGGCGGCCTAGAGGCGAGCTCGCCGAGTACATCTGCCAGGAAAACAACCAGTATCTGCTCCGACTGACGGACGACTTCGGCCGACCGCTGTTTGCACGAAACCGGTGACCGAACGGTGACCCAACCGATGACGTCATCGAGCACCGTCGACCTTGGCTCCTTGATAGACGAGGGGCCGTGGACCGTCTACCAGAAGCTCCTGGTGTTGGCGGCAGCGATGACAATCATCCTCGACGGCTTGGACAACCAGCTGCTGGCCGCCGCGCTCCCGGCGCTGATGAGAGAGTGGCATCTGGCGCGGCCGGCGTTCGTTCCGGTCCAGACGGCCGGGATGGTCGGCATGATGGTCGGCGGGTTTATCGGCGGGTTCGTCGGGGACCGCTTCGGCCGCCGTGTTGCGCTGCTCGGCAGCGTTGTCGTGTTCGGCGTCCTGACCGTTCTAGTCGCGTTTGCCGGCGGCGTCGCGATCCTGACCGCCTTGCGATTCCTCGCCGGCCTGGGCCTTGGCGGTGCGATGCCGAATGCGGCCGCGCTCTCGTCCGAGTACGTGCCCCGGCGCCAGCGGCCCTTCGCGGTCACCCTCACGATCGTGTGCATTCCGCTTGGTGGGTCGCTGGCCGGCATTGTCGGCGGACAAATCCTGCCGCGATTCGGCTGGCGGGGGCTGTTTCTCGTCGGCGGGATCGTCCCCCTCGTGATGGCGGCCGTGCTGCTCAAGGTGCTTCCCGAGTCGCCGCGTTTTTTGGCGCGGCTGCCCGAGCGGTGGGCGCAGCTCCGGGCGCTCCTGCGCCGCGCGGGGCATCACGTGTCCGACGGCGCGGCGTTCGTCGACACCACAGAAAAAGCCGTTGCGCATGCGTCCGCGCGCGAGCTGCTCGCGCCGGATTATCGGCGCGACACGCTGGCACTCTGCGCGTCGTACTTCTTCTGCTTGTTGTCGGTCTACGTTGGGGTCAACTGGGTCCCGTCGATGCTGGTGGGTGCGGGCTTTGACGTCGCGACGGCCAGTTACGGCCTCACCGCGTTCAACCTCGGCGGCGTCGCCGGAGCCGTTCTGGGCGCGATGGTGATCATGCGTCTGGGGTCGCGGCTCACCATGCTCGTCATGGCGGCCGGGGCGATTGCCGGTGCTGCCGTGCTGGCGGTCATGCCGATTGGCGCGCAGTCGGCTTTCGCGGTGCTGGGCATGCTCGCGTGGACGGGCGGCTTGATCAATGCCGTCCAAACGACAATGTACGCGCTTGCCGCCCACATCTATCCGACGGCAGTGCGCGCGACAGGGGTCGGCACTGCCGTGGCCGTCGGGCGCATCGGCGGAGTGCTCAGCCCGTGGGTCGGATCGTGGGCGCTCGAATCGGGCGGATCGTCTCGCTATTTCGGCCTGATCGGTGTGACGATGGCGACGGCCTTCGTCGCGCTCGCGGCGATCCGCCGGCACGTTCCTCGCGCCTGGACCGTTCAGGCAGCCTCCGCGCCGGCGCCTCAACGAGTCGGATCCTGACACACGAACAGCCGAACCGTGCCGAGCCTGCCTGTTCATCCTTCAATTGGCTTCATCGGATTTGGTGAGGCCGGATCCAGCATCGCGCTCGGGCTGCGATCGGAGGGTGTCGACCGCCTGCACGCGTATGACATCAAGAGCGACGCGCCGGATCTCGGCCCCCTGATTCGCCGGCAGGCAGAGCAGAGCCAGACGACGATCGTGCGATCGCCTCGCGAGCTGGTGGGCTCGAGCGACATCGTCTTCTCGACGGTGACGTCGAGCTCCGCGCTTGAGGCCGCATCGGCCGCCGCGCCGTTTCTCGGGCCGGCCCACATGTACGCAGACCTCAATTCCGTGTCGCCGGCGCTCAAGCGTGAGGTCGCCGCCGTCGTCGACGCGAGCGGCGCGCGCTTCGTCGAGGTGGCGGTGATGGCGCCGGTGCTCCCGTACGGTCATCGGGTGCCGATGCTCGTCGGCGGCCCGTCGGCCGCGGCGTTTGCCGATGCCGTGCGGCCGTTCAACATGCGGTGCCACGTGCTCGCCGGCGCGGCGGTCGGCAGCGCCGCCGCGGTCAAGATGTGCCGAAGCATCATCGTCAAGGGTCTCGAGGCGTTGATGTGCGAGTGCGTGCTCGCGGCGCGGTTGTACGACGCGGACGAGCACGTGTTCGCGTCTCTCGACGAGAGCTTTCCAGGTATCGACTGGAAGAAGCTCGCCGACTACATGATCGGCCGCGTCGTCATGCACGGCGAGCGCCGGGCGCGCGAAATGGAGGAAGTGGCCGAGACGCTTCGTGCGATCGGTGTCGACCCGATCATGGCCGAGGCGGCTGCGCGTCGCCAGCAGTGGAGCGCCGACGCGGGACTCCGCGACCGCTTCGGGGCGGACGGTCCCCTCACTTACCGCGCGGTTCTCGACGTCCTGGACGTCGCGGCCCGCACGTCTTAGCGCGTTTTCAGCCTCTCGCTGCGGCCAGTCCGTTCAGGTGCTGGGCGTTCGTGGCGGCAAGAGAGCTCGTGGCGCTCAGTCCTCTGGCGTACGTCGCTCCGCTGGCCTCACGGAGTTTGAAGTACGGCTCGAGCCGGCGCAGCGTGTTCTCGAGAGCGGAGTTAATGTGCGCGCGCATCGCCTCGGCTGCGACGAGCGGTTCCCGCTTCACGAGGATCTCGATGAGATCCCGATGTCCTCGCCGGGGCTGGTCCGTCGAGGGCTGTCGCGCGACGCACAGCCATGTGAGGGCGAGCACGTGGTTCTTCTCGATGGCATCGACCAGAGGCTGGCAGCGCGTGCACTCGGCGATCCGCCTGTGCAGTTTTTCGTGAAGGCTCAAGTACATGAACCGATCGCCGTCGGCCTGTGCGGACAGGGTGTCCACACGCGCGGCAAGCTTCTGCAGTTCCAGCCGCTCGCCGGGGGTGGCGACCTCGGCAAACAACCGCGCCGCCTCGGCCTCGAGCGCCTGGCGCAGGATGTAGTGCCCTCGTACGTCCTGTTCATTCGGGATCCTGACTCTCGTCCCGGCTCTGGGACGGCTCTCGAGCAGGCCCTCTAGCTCCAGCCGCTGGAAGGCT
>DATKHR010000128.1:0-18172 GCA_035510155.1 Vicinamibacterales bacterium
TGCTCGTCTACCTGCGACTGCTCAACGTACCGGTGCCATCGGTCTACGGACCCACCGCTGATGAGAACCCGTTTGTGGATCCTTGATGCCTTGTTGTCATGTCGCTAACGTCGGGCCGCTCGACGAGGAGTAGGATCGGCCGAAGCTTTCCGTGCGAAAAGGAGGGACCCATGGCGGATATCAACGCGGCTCTCGACGCAAGCAAAGAGGCGATGGAGCAGTTGATCATCGCCGGCGAGCGCACAAAGAGCGCCTGGACTTCGCCATGTGCGCCGGGGAAGTGGTCGCCCAGCCAGATCGTGGAGCCTGTCTGCCAACGACTGCAACAACAGGGGCACACGAGCCCATTGGGGTGAACCGTCAGACGGACGCCAGGCGTCAGATACAGCGCAGCGTACTCCTTGGGGAGCGTTCCGCCCGCTGCGGCGACTGTGAACGCGGGCGACGCGAGGAACGGCACTTCGAGGGAGATGGCCACCTTCGATCCTTCCCATGTGCGCCACGCGAACGTCGCCTGATATGTTGTCGCTCGGTCGAACGCCAGCGCGGCCCCTTCATCGCTGGTCCGGGTCGCTCCGAGCTGGAGTCCCACTTCGTAACGCGTCTGCGACCGCCTGTCCCACGCGGACCGTCAATGCAATCACCATCGCCGAGCACATCGTCATCAGCCGCATTCGTGTCTCCTTGAGGAAGGCGGGGTGCCGCGGTCCCCTGTAAGCGTCCACGTCCCCCCGGCCTCAATCGCGAAGGTCGCCTATCGAGCGGCGAGTCCGTTGGCACCGGCCGGCAACCCACCTGTGAGCGCGACTGGTTCCAGCTGGCCATTCGATCGAATTCTGAAGGCGCCGATATTGTGGGTGCTCGAGTTCAGCACGAAGAGAAAGCGTCCGTTCTCCGACAGCGCGAGATCGGTCGGCGCGCTGCCAGTGCCGGTGTCGGCGGTTCGGCCATCAGCGTTCAGCAGCGTCAACGCGCCGTCGTCATCGATCTCATATCCCGAGATCGATCCGCTCCCGGTGTTCGACGTGTAGGCGAAGCGACCGTTGTCCGTGACCACGACCCAACAGGCCGCCGTCTGGTGCGTGGGGACCGACGGGCTCACCAGGTGCAACGTCCCGTCCGCGTTGACACGGTACGAACTCATGGCACTCGCATCCGGCGCGCCGCCGAAGGCCTCGCTGACGAACAGCTTGCGTCGGTGGCCAAAGGCGAACCCGAATGGGGTGGCTCCTTGCGATGCCTGCGGCTGCGGCGGTCCGAGCCGTCCGTCCTCATCCACCGCGTACGTCACGATGAGGTTCGTGGTTTTTTCCGTGACGACCAAGACACGACCGTCGGGCCGGAATTGCACCTGCGCCGGATCAGTTCCCGAGCCGCTCAACGCGCGCGTCGATCCCGCCAGCGGCGTCAGCTTGCCGTGCGGTCGCAGCCTGAACCCACTCACGTTGTCGCTGCCAGCGTTCAGCACATAGACCAGGTCGCGATGAATCGTGACGCTCACCGGCTGTGTCCCGCCTGATGACACTCTGTCAACGAGGCGCAGGCCATCGTCATCGGTCCCAAAGAGCGAGAGGTCATTACTGCCGGCGTTCACGGCGAGCAGCCAGCGATCGTTGCCGCTCAAGGTGAGCCCGCCCTGGCTGCCGAGCCCGCCGCCTGTGCCCAACCCGCCCGTTGCGAACGAGCCCGCCGCGGTCAGTGTGCCGTTCGGTGCGCGATGGAATGCCAGAATGCGGTTGCCGCTACTGGCGTTCGACATGGTGTAGACAGCCGCCAGAGATTCTTCGGCACGCGCCGCGCCCTGATGCGTGACAGTCAGCGTCGCGATGGCGGCGATTGCCACCCAGAGCATAGGTTGACGCTTCACAGACCCACTCCTCCTGAGCTTCCTGCGAGGCATGAATTGAAAGGCGGTCTGACTGGAAGCTCGACTCTGACCGCCACGTGGCTCGACGATCAAACGGGCGATGTTCGAATCGATCGTTCGAGTCGGTGGAGTAGTCGCGCGAGCCTGGAATTTCCCCCTGTGCGCGTTTCAGTCTGGGCGAGGCGGCTGGCTATAATGCCCGGCTGGCTCTCGATCACGCATGATGCGAACATCCATTGGCGCGACGCTCCTCTTGTGTCTTGCGTGTAAAGTTGCGGACGCGCAATCGCGGCCGCGGATGTTCGCGGGAGTCGTCGCCGGCATCGCCACGCTCGCAGCGGATGCGCGATCGGAGATCACCTCCGGCGGAGCAGACGTCTCGCTCTACAAGCCCGAGAACGGCCCGGCCGTCAACATCTTCGTGGGGTCACATGTCCACGAGTACCTGACGGTGCAAGGGAACTACGTATGGAACCGCAACGATGTCACGCTCACCGCCGTGCGCGCGACCGAGTCAGGTCCTTCGTTTTACGACGCGCCGCGCGTGAGCTCGCAGCATGCATTCATCGGCGACGTGCTGTTGTACTTCCGGGAACGACGGAGTGCGATCCGCCCGTATCTGTCGGCGGGCGTGGGCGTCGTTCGATTCCAGACGACGGCTCGTGGAGGCGACAGTGTCAGAAACGCGACGTTGCCGCCCACGACGGCTGTCGCCACTCACGCCGTCTTGCGAGTGGCCGTTGGCCTCGACGTGTCGCTGGGCGGCCACTGGGGCGCGCGGTACAGTTTCAGTGAAGGACTGAGCAGCAATCCCATCAGTGCGCAACTGTCACCACCGGGGCAGCGCAGCTTGGCGAACTTTCAGAATCTGTTCGGCGTGGTCCGCTCATTCTAGCGCCTCAGTTGTCTGGGGCTAGCGCCGCTGAAAATCGACATACGGACAGTGTGGCCAGTAGATGGGGGGCGACTCGAAATGTTCCGCCAACACGCGAGCATGGCAGACACGGCACGGGTTCATCGACACGACGCGCTCGTTCGGGACGACGTGCAGCACGTGCTCGAAGACGCACAAGGGATGTCCCGCGGCTTTGGTCGCCTGGAGACTGCGGAGCGGTCCGGCCGCCGCTTGTGTAGCGACGAGCGCGGAGTACAGTCGAGACTTCAGGCGCGCTGGGGCGCGATCGGCCGCGCCTGACACGGCATCGGTCGTCTCGGCGAGCCGCGTGAAGAAACGTTCGTCGCTCATGGCTTAGCTCGCCTCCCAGAGGCGTCGAAAGGAAGTCCGTGCCCGCGCCAGCAATCGTTCGATGGCCTTTTCTGTCTTCCCTGTTTGTGCCGCCATCTCCCTGACGCTCTGTTTTTCCCAGTAGCGCCACTGGAGCGCGGCGCTGTACGCGACCGGCAATCGCGCGAGAATCTGCCGGGTCTTCTCCTCGGCGCGCGCGGCATCAATCAGGTCGTCGAGACTGGGCGTGACGGTCGACCCTCCGCTCGGCACGTCGCCCTCGTCGGGAAGCGGGTCGGGCTCGCGAAGCTGCGCGCGATAGACGTCCTCAACCTTGTGCCGCGCAATGCCGAGCAGCCATCCGACGACTGACGAGTGTCCGGCGAAGGTGGCCAGTTTCTGAAGCGCCACGAGAAAGACGTCTTGGACGACATCCTCGACAAGGTCTGCGCGAGGCGCCAGCCGACGCGAGACGTACGCGTAGATAGCGTCCGCGTACCGAGCGACGAATTCGGCGGCGGCCTTTCGATCCTTCGCCAGAACCCCGGCGAGCAACGCCTGCTCCTCGGACGAGGGTTCCAGCGCCCGCAGTTGGGCGGTGCGGCCGGCTGAATCAGCCGCGAATGATGGCCCGGGGGGCATCTAAGCAATAGGAGTCGGCCGGAGACGCGAATTCCCCCAGTCTTCGGACACGGCGGACGCGTCAGGCGGTTCTGGACTCGATCGCCACGATCTGTTTGGCGACGTTCCGAAAATCCGGTCCAGTGATGTCGGGTTTCGGACCGAGCGGATACAGGACCTTCCCCGGTCGAGCAACGAAGGCGGCGGCGCATCCCGCGCGGAGCGCACCCACGATATCCCACGCATGCGCCGCCACGAGTCGAAGTCGATCGATAGGAAGTCCGAGCGCGTCTGCGACCGACTGGTACGCCTCGGCGGCTGGCTTGAAGCGCCGCACGGTGTCCACAGAGAACGACCGCTCGAAGAAGGCGGTCAGGCCGGCGTTTGTCAGCTGCTGCTGGACCGCGGCCGGCGCGGAGTTCGTCAGCGTGACGAGCTTCAGGCCTGCATCTCGCATCGTCTGAAGACCGTCCCGCACATCGGGATGTGCCGGGAGCGTCAACATGCCCTGGAGAATGCGGCTGCGGTCGGCTGACGACAGCGTGATCCCGCGAGCACTCGCTACCATGTCGAGCGCCGCCCCGCCGATGCTCCCGAAGTCGGAGTACGGGCCGGCCAGCGTCGCCACTTCCGAATAGAGCAGGACATTCGCAAACCAGTCCTGCAACACGCGGCCGTCGCCGAATGCCTGCTTGAAGTGCGGCTCCAGGGCGCCGACGTCCAACAAGGTCTCGTTGACATCACAGACGATGACGCGAGGCATGCGGCGGTCTCCTTGAAAGTTGGCGAAGCCTCGAGCGACTCCGATCGTGCACGCGCCGCCTGTGAGCGCGGCGCGGAGGAACGCGCGTCGACTGGTCACGGTTTGGCGCGCTCGCGGTCCAACTGTCGAAGCGTCACCATCCAGGTGGGCACCGACTGCGGCGTGAAACACAGCTTGTCGTCGCACGCCTGGTAGCTGAGGAGGCCCTTGATCGTGAGCGACGACACGCCCTTCAACGCAGCCTGGCCTTGAGGCGAGGGGTCGATCAGGATGTCCTGCACGATCCGAAACGGTTGCTGATAGACCTGCACGTGTTCGTTCAAAGGCTTGAAGTGATAATCCTCCGATCGGGGATATTGCGCACCACGCATCACGAGACCTGGCTGTGCCTCGACCGACAACGCAATCGGCTTGTAGCCACTGACGCCTGGCGCGTACACGTGAACCCCTCGCGCTGGTCGCAGATCGAGGACCAGAGAGAATTGCGTCCCTGGGGCCACGGTGCTGTCGGTCGCAAACGAGGTCATCTCGAGCTGCGGAGATGACAGGGTGGTCGCCTGCACGTGGACCTGGTTGCCCAACCTGGCCATGATGCTGCCGACGGTGCTTCGCTCCTGATAGGCCTCCTCGAAGAAACGCGATGTGACCACGCCTTGGGTATTCAGCATGAACGTGCCGGGAAACGGAATACCGTAGCTCTGTTGATTCGTTTCAGGTACCGTCGTATTGAGAATCCCGAACCGCTTGATGGTGACCGAGCCCGGATCCGACAGCAGCGGGAACGTGATGCCGCGCCGCTTTGAAAAATCGGCCAGGACGGCCACCGGATCGTAGCTAACGGCAGCCAAGGAGAGACCCTGACGCTTCAGTTCCGCCACACGGCCTTGCAGCTCCACGAGCTGCGTCTTGCAATAGGGTCACCAGTCCGCCGATCGGAAGAATACGAGCATGAGCCCCTTGGGCCCCGTGAGCGACGCCAGCGTCCGTGACTGGCCCTTCTGATCGAGCAGTGTGAAATCGGGTACCCGCGATCCGATTTGTGGTCCAAGTTTCTGGACGTCAGAGAGTGTCGGCTGAGGCGACGACTGCTGTGCCGTCGGTTGCGCGACAAAACTGAATAGCGCGCATACCACTGCACTGAAGACGATGCGAGACATTCGGTTTGGCATAGGGCTTACAAGCACCTTTCCATTTTCGTGAGACTCACGGCGTCGTCATCTCGGGCCAGCGCAACAAGCGATGACCCATGAGGGCGCACAGCGTCACGATCGCGGCGACGGTGCCTCCATGCCACAGGAGAACCGTTAGCGCGAACGCATGAGGTCGTGTCAGGCACGCTTCGATATTGGCGACACTCAACGCCGCCAAGGCGGCGAGGAACGCCGTCAGGTGAGGCGTCAACGGAGCGCCACGCCGCAACATCCAGACGAGAGGAAATCCGACGAGGAGGCCGCCCACCGTCATTGAGGCGACGCAGGGCCAGTCGCTCTGACTGGTCACGCCCAGCGTCCCAGACGCTTGTAGATCACGTACGCCTGCCCACAACAGCGACACGCTCCACACCGCCGCACCTACTGTCGGCAGCACCCACACGCGGCTGTTCGAGCCAGGGATTACCGACGCAAACGCGGCGCGTGCGGCCATGATCCCAGTGACCAACGCCGCACCTTGCTGCACGAGATACAGCGGAGTGGGCGTCACCCTGGCCGACGACATGACTGCGAACATCATCACAGCAACGAGGACGAGATAACTCACGGCCCAGACCATCCACCCAGCAGTCCGCATCCCCGGCGTCGGCAAGGGTCTCGCCACGGTCACGTCGCGACCGAGCCGGTCGATCAGTTCGTCGGTCTTCATCCTTCGTCAATCCCTCGAAGAGCGCGTCGCAGCGACGCGATGGCGCGGTGCGTCGCGATTTTTAATGCACCGATGCTCATCCCCGTCAGCGCGGACGCCTCCTTCAGGGAGAGTTCGCGTAGCTTGAGCAACTCCACCGCTCGGCGTTGTCCTGGCGGCAAGGCCTGAATAGCCTGCGCCAAGGCGTCCGGATCACCGAACGTCTCCTCACGGCTATTCGCCGCGGGCGCCCGGAAGGTTACGTCGAGGTCGTCGACACCAATCTCGCGCGATCCCTGACGAGCATGCCGCCGACCCGCATCAGCCAGCCGATGACGCACGATGGCCGAGAGCCACGGCATGAGGGGGCGAGCCGGATCGTATGTGGCTCGCACAGCATGGACCGACAGCAAGACGTCTTGTACGACGTCCTCCACATCACTTTCGCTGAGGAACCCGCGCCGTGCGCGGACAAGCTGCCGGACCCGCGGTGTGATCGCGCGTAACAGAGTGACGTAGGCGTGGCTGTCGCCCTGCTGGGCACGCGCCATGAGACGGGCGAGGTGCTCGTCCGGCGCTGGGGACTCATCCATCAAAACGCCATCGTAACCTTTCCCCCACCCTCTCCGAATACACGACTGGCGGCCGATGTCCGACCGCCCGGTCGTCCAATTACGACGCCGCACATCAATGGAGAGGTACGCATGAACACTCGCTATCTGGTCGCATCCGCTCTGGCCGCGGCCGTCGTCGCCCCCGTCGCGCTCTCAGCGCAGAAGCCGGTCCCGCCGCCCACCGCGTTCAAGACGGAGAAGTGCTACGGCATCGCGAAGGCCGGCAAAAACGACTGCGCATCGGCCGGCAACAACTCGTGTGGAGGATCCTCGAAGCTCAATAGCGATCCGAAAGCCTGGATCTACGTGCCGGAGGGTTATTGCGATCGCATCGTCGGCGGCAGCCTTCAACCGAAGTAACGAAGAGAGGAAACGTGGCCATCACCAGGGACGCCAGACAACCCACGGCTGAACGGACCGGTATCGGCCTTCGGCTTCCGCACATTGCGGAGGTGGTGGCCACTCGCCCGCACGTCGGATGGCTCGAGATTCATCCGGAGAACTTTCTTGCGAACCCGCACGGACTCGAGTTGCTGACGGACCTTGCTCGCGATTACCCCGTCTCGGTGCACACCGTCGGCGTTTCCATCGGCAGCGCCGACGGCATTGACCGTGATCACCTGATGCGCCTGCGCACGTTGGTGGATCGACTGAATCCGGTCCTCGTGTCTGGACACCTCGCATGGTCCACGGTGAGCGGCGCGTATCTCAACGATCTCTTGCCGTTGCCGTACACAGCGGAGACGCTTCGCGTCGTGGTCGCGCATCTCGCGGAGGTGCAGGACGTCCTGGGACGCGCGTACGTTATCGAGAATCCCTCGTCGTATGTCTCGCTGGCTACATCGACGATGACCGAGCTCGAGTTCCTGCACGCACTGGTGAACGAGACCGGCTGCCGCCTGCTGTGCGACGTCAGTAACGTGCATCTCAGCGCCCACAACATGGGATACGACGCGTATCGCTTCATCGACGAGTTTCCGGGAGAAGCGGTCGCCGAACTTCACTTGGGGGGATTCACGCCCGAAGAGGATGAGGCCACGCCAGGTGGGACAGTGCTGGTCGATACACACGCACACGCTGTGGCGCAACCCACGTGGGACCTCTATGCTCACGCCGTCCGCCGCGTCGGCCCGCAGCCGACGATCGTGGAATGGGACAACGATTTGCCGACCCTCGCAGTTCTGATCCAAGAAGCCGCCACGGCTGATCGAGTGCGAGACGCCGCGAGTGAGGATCGCCATGCTCACGCTGGCTGACGTCCAGGCGGGCATTCGTGATGCCGTCGTCAACGGCGACGGCGCAGCCGTGGCCGCCGTATTGGTGGGTGGGACCCGTCCGGAACACCGCCTCGCGATTCACCGGCGCCACTACGTGGCGAGCCTCACCCGCGCGCTGGTCGAGCGGTTCCCAGCTACGGTGTGGCTCGTCGGTTCCGAACTCGTGACGCACGCCGCGACGTCCTTCGTTTGCGAGCACCCCCCGTCCAGACCGTGCGTCGCGGAATACGGCGACGGTTTCCCTCAATACCTTGGCGCGCATCCCGCTGCCGGGTCGTTGCCGTACTTGGCGCAGTTCGCTGAACTGGAGTGGCATCTCGGACGGTTGGCACTGGCCACCGAGGCGTCGGCGAACGTGCAGTACATCCACTTGGACTGGACGCTCGACGAGCTGATCGGCTTCTACCTCGCTGACATCGCGCCCGACGAGTACGCCCTCCGCCAGGAGGACGTGTGGCTGGAGGTTCGAGGCCTTCGAGGAGAGCTGCAGATGAATCGCCTCACCGGCGAGGAGTTCGCCTCTCGAGTGTCGTTGCAATCAACAGGAGCTCACTCGTGAGCCATCACGCGGTCGCGTCAGCCATCGACCCGACAGGCATCGAATGGCTCGATGCGACGCGGATGTGGCTCGCGCGCTTTCCTTTGTCGATCATTCAACTTGCCGGACGCATTGGCGTCGGAGCCACGTTTCTCAAGGCAGGCTTACTGAAGTACCAGTCGTGGGAGTTCACCGTCAGACTGTTTCAAGACGAGTATCGCGTTCCCTTGCTTGATCCGGCGGTCGCGGCACGCATCGCGATGATGCAGGAGCTAACGATCCCGATTCTCCTCTTCCTGGGCCTCGCGACCCGCATCGCTACGCTTCCGCTCCTGGGAATGATCGCCGTGATCCAAACGTTCGTGTACCCGAACGCGTACAACGAGCACCTGGCCTGGGGCGCGATTCTCGTACTGCTCCTCACACGCGGACCAGGAGTCTTCTCTGTCGATTACCTGATCGGTCAATATGTGAAGAGAGGATTCCGTCGACGCCAGATCGCATAGTGGGGGCGTCGGCGTCAGGTCCAACTCTCGGAGGGAATGCATGGAGAAGTTGTTGAGCAGGGTGAATGGCTAACGTGAACGCCACGCTGATCTGCCCAAACTGCGGGCACAGAGCACACGAGGTCATGCCGACGGCGTGTCCGATTTCTCCAGAAGTGGACGCCGACCCAGCCGCGCAACTCGCGTCCCTATGGCGATGGCATGCGCCGTCATACGATATACAAGTCGTTAGTACAACCCACTAGTAGTGGCCGGCCGTCAATCCACCGCGCCGTTCCGGGCCATCAGGAGGCCGGGATCGTAGCGGTTCCCCGGCCGCGAACCGATCTTGTCGATCTGTCAACGCCCCGTTCGCCTTTGGATCGGATGGATTGATTGAAGCGGTTTGACGCCAGCGTGCTGGATCGCCTGTTCAGGGACGAATGGGGCCGCATGCTGTCTGCGTTGATTCGCGATTTCAATGATTTTGATCTCGCAGAGGAAGTCCTTCAAGACGCATTCACCGCCGCGGCGAAAGAGTGGACCGGCGATGGCCCCAAGAACCCGCGTGGGTGGCTGTACGCGGCTGCGCGCCACAACGCCATCGATCACATTCGGCGACGCGCCCGGCTTGCGGGGATCAAGGAGAGCCTCGCCTATCTGGCCATCGGTGAAGCGCCGCCGGTCGATCAGTGGGATCGGGAGTACGCCGTGCCGGACGAACGACTCAGTCTCATCTTTACGTGCTGCCATCCTGCGCTGCCTATCGAAGCGCGGGTCGCTCTCACGTTGCGAACCCTCTGTGGCCTAACGACTGAAGAGATCGCGCGGGCGTTTGTGGTGCCGACGACGACGATGGCGCAGCGCCTGGTGCGCGCGAAGGCCAAAATCAAGGAGGCCGGAATCCCGTACGCAGTGCCGTCTGCGTCGGAGTTGCCCGAACGGCTCGACGCCGTGCTGAGTGTTATCTACCTGGTCTTCAACGAGGGGTATGCAGCCACTAGAGGCGAGGCGCTGATTCGACAGGACCTGTGCAGCGAGGCGATTCGGCTAGCGCGCCTGCTGCAGCAAGAGCTCGCCGATTCGGTCGCGGAACTAGATGGACTTCTTGCCTTGATGCTGATCCAGGATGCGCGCCGCGGCGCGCGCGTCGATGACGCGGGGAATCTCGTGCCTCTCCCCGATCAGAATCGGGCCCGGTGGGATCACGCACAGATCGAGCAAGGCCGCGCTCTGCTCCACAACGTGTTCGCGCGCGAACTGCGGCGAGTTCCCGGGCCTTACGTGCTCGAGGCCGCGATTGCCGCCGTCCACACCGAGGCGACAACTGGAGCCGAGACGGATTGGAGACGGATTGTCGTCCTGTACGAACGCCTCTATTCGGTATATCCCTCGCCGATCGTCGCGCTGAACTACGCGGTCGCCGTCTCCATGGCCGACGGTCCGGCTGCCGCGCTCCCGATGGTCGACAATCTGGAGGAAGCGTTGATCAATTACCAACCGTGGCACGCGACGCGAGCTGATCTCCTGAGACGACTTGGGCGGATGGAAGAGGCCGTTAACAGTTATCGTCGCGCACGAGCGCTCACGTGCAACGAGGTGGAATGCCGGTTCCTCGACCGGCGGATTGCCGAATTGACGGGTTCGACGTCAGTCCACTGACCCGGCCTCTACCAGTTCCACCGCCCGTTGTCGATCTGGACTGGTCCCGTTCGCTTTAGAAGCAGACGACCGAATTCTGGGGGCTGTCCAGATGCCAGCGATCACTGTTCTGCACCAATCCAACACGGGTCACACCGCCAAACTGGCCGAAGCTGTTGCAAAAGGAGTCGAATCGGTCGACGGCATCATCGTCCAGCGGACGGCGATCGTTGGTGATGACATCGTCAAGGGTCGTTGGGAGAACGCCAACATCATGAGTCAGTTGTCGGCGAGCGATGCGATCATCTTCGGCGCGCCGACGAGCATGGGCGATGTGTCGGGTCCGATGAAGTGTTTCATCGACGCCACGAGCGTCCACTTCTATCCGCGCGCCTGGGCGAACAAACTCGCAGCTGGGTTCACGTCCTCCTTCTATCCGAGCGGCGACAAGTTTCACACGCTCCAAACATTCGTTACGCTCGCGATGCAGCACGGCATGTTGTGGATCGGCCATAACGAAGCGCGCTTCGACGAAGTGCAGCCGAAGGTCTTTGAGCCGGCGGCGATCAATCGGCTCGGCGGGTGGGTCGGCGTGATGGCAACGTCCCACCCCTGGTCGTCGGTCGAGATGTTTCCCAACGAGGCCGACCGCGCAGCTGCGACTGCGTTGGGTCGACGAGTCGCACTGGCGACGCTGCGGTGGGTCGCAGGGAAGGACATGTCCACGGCCGCGTCCACGGCGCCTGTGTTGGTGTGAGAGTACACATGGAGCTCGTGATGAAAAGAACGGTCCTGATCGGGTTGTTAACCGTTTTCGGCGGCTTGTCGCTCAGTGGCGCATCGGAAGTCGGACAGCCTCAGCCGCCTGCGCCGGCGCGCGCCGTCGTACACGCAGGACGATTCCTTGATGTCAAAACAGGCCGATGGGTACTCGATCAGAACATCTCAATCGAAAACGGCCGCATCGTGCGAATCGAGGCCGGTCCAGCGAAAGCTGTCGCAGGATCAACGCTCATCGACCTCCCGAATGCCAGCGTCCTGCCCGGATTGATCGATGCCCATGTGCATCTCACACTCAGGCCGGGCAGCTTCGGCTACGAGATTCTGGGCATCAGCGAAGCGCGGCAAACGCTGACCGGAGCCGCGAGTGCGCAACGTACGCTGTTGGCCGGCTTCACGACCGTCAGAAACCTGGGTGCTTGGGGATTCACGGACGTTGCTTTGCGCGACGCCATCAACGAGGGCGAGATTCCCGGCCCGCGCATGCTCGTGAGTGGCATGCCCTTGAGCATCACGGGTGGCCATTTCGACAACACGCTACTGCCCTGGGAGTATCACGCCAGCTTCGCGAGCGTCGCTGACGGCCTCGATGCCGTACAGCACAAGGTGCGGGAAGACATCAAGTACGGCGCGGATGTCATCAAGTTCATGGCGTCGGGCGGCGTGCTGACGAAAGGCGACGATCCGCAGGCAGCGCAGTACACCCTGGACGAGATGAAAATGATTGTCAGCGAGGCCCATCGGCTCGGCCGCAAGGTCGCCGTGCACGCCCACGGGATGCAGGCCATTCTGTGGGCCACGCAGGCCGGCGCGGATTCGATCGAGCACGGATCCTACATCGACGACAGCGTAATCGCGGCAATGAAGCAGCATGGCACCTATCTCGTGCCGACGCTCTTCACGGGAGACTTCTTGCTGGAAAACATGCAAGCGCTGCACCTCGCCGACTTTTTGGTCGCGAAGGCGAAGGAGGTGCTCCCGACGGCCAAGAAGAACGCGGCGCGGGCGATGCAAAACGGAGTCAAGGTCGCGTTGGGGACCGACGCTGGTGTCTTTCCCCACGGCCTCAACTCGCGTGAGTTCAACTCGATGGTGCAGGCCGGGTTGACCCGCCTCGCGGCGATTCAGGCGGGGACCGTGAACGCCGCGGAGTTGCTGGGGTGGAGCGACAGAGTAGGCACCATCGAACCCGGCAAGTGGGCCGATTTGATAGCCGTGGACGGGGACCCGCTCGAAGACGTCAGGCGCCTCGAGACTGTGAAGTTTGTCATGAAGGGCGGCAAGGTCTACAAGAACGACTACGTCAGCGCCGGTGCTGCGTCGTCAACATTTGAGCGATAACAGTCAATGTGTCCGGCGTGCGTGACAACGACGATACAGGCTGCGGCGATCGGCGCGACGTCTATTGGCGGGGCGACGGCACTGTTCGCAAAACTGCTGGCTTTCAGGAGAAACGTGCATGGCTCAACCTCAGATCGTCTCGAAATCGGAGTGGATAACCGCCCGCAAGGCCCTGCTTGCGAAAGAGAAGGCCGCGACGCAGGCGCGTGACGCGCTCAGCGCCGAACGGCGCCGCCTGCCGATGGTGTTGGTCGAGAAACCGTATGTGTTCGACGGCCCGATAGGTCGGGTTAGTCTCCGCGAACTGTTTGGCGATCATCGCCAGCTGATCGTTTATCACTTCATGTTCGATCCGAAGTGGGAGGAAGGCTGCAAGAGCTGCTCGCATTTCATGGACAACTCGCAGGGCTCCGTTGTTCACCTCGCCGCCCGCGACACCGCGTTCGTTGCCGTCTCGCGTGCGCCGCTCGCCGAGATCGACGCATTTAAGCTTCGTATGGGCTGGACATTCCCCTGGGTCTCGTCGTTCGAAAGCGATTTCAACTATGACTTCCACGTCACACTCGATCCCGACCGCGGGAGCGTCGAGTACAACTTCGCGAAGGCGTCGGACCTAGTCCAGGCGCGGAAGCTCTGGTCGGACAGGGGCGAGCTGCCCGGCCTCAGCGTCTTCCTACGCGAAGGGGACGCCGTGTTCCACACATATTCGACCTATCAGCGTGGGCTCGATCTACCGCTCAATACGTACAACTTTCTCGACTTGACTCCCCTCGGCCGGCAGGAAGAAGACGGCCGGGCCCAGGCGTGGATTCGTCATCATGACCGGTACTCGACTCCTGTTGGGTCGAATACGGGAGGCGCTCGGTGATGAGCGACTTCGTCTACCTGTTTCGTAGCGGGGGAGCGGTCCCGTCGGCCGCAGACCGCGATGCGCAGATGCGGAAATGGGTCGCCTGGATCAAGGATCTCGAGGAAAAAGGTCACCTCAAGAATCGCGGGAGCGCTCTGCGATCTGTCGGTCGCGTCGTCGCGAGCAACAAGCCTGTAACCGATGGTCCGTACTCGGAAAAGGATCTGGTGGTCGGCTTCTTGATCGTGCAGTCTCCGGACATTGATCATGCGGCAACGCTGTCGTCCGGCTGTCCCATTCTCGATTACGGCGGGACCGTCGAGGTCCGACCAGTTCTGGAGGTCCCGGGTTAAGAGTTCGACTCGGCCCACCAACGGGCCACGTCGGCGATGAGTTTATCGGGCTCCTCGTGCATCCGCTTTTTGAGCGACGGCGGCATCGTGATGCGCTCGTATTTGGATGCCCAGGCAACCAAACCGATCAGAGTGAGTGTCGGTATACTGCTTTCTATTTGCAAGTAATCTGGTTGTCTCGAGGAGGGGTCATGCAGCTGTATGGACCGAAAGAGTTGGCCGCAAGTCTTCGCACGGTGCGCGAGAACACCATCAAGATTGTCGAGGACATTCCGGAAGAACGCTACGGGTACCGACCCACGCCGGAGAGCCGCTCGGTCGAGCAACTGGCACTGAGTGGGTTCGCGACCGCTGCCATTTCCGCGGGCATTGATACTCGCCCGACACCCACCGGCCACCAGCATCGCGCGTGGATGACCGACTCAGACGCCCAGGTGGTTCAAGCATCTTCGGAGGTGTAGATGACGCGTCCACTGCTGGCGTTCGTGTCCTTGTTCGTTGCCGTGGCGTACAGCAACCGCCTGGCCGCGCAGCCGGCCCGGCGATTGGCGCTCGTCGGTGCGACGGTCATCGATGGTGTCAATGCGCGACCCTTGCCAGATGCGGTCGTTCTGATCGAGAACGGTCGTATTGCCGCGGTCGGAACCCGGGCGCGCACGCCGATCCCAGACGGGTTCGAGCGCAAGGACCTCACGGGTCTCACCCTGCTGCCCGGCCTGATCGACAGCCACGTCCACATCACGTTCGCGTTGCTCCGAGGGCCCAACGACCCTCAGGCCGATGCGAAGGTCAATGAGATCCTCCGGGAGTTTCTGCGCCACGGGGTCACCAGCATTCGCGACGTGGGCGCAGGCTATCCCTGGATCATCGATCTCGCTCGGTCGATCGACGAAGGCCGACGCGAGGGTCCGCGCATTCTGGCCGCTGGTCCGATGTTGACCGCTCCGGGCGGGCATCCCGCCGGAACACTGCTGCGTGGGAACGACGGAGCCATCGCGAGCGGCACCCGTCAGATCACCTCGCTTGAACAGGGTCGCGCGGTCGTTCGGGACCTCGCCACTGGCGGGGTCGACGTCATCAAGGCTGTGGTCGACAGCCGCGGGCGACCGAACTCACCGGAACGCCTTGCCACGCTCGACACGCGAGTGCTGGAGGCGATCGTGGCGGAGGCCCACGCGGTGGGTCTTCCCGTGACCGTCCACTGGGGCAACGTCGACGAGTTGCCTGCCGTCGTGGCCAGCCGCCCGACTCAGCTTGAACACGCCGGGTATGCGCCGATCCCAGCGCCAGTGATTGCGGGGATCGCACGCGCTCAGATTGTCGTCGACCCCACGCTGACCGTGCTCTCGCGCACCATCGCCTCGGCGGACGAGTTTGCCGCAGGCCCGCTCTACAATGTCCGCCGCTTGCATGAAGCCGGAGTCGCCATCACGGCCGGCACCGACGCGCCGCTGAGCAATCAGCGCTTCGGCGACAGCCTGCACCATGAACTCGAGCTGTTGGTCCAAGCCGGCTTGTCGCCGATGGAAGCGATCCAAGCCGCCACCATCCGGCCCACGCGGTTGCTCACGCGCACTCAGGATCTCGGCAGGGTGCAAGCGGGAGCCCGTGCTGACCTAATCGCCGTTGCGGGAGATCCATCGACCGAGATCAGCAAAATCCGCAACGTCCGTCTCGTGATCCGGGATGGGCGAGTGTGGGACGAGCGCCAATAAACACCGAGTGGCGGCTGCTGCAGGCAAGCATCGACTGCAGCTCAAGGAGCCCACATGTCCGTCCACGCGAACGCCGAGATCACCGTCCTTTCGACGTTCTTCGCCGATTTCAATGCACCTCCTGAGGGTGCAGGAGACGACCGAGGTCTCGGGATGATTGGATCGGTCGAGCGCTCGACCGCTTGCGCCGGTTGGGACTCGTCCTGTTTGGCGGCGTGCGGCACGACTTGAAACCGCGATCGCCCAGGTGCAGGCGACTGAGGAGTCTCGCCGAAACGTCCTCGTGACGTTGCTCGCGGATGTGGCACGCAGCTACACCGAGGTACGCGGCGCGCAGCAACAGCTCGCGATTCTGGATCGGACGCTCTAGTCGGAGCGCGACAGCCGCGATCTGGCGCGCCCTCGGACGTTGATGAACGCCACACTCCGCCGATGACATGCGACAGAACCGATCGCGCATCCGATGGTTGCGCGCGCGCTTGAAAGCGGGCTCGCGAACCTTGCGCTCACGTTTCGCTCGGCTCTTGCGCCCCATACATCATGCAAAGGGATTTCGAACGGTAAGCCGCCTTTCGATCACTTGTCCGTCCTGGAAATCTTCCGAGTAGAGCGTTGTGCATTCCGCTTCCAGCGCGGCTGCTGCAATTAGTGCGTCGTAGAACTGGAAGCCGTACTTCTCGGCGACCCGGAGAGCGAGATCATGGGTGTCGGTCGTCAGGGGCGTCGGCAACGGGCAAAGCACCCGTACCGCGGCAAGCGCTTCGCCAATGTCCTGCCACGACATCCCCAGTTTGCGGCGCGACACGGACGCGAGCTCGTTTAGGACCTGGACACTGACGACGCCGCCGTTCGCCACGAGGGCTTCCGCTTTCGGGGTTCGTTCGTCCCTCTGGCCAACGACGTAAACGAGCACAGTCGTGTCGAAGAACGCTTTACCGCTCATCTTCGCGACTGAAACTAAAACCCGCAGGCAAGGGCCGCCGGAGGCGACGGAGGCGACTCAGCGCCCTCTCTTTAGTGCGATCTCGATCCACTTCGAACTCGCGCTTGCCGGCGATGCGGATCTCAATGTCATCGCCTTCCTTTAAATCGAGCGCTTCTACGACAGCCGCTGGCAGTCGGACGGCCAAGCTGTTGCCCCACTTCGCAACTTGCATCTGCACTTCCGATGATATACATTCCAGATCGTATATCATACGACGTCGTCGCGTCACCCTTGAAGTCGCGTCACCCTGGAAGAGGAACTGGATGATATTCAGCCGCCGTAAGGCGTGCTGGCGGTGATCGAACTCGACAAGGGCGACCTGAAGTTCCAGGTGCCGCACGGCGACACACCGGACGCAACGCGCAACCGTTCCCTGCTCGCTGGGATGAACATCCCGAAGACGGGACAGAACGGCAGCGTTTGACTGGCGGTGAGCAAGACGCTCGCCATCGCAGGCGATCCGCAGATGCCGGCAGGTCACCGGGGCGTCCGCGTAGCGCGATGCGGCGCGCGTACAACAAGGAGACGGGCGCCGCAGTCAGCGCGGTGTGGATGCTCGCGGCCCAAAGCGGTTCGCCGATGACCTACAAGGGTCCGGACGACCGTCAGTCCATCGTCGTCGTCGGTTAGCGGTGGCAACCATTCGGGGCGAACACATCTCGTTCGCGCTGCAGTCCGCGATATCGACACAGGAGGCGCGCGGTAAGGAAAGCCGCGAAGGGCGCAAAGACACGGAGTCTTTCGGGACAGGAAGGCGTCGTGTTTTCGCGTCTTCGTTTTCGCTGGCCCTTTTGCTTTCTCGAGGCGTCCTACAGAATGGAGGGTCGGTGCCACCCTATTCTGTAAGCGGCTCGATGCGCATCGAGGCGCCGCCGGTGCGCATTGACGGCATCATCGCCGACTATCGTAACGGCCAACCGCGAATCATCCCGAGCAGTTCACCAATCTCCGCGTCGAATCCGGAAACGGCGTCGGCGCCGGAACGACAGTACGGTTCGACGCGACCGTCTTCGGCAGAACCGATCGCTACAAGGCAATCGTCAGCGAACCCGAGCCCGCGCGCGTGCTCGTCGAGCCGAACGTCGAGCCGAACGATTCGGTGACGACGTTCATCGTCGATCCGGAAGACGGAGGGCGCGCCGGCACGGTGACCATTCGAACGGATCTGAACGCACGGCCGGGAATCATGGGCGCGATCGAGAAGTTCCTGATCAAGCGCGTGCTGCCGCCGATGTACGCTGAGGAGCTGAAGAACCTCGCGCGCGAGTCGGCGCGGTC
>DATKHR010000129.1:0-4829 GCA_035510155.1 Vicinamibacterales bacterium
CCTTTTCGGAACTCGCGGCGTCTTGCTTGATGACGCATGGCTCGCGCTGATGCATGAGCACGCGGTTCCTTTGCCGGTTGGCCTTGTGAGCCAGGACTCCGACCTTGCACAGGAGTTCGAGGCCAGGCTCATCGAGTCGTCGACGCTGGCGTTTCGTATTGCTTTCGCGGTGCTGCGCCACCGCGAAGACGCAGAGGACGTCGCGCAGGAAGCGTTCACGAAGGCGTATCGTCATTTCCGGCAGCTGCGGGAGCGCGATCGATTTCGCGCGTGGCTGGTGCGGATGACTTGGCGCCTCGCGATGGATCGAAGGCGCTCGGATCGACGCCGTATAAACCGCGAAGGGGCGTCCGTAGATCTCAGGCCGCCGGAGCACACGACGGTCGATCAGATCGCAGCGCACGAGCGCGCGGATCAGCTGTGGCACGCGATCGACGCCCTTCCGGACAAACTCCGGGTCGTCGTCGTCTTGTCGGGGATTAAGGGACACGATCTGCGCGAGGTCGGTGTGCTTCTTGGGCTCGCCGAGGGGACCGTCAAATCGCGGATGTTCGCAGCCCGGCGTCGGCTGCGGGAGCAGTTGCAATGCGTGATGACGAAATGACTGACGCCGAGCTGGACGAGGCGATCACGCAGGCGCTTTCCGTCGAACCGTCGCCTGAGCTCGTCTCGAGAATTCGACGGCGTGTCGAGACGGAACGCGTGTTGAACCTATGGGCTGCGTCCTGGCTGTCGTGGACTTTGGCCGCAAGCGGTGCTGTGGTTGTCGGCGCCATGGCATTTGCGGTCGCGCGGCACGGCGGCGCGGCGGGATCGGTGCCGCCGCTGGTGGCGCGCTCGATTCCATACGCCAGCGCGGATGCCGCACTGGGAGGCCCGTCCTGGCGCGGGGTCACGCTTCCCGTCGCTCGGGTGGGCGCTGGACTGCGAGACACGGACCTCAAGGTCGCGCCGGCAACCGCGCGGCTCGAGTGGCGCGCCACCCCCAGGGCCGATAGCACACCCGAGATCCTCGTCGATCCGCGCGAGGCGCGCGCGCTGCGGTCGTTCATCGACGGCGTTCGCAGTGGCCGTCTCGACTTGACAGGGCTGCTCGACGCCACCAAGCCTGTCGTTATGGACGAGGAGCCGATTCGCGACATCTACATTGCGCCGATTGAATGGCCGTCGTTGATCGGCGGCGAACAAGGAGTGCCACGGTGATCATGCGAATTGAACGTATCGTCTTCGCCCTCGCACTGGCCATGACCTCGGCTGGAGTTGCGCTTGCCCAAGACAAGAGCGCGGACTCCACGCCAAAGGCGCCAACCGTGCCGCTCAAGGTTCAGGTCGTCATCTCGCGTTATGAGGGAGACAAGAGAATAAGCGTTGTGCCGTACACGCTCTCCGTTAACGCGGGCCAGAAAGCAAGTCTCAGGATGGGATCGAAGGTGCCGGTCGTCAGCTTGTCTCTCACCCCTTCCGTCGGTGACGCCAAGCGCACGGAGTCGTATCAGTACACGGACGTGGGCACGAATATCGATTGTTTCACTGCAGCGCTCGATGATGGCCGATTCAGGCTGGACGTGACCCTCGATGACTCGTCCGTAGAGGAGCGGTCGCGCGCGACTGCCGGCGATCTGCCGTCGTTCAGATCGTTCCGCGCCTCCAATTCGCTGGTGCTCAAGGACGGTCAGACCGCACAGTTCACGAGCGCCGTGGATAAGACCACCGGCGTCGTGACAAAAGTGGATATCTCCTTGACCGTCGTCAAGTGATCTCGAATCGTGCAGCCCGAGCGTCTATGACGAGCCGACCCGCTTGAACGCGCGGCCGCCGCGAAAGACATAAGCCGGCTTGCCGTCACGATCCGGCACGAGCACCCAGGTCGCGGGTTGACCGCCCGAGGCATTGCCCACCATCAGCCGCAGATCCCCCGATGGCGCGGCGGGGAGCTCGCGCGCCCCGTCCCGACACACAAGATGTCCATCCTTCAGAGCGATTTCGAGCGCTGAATCGCCGCCCTGACTGTAGCGGCCAACCCACCGGCTCACGTCGACGTGACTCGTGGCCCCATTCCCATGCCCTGATGAGGCGCCCAAACTGCTCGCGGGCAGGCCGAGGAGGAGTTCCAGCGCGCGCTCGGCAGTCTTCGGCAGTCCCGATCCCGTCCTGTTCCCGAGGACGATGACGCCGGCATGCCGGGCCGGCGCCATCATGATGGTCGACCCGTATCCCGATCGCGATCCACCGTGCTCCACGAGTCGCACGCCATGGCGCTCGGTCAGCGTCAAGCCGTAGCCGTAGGACGAGTCTCCGCCAGGCACCGACGCATGCGGTGTTGAGATCGTTGCGATCACGCGAGGCGACAGCACCGTCCTGCCGTCGATCCGCCCCTCGTTCATGAACGCGATGACGAAGCGTGAGAGATCGTGGACCGTGGAGAACATCGATCCGGCCGGCCAGTTGGCCACATTGTCGGCGGCTGGGCGAATGACGCTGGGCGCTTTGGCAGGGCTCGCGTCGTGCCCCTGCGACAACGGAAACGTCATGGCCATCGTCGGACGGAAGGTCGACCGCGTCATACCGAGCGGCGTGAAGACGCGCTCCACCATCGCGTCGGCGTACGGCTTGCCGGCGATGTGTTCCACGACCAGACCCGCAATCCAGAAACCCGGGTTGGCATACGAGTAAATAGCGCCCGGGTCCGTGAAGAACGCCGTTTTATTCATCGCTCGAATGCCCGCAGCGAGCGCATCGTCATCATGACGGCCGAACATGACGGCGTCGTCTCGCAGACCCGCCGTATGCGAAAGAAGGAGATTCGGTGTCAGTCGGGCGATGGCCGGATCGAGCCCGGACAGAACAGCGCCGATCGGCGCATCAAGCGCGACCTTGCCCTCCTCCGCCAGAGTGACCAGCGCCGTCGCCGTGAACATCTTCGTCGTGGAGCCGAGACGGAACAACATCTCCGGCCGGACCGGTTCCCCCGTTTCGACGTCGGCGACGCCCACGCTCGTTGCGAACACCATGCGCTCGCCTTCCACTAAAGCGATGGCAGCTCCCGGTGTGCGGGTGTCCTGCAGTTCCTGGCGCAAGACCTCGACGATCGGATCGAAGCGCGAGGTGGGTGCCTGGCTCGACGATGGTGCAACCGCAACGATTGCGATCGCAGACGCGAGGCTCATTCGAACGAACGTCAACCGCAGCCGGGTCATTTTCAGCGGCATTCTATACCTCCCCATCGACGGCGGGCATTTCCTCGGCCGGGACCCGGAGCCTCAGCGAGTCGCAAAATTCGTACTTGACATTGATTTAGTTTAAACTAAAATAATACCGATGGTCACCGTCGACTCCGTCGTTCTCCGCACCGTGGCATCACCGCGCCGACGCGAGATCTTGCGCCTCCTGTGGGAACGTGAACTGAGCGCCGGCGCCATTCATGCTGCGATGCCTGACGTCACTTTCGGCGCGGTCTCCCTCCACCTCCGCCAGTTGTCCGAGGCGCAGCTCGTCCGGGTGCGGGCGGATCACAGACATCGTTTCTATCGCGCGCGTCCCGAGGCGCTTGGGTCGCTGGCGCCCGCCTTGGAGCGGATGTGGGACGACGCGCTGTGGCGGTTGAAACTCGCGGCGGAGCTGGAACAGACGCGCCGCGGTCCCCGCCGAGACTCAAGGCCGAGCAGGAGGAAACGCTAATGCCGACGCCGCTGCCCTTCACCCTCGAACGAACGGTGATGATCCGGGCGACGCCCGACACCGTCTTTCGCTTCTTCATGGACGACCGCCGCTGGGCGTCGTGGTGGGGCGCCGGCTCCACCATCGATCCACGTCCGGGTGGTCGTGTCCGCATACGGTATCCGGATGGCACCGAAGTCTCGGGCGACGTCGTCGAGATCGTCAGTCCTCGCCGGCTCGTCTTCACGTATGGATACGTCAAGGGCACACCCATTCCCGCGGGCGGCTCCCAAGTAACGATCGAGCTCGACGTTCACGACAGCGGAACGCGTCTCCGTCTCACACACGAATTCGCCGACGCGACGACGCGGGACGCGCACGTCCAGGGCTGGCGCTATCAGCTCGCCGTCTTCGCGAACGTCGTGGCCGACGAAGTCAATGCGCGCGCTGCCGATGTCGTGGATGACTGGTTTGCAGCGTGGGGGATCATCCAGCCCGCCGAGCGCGAGCAAGCCCTGAGGGCAATCGCATTGTCCGATGTCTCGTTCAGGGATCGGTACGGCCTAGTGGATGGTTTGAGCGACCTGGTCTCACATATCGATGGGGCTCTGCGCTTCATGCCCGACGTTCGGCTCCAACGCCGTGGCCTCATTCGTCATTGTCAAGGCGTGGTGCTCGCGGACTGGGTGGCGACGGTCGGTGACGGTCAGACGCGGGCGAGCGGCACGAACGTGTTCGTGATCAATGCCAACGGCCAGATCGAATCTGTCACCGGTTTGTGGAACGCATAGGAGGTCAGATGTATATCCCCTGGCGCCCCATTCTCGCCATCAGGACGGAACTGAATAGCCTTGTGGAGACCCGAGCCGGCCGGCCGGGTCTCGACATCAACAATGTCACGATGATTGATCCGGTCGCGCGGTGACCCGTGGCGCGGTCCTACGGCCTTCGGTTGACGCGTTCGATCGACGCCAGCTGATCTTCTGTGAGGCCGGCCCGGCGCAGCACGTCCAGAACGAAGTCCGTCTTGCCAAAGACGTAGCTCTCGATGTCGGTCGGAAACTGCGCCGCAAGCTGCTTCTTCAGCTCCCCGTAGCGGCGCGCGGCGTCGGGCTGCGCGCGGAGGAAGTCGCGGACCGCAACCTGGTTAACGACGCCAATCGTGCCTTCCG
>DATKHR010000130.1:0-2804 GCA_035510155.1 Vicinamibacterales bacterium
GCACGGTGCAGGCCGCCGGCATCTACTGCGTCAAGGTCTCCGACATCGGGCAAGAAACCGCGCCGATTACCTACTCGGTCACCGTCATCCATCCCTAGGCCCAATTAGGACGTCAGGAAGGTAAACAGCCTGTGGCCCCCGTCGGTTTGCGCGCGGGTGCCGATCGAGCCGATGAGGGCGCTGGAACTGAACGCAAGAATCGCCAGCGAGCGCCGCATACGTGCCTCCGGTGGGGCACTCTATACTGCAGGGTTCAGTCGGTCAATCAGCGGCGAGAGATTAGAGCGGAGCCTTGCGCTGCAAGGCGGCGGCGAGGTTGGCTTTCGCGGACGGCGAATCCGGCTGCAGCCGGACGACCTCACGGAATTCGCGGATCGCCTCGTCTACTCTCCCCTGCGCGAGGAAGACGTTGCCGAGGTTGTTGTGCGCGTTCGCGTAGTTCGGATCGATCGCGATCGCCCGCTGGTACTCGTACACGGCCTCGTCGAGCTGGCGCGCAAGCGTCAGCGCGGTGCCGAGATTGTAGTGTGCGGGGGCGGACTTGCCTTTGAGGGCGAGCGACCTCCTAAAGTGCTCCACAGCGGGTTCCGCGCGCCCAAGCTCCAGATACAACATGGCAGCCGTGTCCCTGAGGCCTACGTCGTCTGGATGACGAGCGATCTCCATCTCATAACCGTGGACATCTTCGGCGACGACCTTCCGCCTGAACTGCGTTTCGAGCGCCACGAGGTCTGCCTGGCTCCTCGTCAGCGTCTGGATCCAGAGATCGCCCATCTCGTCTGCGGATCGCTGGCCCCATCTGGCGCGCTTCGGAGGGTGTTCCGGGTTGCGCGGGTTGTCCGGCGAGTTGTCGTACGTGTAGCGCATCGACAGCGTCGTGCCGCGGGGTAACTCGAGCGGAGCCACGTACCGGTAGACATGCTGCCATCGGAAATCCCAGTCCTTGATCCGGAGCAGCTGTTTTGACGTGCCGTCGGGCAGCTTGGCTTCTCCGAGGGCCTCCCGCAGACGATAGTGGGCGTGGGGTTGGAGCGCGAGCACCTGCACGTCCACGGGCAGGACATACGAATCGGTGATGGTGTAGTGACGCTCGCCCGCCGGAATGTCGATGGTCTGGCGCCCGAGGCGGAGCATCGCCGGCGTGCGGGTCGGCGGGCGGTCACCGAAGTAGAAACCGACCGATGGCTGAACGACTTCCTGCTTTCCGCTCGGCTGCATGTGAATTTCGACGACCAGATCGGTGCCGGGTGCCAGACGCCACGAGAGATCCTCAGGAACGAGCGGCGCGACCTGACCCGGCGTCCACCCGAGAAAATGCCCATCGGGGTAGCCAGCGGATCGGGCAATCAACCCGGTGTATCCGGGGCCGGGATCGGCCTCGTCGAGCGCGCGGGACGCCGGCGTGCGATCGACGCGAATGTTCGCGTGGTGCACGACCTTCGGGTTGCCCGGGCGGAACTCCAGGCCGCGAACGTAGCGCTCCCGGTCGACGGGAATCGGCAGGACGAAGATTCTGAAAACATCCGAGCCCTCGCCCGCGAGTCGATACGGCTCGGTTAGCGAGACCACGAGGTCGGGGGTGCCGAGCTGCCATCCCGTGGTCCAGCCGCGCGGGGGGATGGGACCGGCGCCGGTTTCACCGCCGCGAGATGTCGCCTCGACGCTCGTCCCCGGCGCGCCTTGTTCGACCCACCGCTCAACGAGATCGATTTCGGCGTCGCTCAGCGGATGCTGGCCGATGAACGGGCCGTCGCCGGGGTCGACCTTCCAAGGCGGCATGAACCGGCTCCTGGTGACGGTTGCGATTTGCCGCGCGTGCCGCTTCGCGTCATCGTAGGTCATCAGGGAGAACGGCGCGGAACCATCCGGGTGGTGGCACATGGCGCAGCGGTCGCTCAAGAGCGGCGCGATGTGTTCTTCGTAGGTTATCTGGGGACCAGCCTGAGACGCGCGCGCGAGCCCCGAGCCTCCGAGGTATGCACCGCCGAGGAGCAGCGCGGCGCCGGCGAGTGTGCCTTTCGTCCTGCCCGACATCACCCAGGCCATCGCGTGGGACATCGTCGGGCCATCATCGCGAGATGGGGGTCATCATCCGCGACATCACGCGCGCCCTCATCGCGTGAGGTCCGCGATGTAGCAGCCGACGGCCTGTGTAACCGGGTGCGGGACCGGACGGCCGTCAAGGGCCGCCTCGAGCGCCTCAGAAAGATCGTATGTCGTCGGTGCCGGGCGTTCGAGGCCAAGGTCCACATAGCGGTCGTCGATGCGACCGCGATACACCACTTTGCCCGCGACGATGACGGCGGCCTCCGGCGTGATGGTCGCGCCGACGAACTTCACCAGGGCAAGGTCGGGATCGCGGACCGCTTGGAGGTCGCTCAAGGCGAACTGAGACATGTGCTCGCGAATCGCCGCCTGGCTCTCATGGGGGCTCGGGTAAACCAGGCGCAGCAGCGCGCCTCGGGTCGAGAACGCCTGATCGATTCGTCGAATCTCCGGCGCGTACCGGTTCGAGACGGGACAGTCGGTGCTGGTGAAGACGTAGACGATTGCGCGGGTGCCCGCGGGCGCCGCCAGCGCATCGAGCGACGCGCCGTTGAGCGTCTGGACGAGGACCGCCAGCAGGGGGAAAATGGCCATTTCTAGAGCACGATACCACGGCTCGGCCCTGAGCTCGGGCCGGAGCGTGCCACGCCGAGACGGTGCTCCGTCAGGGTTGGCGCCGCGTAGATGAGGAGGAGATTTCGGAAAACGCGGTTGCGATCGGCGCGGGCTTCGAACCGCCCGCGCCGATCGAGCAACGG
>DATKHR010000131.1:0-13585 GCA_035510155.1 Vicinamibacterales bacterium
CGACTGACGAGCGGGGCGTCTTCGAGTTCAGAGACCTGCCGGGCGGCCGATATACAGTCACTGCGGGCAAGGGCAGCTTCGTGTCGCTGCAGTATGGACAGACTCGCCCGTCCCAGGCGGGCAGGCCCCTTCAAATCCTCGACGGGCAGACGGTAGAGAAGGTCGACTTTGCCCTTCCTCGCGGCGGCATTATTACTGGCCGCGTCGTGGACGATTTCGGCGAAGCAGTGGCCGACATTCAGGTCGCGGCGCTGCAGCCGCGGTTCGTGCAGGGGCGCCGCCAACTGATGCGGGCGGGTGGCCACGATGGGACCACAAACGACATCGGTGAATTCCGCTTGTTCGGGCTGCCGCCGGGCCAGTACTACATCTCAGCGACTCACAGGAACTTTAGCGGCGGCGGTGACTCCGATGACCGTTCAGGTTATGCGACCACGTACTACCCAGGCACCGCGAATCCGGTGGAGGCACAGCGCGTCAGAGTCGAAGTTGGCCAAGTCGTCAGCGACATGAACATCACGCTCGTCGCCACACGGACGGCGACAGTGGCCGGGTCGGCCACCGACTCGCAGGGGCGGCCTCTTACAGCGGGCAGCGTAATGGTGATGCCGCGCGGGGCGTCGGCAGTGTTCTTAGGGGCTGTGGGCGGCGGACCAATCAAACGAGACGGCACGTTCACGGTGTCCGGACTTTCGCCAGGCGAGTACAGGCTTCGAGCCAACGTGACGCCGACAACCGACGGCGTGGCAGAATTTGCCACGGCCGACATCACGGTCAACGGGGAGGACTTGAGCGATGTTCATCTTATGGTCACCAAGCTGGTCACCGCAGCGGGACGAGTCATCGTCCAGGATCCAACGGCTGCTCAGTCGCTTCGCCTGCCGATCCGGATCACCCTTTCGCCCGTGAACCCCGACGACGTGATATTCGGCGGTGGGGGCGGAAACGTCAAAGAAGACTTCACGTTCGAGCTGAAAACTTCGCCAGGCAAGTTCCGCCTCTTTGTCGGAACGCCCCCTGCCTGGACCCTCAAGGCGGTCCGCGATAACGGGATCGACGTCACTGACTCGGGCATCGAGTTCAGGGAGGGCGGCGATACGAACGGTTTAGAGGTGGAGCTCACGAATCGAGTGTCCGACCTCTCGGGTCTCGTGTCCAACACGCGAGGGGAGGTCGTCAAGGACTACACAGTGATGGTGTTCGCGCAGGACCGTGAGCGATGGGGCACTAACACTCGATACCGCGGGCTGGGGCGACCCGACCAGGACGGGCGATACAAGGTCCGCGGGTTGCCTGCTGGTGACTACTATGTGATCGCGCTAGATTACGTTGATCTTAACGAGGTTGGGGACCCGGATCTCCTTGAGCGACTCAGTACCAAATCGACGCCGTTCACGCTAGGAGACGGCGAGACGAAATCGTTGGATCTGAAGGTGCAGACTGGAGCGTGATTCGGGCTTCGGGATTCGGCAGCCAGCCTCTTAAACCCGTGGCACGGAGTTTGGTCTAACTGGGTAGATGAAGCCGATTCTTGTTTTTGTTGGCGCGTGCACATTCTTGCTCACCGGACCGCTCGGCCCAGGTCAAGTTTCGGCGTCCGGTCCTGGGAGCCGGCTTCCGACAGATGAGCTGACGATCACGCACGTCCTCAGCCGGATGGCCTTTGGACCGCGCGCCGGCGACGTCGATCGCGTAAAAGGCATCGGACTCGAGCGTTATATCGACCAGCAGCTGCACCCGGAGCGCATTCAAGACACGGCGGTCGCCGATCGCCTCGCTGGATTGTCCACCATCTCGATGAGCCGGCGCGAGCTCTCCGAGAAATTCGAGCAGCCCCTGATGGAAGCGCGCCGCGACCAGAAGCAACAGGCGGACGGGGAAGCGCCAAAGGTGCCGCAGTCAGCGCAGCAGCGCGCGAACAGCGTGGTCGTGGAGCTCGGCGAGCAGAAGATTCTGCGCGCCGTCTACAGCGAACGACAGCTTCAAGAGGTCCTGACGGATTTCTGGTTCAACCACTTCAACGTCGACGCCAGAAAGGGGCGCGATCGGTTCCTGTTGACGGATTACGAGCGTGACGTGATTCGCCCTCATGTGCTCGGGTCGTTTCGTGATCTGCTCGGGGCGACCGCGAAGAGCCCAGCCATGCTCTTCTATCTGGACAACTGGATGAGCGTCGATCCCAACGGCCCGCACCCGATGGTCACGCCACCGCACCTTGCGCGCGGGCCGTTCGGTGGCGCCTACGTGGTCCCTGGCAGCATCCGGCAGCCCCCCCGCGGGAAGAACGCGAAAGGCCTGAACGAGAACTACGGGCGCGAACTGCTGGAACTGCATACCCTCGGCGTGGATGGAGGCTACACGCAAAGAGACGTGACCGAGGTGGCGCGTGCCTTTACCGGTTGGACGATCGAAAACCCGAAGCAGGGCAGCGGGTTCGTGTTCCGCCCACAACTGCACGACATGGGACAGAAGGTCGTGCTCGGCCACGTCATCAAGGCAGGAGGCGGCGAATCGGACGGCGAAAAGGTGCTCGACATCCTCGCCAAGCATCCGTCGACGGCGCGCTTCATCGCGACGAAGCTCGCACGCCGATTCGTGAGCGACACGCCGCCAAAGGCGCTCGTCGATCGCGCGGCGGTCCGCTTCCGCGAAACCAACGGTGATCTCCGCGAAGTGACCCGCACCATTCTGTTGTCGCCGGAGTTCCTCTCAGCGGATGCCTTCAACGCCAAGGCGAAGACGCCTTTCGAGTTTCTCGTCAGCGCCCTTCGGGCGACGGACAGCGACGTGCAGGACGCGAAGCCGTTCGTGCAGACGCTGCAGCAACTGGGAATGCCGTTGTATCAATGCCAGCCGCCGACCGGCTACAAGGACACGGCCGACGTCTGGATCAACACGGGTGCGCTGGTGGCACGGATGAACGTCGCGGTCCGCCTGTCGGGCGGCAATGAGTCGAGGGCCCAGACGCTCGGGTCGCCGGAGTTTCAGAGGAGATAGGCGATGTTGTCCAGACGGATCTTTCTCAAAGACGGGGCGTTCGCGCTGGTCGCACTGGGATTCGCGCCGTCGTTTTTGACGCGCACGGCGTTCGCGACGGGATCTTCCGCGCGGGCGAAACGGCTCCTCGCGATCTTTCAGCGCGGCGCGCTGGACGGCCTCAGCTTCGTCGTCCCGTACGGGGAGGCGGAGTACTACCGGCTCCGGCCAAGCATCGGCATTCCCAGACCGAACAGCGGCGGGGACGCCGCGCTCGATCTGGATGGTTTCTTCGGCCTCAATCCCCGACTGCGGCCGCTGACGCCTTTCTGGACGTCGCGCGATCTCGCAATTGTCCACGCGTGCGGATCTCCCGACGCAACCCGATCCCACTTCGACGCGCAGGACTACATGGAGACCGGCACGCCCGGCGTCAAAAGCACGCAGGACGGGTGGCTCAACCGGTACCTGCAAGCGCGCCGAGAGGCAGACGCCACGGTCTTCCGCGCCGTGTCCTTGACACCCCAACTGCCGCGCATGCTGCAGGGGCAGGCGCCGGCCCTGGCGTTCAACCAGATCGCGCAATTCACAGTGCGAAACGGCGGCGAGGCGTTCGAGGCGGCGTACGCCGGCTCGTCGGACCGATTATTGAGCGGTACGGGCCGCGAAGCGTTCGACGCGATCAAGATGCTCAAGGCCGCGGATCCCGCGCGATATCAGCCTGAAAACGGCGCCGAGTATCCACAGAGCCCGTTCGGCCAGGCACTGAAACAGATCGCGCAACTGACGAAGAGCGATCTGGGTCTGGAAGTCGCCTTCGCCGAAGTTGGCGGTTGGGACACGCACGTGAACCAGGGCGCCACCCAGGGTCAGCTCGCCAACCGTCTCGACGATTTCGGGCGGACTATCGCCGCGCTCGTGACCGACCTCGGCGATCGCATGGCCGATACGGTCGTGTTGACCATGTCCGAATTCGGGCGGGCGGTGCAGGAGAATGGCAATCGCGGTACCGACCATGGTCACGGCAATGCCATGCTCGTCATCGGAGGCGGCGTGCGGGGCGGCAAGGTCTACGGGCGGTGGCCTGGCCTGGCCCCCGAGCGGAGGTACGAGGGCCGCGATCTCGCTATCACCACCGACTTCCGGGATGTGTTCACGGAAATCGTCGTGCGGCATCTCGGCGTCGCCGATGCCCGGCCGATCTTCCCGGGATACGCGGTTCAGCCGGCGAAGTTTCCAGGGTTGTTCAGCTGAATTGGTGATGTGATCGTCTGATGCGGCTGGGTGATCTCCCGACACCTCAGGTTCTCATTGACCACCGGCGCTTAAGACGAAACATCGAACGAACGCAGGAGCTTGCGGCGAGCGCCGGCCTGGCGCTCCGGCCTCACGCCAAGACACATAAGTCGCCCGTCATCGCGAAATGGCAGATAGATCGCGGGGCGGTCGGCATCTGCTGCGCCAAGCTCGGCGAGGCTGAGGTCTTCGCCGACGCCGGCATGCAGAACATCCGCCTGCCTTACCCGATCAATCCGTCGAATGCCTCTCGCGTCCTCGCGCTCATGTCACGGGCGAGCGTCTCGATCATCGTCGATCATCTGGACATTGCGCGCGCGTGGTCCGAGGCGATGCAGCGCGCCGGCCGCGTCCTGGATGTCCTGATCAAAGTCGATGTCGGTTTTCATCGCTGCGGAATCGATCCGGGGCCGACCGCGCTCGGCTTCGTCAGGGCCGTCGACGGAATGAAGGGGCTGCGGCTGCTGGGCCTCCTGAGCCACGCCGGCCATGGCTATCATGCCAGCTCTGAGAACGAGCTCGCCGCAATTGCCCGGCAGGAGGCTGAGATTCTGACGGCGCTTCGGGATGACTCAACACGTGTGGGAATTTCGATTGAAGAGATCTCCGTCGGAGCGACGCCAACCCTGCGCTTCAGCGCGAACGAGCGGGGTTTGACCGAGCTGCGCCCTGGCAATTACGTGTACTTCGACCGGACGCAGGTCGCGCTCGGCGCGGCGACACTGGACGACTGCGCGCTGACGGTGCTCGCGACGGTTGTGACGAAGCACGACGGTCGGATCATCCTCGACTGCGGCAGCAAGACACTGAGCAACGATCAGGCGCGCGGCATTACGCCCGCAGGTGGGTACGGGGCCGTGCTTCAGGGCGAGCAGGGCGGGTCAGGTGGGTCGGGTGAGTCGAGTCGGTCGAGTGGGTCGGGTGGGTCAACGCGGAGGATCGACACTTCGCTCATCATCGAGCGGCTCTCGGAAGAGCACGCCACTGTCGCGATCACGGGGAATGCCGGGTACACGTCGCTTCAACCGGGCGACCGTGTGGTGGTCTTGCCAAATCACGCATGCGTCGTGTCGAATCTCGTCGACATCGTGCGGTTGGTCGAGGGCGACTGCGTGATCGACAACATCCCGGTCGCGGCTCGGGGTAGAATCGCCTGACACATGGCTGAGAAATCGAAGCGCGAGATTGGCGATGCCCTGGGCATGGTGGAGACACGCGGTCTCATCGGCATGATCGAGGCGGCTGACGCGATGTGCAAGACCGCCAATGTCGTGTTCGTCGGCTGGCAGAAAGTCGACGCCGGCCTGGTCACCGCGATCGTGCGCGGCGATGTCGGCTCAGTCAAAGCGGCGACGGACGCCGGCGCGGCGGCTGCCCGTCGTGTGGGCGAGCTGGTCGGCGTGCACGTCATCCCGCGGCCGGCTGACGACCTGGAGAAGGTGTTTCCCATACGCTGACGCCCCTGTCAGCGCTCACTCCGGGGACGTCGCCTGTGCTTCCTTCGCCGGCGTAGCCCCCCGCCGGGACTTCTGAGCGCTCCTTCATTTCCCACGACGAGCATCGGCTGGCGCGGGTTCTTCAGCAGGTTGAAGAACGCGCCTGCGTCGGTCCGCGCGTAGATCTCCCGGCCGTCAGTGAGCAGCTGGACATGCTCCCTTCGGGAGCCTCTCGCGCCAGGGCCGCCGCCGCCGGTCGCCTCGAAGAGGCGCTCGCCGAACTGCTCCCGAAGAATCGTAACGACTTTGTGGAGCTGGCGAATCGAGAACCCACGCCGGCGCAGGTCACCAAGCACGAGCAGCTCGAACAGATCGATCGGCGTGTACCGTCGCTCCGTGTATCCCCCGGCGGGCGTGCGATGAGGCCGGATGGCCGGCGGCAGCAGCCCACTGGCATCCCAGAGCTGTAGCTGCCGCGCGCTCAGACCGCTCATGGCTGCCACCTCGCGAGAGGAATACGTCTTCTTCAACTGCATCGGGAAGTCGACAGGCGGACTTGGAGCGGCTCGACTACTCCGGCTTGAGAGCGCGCACCTCGTCCAGTCTGATGCGCGCAGCCTCGACGGCATCGAGCGCTTCCGTTTGGAGCTCGGCCACCTCCGAACCTCCGACCGGACCGGCAAAGGCTCCGCCGGCGATGGCGCGATGATACGCGCGCTCGGCCTGCTGGAGCGCCTCGAGGGCGGCAGCGTGCTCGCGCTGCCAATCGAGCCACCGCGTGAGCCGCGAGACCGCCTCGTCCTTCGTCGGCGCCGCGCACTCGATGCCGAACGGATCGCCGTTGTCGTCGCGGAAGGCGCGAGCAACCCATTGGCCCTCCCGCTCGCGGCAGATGATACGCGGGATCACAGCGCGCCAAACCTGGCCGGGGCGAGCGGGACCAGCATCGGATCCACGCGGTTCTCGAGGAGCACATCGCCTACCAGATGAGCCGTCAGCGGCGCGAGGAGCACACCGTTTCTATAATGCCCGGTGGCATACACGAGGTTCGGCAGCACGCTCGACTGACCGACGATTGGCAGACCATCGGCCGTTGCCGGTCGGAAGCCCACGCGGGCGCCACTGAAGCCGGCGGACATTGCGTGCGGGGTCACGTCGCTCGCGGCTTCGAGCAGGCCGCGAACGCCGGCGACCGTCGCGCGCTCGTCGAACCCCACCTCCTCCACCGTAGCGCCCACCAGCGCCGTCCCGTCTCTCCATGGGACGAGATAGCACCGGCTGCTCCAGGTGACGCGCCGGAGCGGCGTGCCTGTCCACGATAGCGCCAGCAGTTGTCCCCGCACCGGGCGAACAGGCGGAGCCGCGCTTACACCTGCGATGCCGATCTCGCCCGTCCAGCTCCCGGCGGCGAGGACGACGGCGTCGCAGGTCAGCGCGCTCGTGCTGGTATGGACGATGGCTTCTTTTTCCCGCGTCGCGATGCGGCGAACGGGGCTCAATTCAAGCAGCCGCGCTCCTTTTCGCACCGCTGCCGTCGCCAGCGCGCGTGTGAACTCGGACGCGACGACAAAGCCATGTGCCTCCACGAGCAAGGCGCCGAGCGCACCGGGGCCGATGTGCGGCTCCTCGGAGCGGGCAGCCGCCGCGTCGAGGAGCTCGGCCGGCACGTGACGGCGCTCGAGGAACGCCGCCGTCTGGTTGAGCGCTCGAAGATCCTTCTCGTCGAACGCGACATCGAGTGTTCCGCTGCGGCAATATTCGATGGCGGTACCACTCTCCTCCGAGGCAGACGCCACGAAGTCGTCGTAGAGGCTCAAGCTGCGGACACCGAGATCCAGCAGCGGTGTGCCCTCGCGGGCCTCAATGTAAGGCGCGAGGACGCCCGCCGATGCCTGCGTGGCGCCCCCTCCGACCGGCCGGGCATCAATCACTCGGACCGAAGCGCCGCGCCGCGCCAGCTCATAGGCGACGGCGCAGCCGATGATGCCGGCGCCGACGATCACGACCTCCATCGGTACTCGGTACTCGGCACTCGTAGCTCGTGACTAATCATCTATTGAGTCGGACGACCATCTGGAGCCGGTTTTCCTGCGTCGAGGTCGTTCCAGTTCATGATCGCGTTGAAGCCGAGCATGTAGGTGCCCTGGGTCTGCCAACGCCAGAAGGGGCGGATGGCAAACATCACAACATGTCCTTTGCCGAGCGGGTGATCGATGGCCGCCGCGCGATTGGTCAGGAATTGACCGTTGGCGAGCGTGCCCGAGAGCAGCAGGTTGCTGGCGTCAGACGAGAACTGCATGATGACGCGCGGACGCGTTTCGTCGAGCGTGATCCCGAACTGGGTCGCGAGCTGCCGCATCTGTGCGACGTCGTCCGCGGGCGGCCGCTCACCGCGTCCGGCCGCTGCGCCGCTTTCGCCGGTCCCCGCGGTTTCGGGCGCGAAGGGCTGAATCCTTAGCGGCACCGCGTTGGGCGTCACGTTCTGACCCATCCCGGCATTCGGATTCGCGCCCGGCGCGCCGCCGCGACCGCCGCCGCCGAACCCGCCAAATCCGCCTACCCCGCCGCTCGCCGCGCGAAGCACCGGCGCCTGATTGAAGTAGACGGGCAGCTCGGCGCCACTGTATCCGTACGCGACCGGGCTCTTCATGTCGCTGATCTTGCCTCGCAGGATCGATCCGCGAACGAATAGTGGCGCCGGTTCTTCGACCGTCACGCCGGTCGTCAACCCGTACTCCGGAAAGATCACCGCCGTCGATCCTTCGGTGATGAGCGTCCCGCCCTGTTGCACGAACTTCGCAAGCTCGAGGAGCCCTTCGATGCCCATGCCTCCGCGGATGTCATCGCTCTGATCGATCGCGCCGATATTGGGAAACTCCGCAGTCTTCTTGTAGGGGAGCGGTGTGGTGCCGGTCATGGGCATGCCGTTGACCTGCGAGACCGCGCTGCCGCCTACATGGGGGAAGACGATGACGTCGTACTGCGATCGCAGGTTGCCGGCCTTCAGTTTTTGATCTGCGAAGTAGGTGTACGGCACGCCGAACGTGTCGAGCGCAGCGCGCCACCAGCCTTCGTCCTGCGTCCGCGTCCAACTGTGGACGTAGCCGATGCGCGGGACGTCGAGGTCGTGGGTCTTGACGCTCGGCGCAGAAGCAACCGCCCAGGCAGAAAGACCCAGATCTTTCAGCATCGGCTCGAGCCGCGAGCGATCGGCGTCTGGGATGATGATGGAGCCCGCGCGGAACGAATGCCCCGCCAGCTCGAAGTCATCCTCGGCGGCCCTCATTGGAACGTCTTTGTTCCGGAATCGGAACGTCACGATATTGTTGTCGGCGGTGTGATCGACGACGAGCACGCTGCCGGTGCCTTCGATTCCGCCGGGCGCCTTCGCGTCGGCAGTCAGCAGCGTCATCCGGCCGCTGTTGTCTGCAGCGAGCAGTGCCGGGTCGCTGACGGGCAGAATCTTCACGTCCCGCATGTACTGGAACGTCCAGCCGGTATCGTCGTACGGCGACGGGTTCTGGGGCGGGTAGTTTTGAATCGACAGGTACATATCGGCAAGGGTCCGGAATGGCTGGTCGCCGCGGATGATGTAGTCGCCCGTTTTGATGTCGACGGAACCTGCCTTGAACGCGCTCGACGCTCTCGAGATCTCGAGACCTTGCCTGCGCAGCTCGTTGACGGCGTCGGCGGCGTCCGCCTTGCGGCGCTGCGTCGCAGGAATCACCCAGGCGCAGGTCGGGCCTGTCTTCCCTTTGTCGACGGCGCGTTTGTTCTTCAGCCAGTAGTTCTCGAGGTAGAGCTCCTTGTTCCTGGCCACGTGGTTGAGCGAAAAGAGCAGCGCGGACTCCTGGATGTTCGTGTTGTTGCGGGGGCCCCATTTGATCGACGGCAGCGGAGGATTCGGGCGGAACCATTCTTTGCTCGTCACTGTCGCTCCGGGACGGACTTCGTACGGGTCGGGACCGTAGCTCTGGACCTCGTAGAAGCGGCCGATCGCGTTGTGGCTGTGCGCGATGAAGAACATATAGTTGGGCACCCAGCCATCATAGAAACCGTACGTCCAGACGCCCGGCACGCCGCGTTTGGTCATCTCCATGACGTCGTTCTCAGCGAGCGCCCACCATTCGCTGACGACGATCGGATCGATGTCGTTGTTGTAGGGACCCGTGCCAGTTGAGGCGTAGAGATACGTCTGGGCCTCGTGGAGGTCGTGGATGACCGTCGGGTGCCACTCGAGCGTCTCTTTGGTCACCGTCTGGGTCAGCTTCAGGAACTGCCCCATCCCATCACGATTGTTGTCGTGCTGGACGTATTTGCCCCAATACATGAGCGGGAGCCTGGCTTCGCCCTGGGCGCGTTTCTTGTTGAAGTAATACGTGTCGACTTCCTTCTCCCGCCCGTCGACCTCGATCACCGGAGTGATGAGCGTGATGACGTTGCTCCGGATGTTCTGGATGAACGGTGTCTCCTCGACGATCAGCCGGTAAGCGAGCTCGATCAGCATCTCGGGACCGCCGGTTTCCGGAGAGTGCATGCCGCTGATCGCGTAGTAGATCGGCTTGGCGGTCTTCAGGAGCTGCTGGGCGCGCGCATCGGACGTCCTGCGTGGATCGGTCAGCTCGCCAAGCATCTCCCGATACTTGTCGAGGGACTTGAGCGTCCCCTCGTCGGCTATCGCGAGCAGGACGATGTCGCGGCCTTCTTCGGTGGTTCCGACCTTCCAGAATTTTGCGCGGGTGGGCGCAGCCTTCGCGAGCGCCTCGTAGTATCGATAAATGTCCTTGGCGTATGTCAGCTCACCCGGGGCGCCCACGGGGCGCCCGAAGAACTTGAGCGGCGTCGGCACCGTGTCGGAAGCGGGCAGATGGTCGACGAGCTCGGTCGTGATCCGCGGATCCTGCAGGTACTGCTTGATCAGCTTCGTGTACTCGTCGTCGATCTTCTGTGCAGCCGGCTTTGGCTTGGGTTGCGCGTGAACGGGCGTCGAGATGTAGCTCGAGCCGAGAGCGAGCGCCACGATCGCGCCGGCGGCGGCGATTCGGATATGCATTGCCGATCTCCTCAAATCAATCCGCAATCGTAGACCGAAAGACCAAGGGGCAGGAAGGGCTCGCGGCCAGGTGGGGCAAGTGGGTCGAGTAGGTCGGGTGGGCAGGTCGGTCGAGTGGGGCAGGTCGGTCGAGTCGATCGGGCTGCTGTCAGCGAGGGGCGAGCGCGCGTTGCATCACGTCGGGACACTCGGTGATATATCCCGGACCGGGACCTCGAGGCGTGTTGACTTGGGCGAAGCAGAGCATGCGATTGTCTTTGGGCGGTCGATGGGCGCTCGAGCTGTGCTTATAGCCTCCTGGGTACGCCCCGGCAGTAATCGGTACGCCGTAGGGGATGGCATACGGCGACCCATACGCGTAGGGCGGTGGAATGCGGACGCCGTCGCGAAGGCTGGCGTACCAATCCTCGGTGTGAATCGTGTCGGGGCGGTCAGGACCATGACCGACGATGACGACTTGCGGGGCGGAGGCGAGGCCGGAGAGCACGGCCGATTCTCGTTCAGCGGAGACGGCGCGCGCGGCTTCCTCACCCTCCGCACGACCGCTCTTGAGCATGGCGGTGATCAGCGTGTCGCTCAGACCTTCGCGTTTGAGGGTTGCGACCTGTCCGGGTTCTATCGTGAGGACGGTGCGGTCGCGCTCCAGAAGGGCAAGGATGACTGCGTCGGAGACGCCGGCCTTCGACAGCGCCACGAGCTGGTCGACGGTCACGGCTGATGCAAGAACAGGGAATAGAAGCAACGCGAGGAAAACGACCGCGGGCACGAGTGTCACGTGAGGGAGTCGGGTCGGGTCCGGCCGCATGGCTGATCTCGCTGCAACCCGTTGGCCAGGACGAGCGGCCAACCTACAGAGAATTCTAGGCGATTGTGCTCTCGCCCCAGGACATATTTTCATACGAAATGGACAGTTCACCGGTCGAGGTTGCGCGCTAAAATCCCAAGATGCAGGCGTTTAGCACACGCTGCGAACGGACGGGTCAGGTACAGAGATTGCCTGCTTTTCTTATGTGTTTGCCCCGGACGCCCTCCCCGGTGGGCGACCTTTGAGGAGAGTTCTCATGTCGAATCGACTCCCGTTTGCGGCCCTTGCGATCGCGTGTGTGGCAGCGGCTGGCGCAGGCGGATATCTGGCCACCCGGCAAAACACTATTCCCGCGCCGGCGTCTGCGCAGGCAGGGGTGACAGTGCCTTCTGCGGCGGGTTCTGCACCGGACGCGGGGCAGGCCGTGGCGACGGGGGTTGCTTCGGCGCCGCCAGCCCGGCTCGAAACAGAAAACGTGATTGCTGCCCCCTCGAAGTCCAGCGCGACGGAGACCTCGAAGAGCTCGGCGCGGCGAGCCGAACAGGCCACGCGGCCCACGCAATCGCACCAGGCTTACGCACCACGCGACGCCCGCGCCGCGGCGGTGGCCCACCCCGGCGCAGGCGCCATATCGGGCTCCCCAGCGGCCCGTCCGATGTCGCCGCAGCAGGGGCCGCCACCCATGGCCGGGAACCCGCCGGTGCCGGCAAGCGCCGCGCAGCTCCCTGCAGCACAAGCGCCGCCCGCGCCGATGCCGGATCCGTTCGGGCGTCCTGATGATCGTGTCGCGCAAGAACCTGTGCGGCCGGTGGAACCGTTGAAGCCCACGTTCGAAGATCTCGTGATCCCGCGTGACTCGGTCATCGGTCTGAAGACGGAAAACCGTATCTCGAGTGAGACCGCGAAGGTCGAAGATCGCGTGGATGCCCGGGTAACGCGTGATGTGAGAGTCGGCGACCGCGTGGCCATACCGGCCGACGCTCGGGTCATTGGCAGCGTGACGCAAGTGGAGCGTGGCGGCAAGTTCAAGGAGCAGGCACGGCTCGGCATCCGGTTCCATACCATCGTGCTCGCTGACGGGACACAGGTGCCGCTGTCGACTGAAACGATCGTGCGGCTGGGCGACGCACCGGGCAACGGGACGGCCGCGAAGATTGGCGGCGGCGCAGTTGGAGGTGCTATTCTTGGCGCGATCCTGGGCGGCGCGAAGGGCGCAGCGATTGGCGCCACCGCGGGCGCAGGAGCGGGCACGGCAGCGGTGACCGCAGGCGATCGGAGCACAGTGGTTCTCCAACCGGGCACGCAGCTCACCCCGCGCATCTTGTCGCCGGTCACGGTCACCGTGGAACGGTAGAGCTGTGATGGGCTGACGGGCAGGGAGGCCTGCTCGGACAGCACGGCAGCTGGATGGCGGAACGGCGCGTTGGTCCAGTCGATGAGCCGCGTCGGAAAGTGAGGCGTGGGATGAAGATCAATCCATCCGTCGACGTCGGTTTGCGCGTCGTAGGCGTCGCGTTGGGCGTCGCCGCGTTCGTTTTTTCGAGCGCAGCGCAGGCGCGGGGCCAGGAGGTCACGAAACCGACAGTCCCCGGCATTACGAACTTCTCGAAGCTGGAGACGACGGTCGCTTGCGCAGGCGCGACGAAGCCAGAGGCAGTGCCGGCAATCAAGGAGATGGGCTACAAATCGATCATCAGCCTCCGCGTCGAATCCGAACCGGGCGCGGACATCGAGGCTGAGGCGGCGGCGGCCAAGCAAGCCGGCATCGAGTTCATTCATATTCCATTCGTCGCTGCTTCCCCCAGTCCTGCGGCGGCCGATGCGTTCGTCGAGGCGATCACGAAAAGCGACAACACGCCGGCGTTCATCCATTGCGCAAGCGCCAACCGCGCAGCGGCAATGTGGATGATCAAGCGAATGGTCGTGGATAAGTGGGACGCGGAGCGCGCCGGCCAGGAAGCCGCTGCGCTTGGCCTGACCAACGGTCAGCTCAAGACGTTCGCAGTTGACTACGCCGCA
>DATKHR010000132.1:0-4680 GCA_035510155.1 Vicinamibacterales bacterium
TCTAGACAAACCAGGAACAGGTCCGGTCGTCGCGGCGGTCTTCATCAGAATATGACGATTTCGAAGCAATCACACTCGCTGACGAACGCTGCTGGTTGATCCAACGGCCAGAGCGATGAGGAGAAACCGCAACGGGTGCGAAACCGAAACCATCGAGCGCAGCCCATCAAGTTTTAGTATTTCGATGGCCGACGCGTTGTGTTGTTGCGAACGACGCAGGACGAGCAATCGGGATACCCGGACGCTCGGTGCTGACGCCTTCCTCAAGACGAAGGATCGCCGGTGTCGCAGGTCCGCGTCCTCGACCGTACGTGACGGGCCTCTGAAACGTGGTCGACCCGCGGCTTAGTCGGCGCGCAATGCGCTGATGACGTCGACGCGTGACGCCCGTTCGCCCGGCATCAACGACGCCAGGACCGCGGCGACGACAAGGACGGCGGCCGACCCGAGAATCGGCGCCACGCCCGGGATTTCGATCTCGACGATGTAGGCGGTGATCACGCGCGCCAACGCGACGCCTCCGATCGCTCCGGCCGCGATCCCGATCAGGCCGATGACGGCGCCCTCGCGGACGATGCTCGTCAGTAGCGCCGCCGGCGTCGAACCAATCGCGAGTCGTACGCCGAACTCGCGCGTGCGCGCGCTGACCGAAAACGCGAGGACGCCCGCGACGCCGACGATGGCGATCGCCAGCGCCACGCCGGCAAAGCCGCTGAAGACCATGGCGTTGATGCGATTGGGCGACAACACTTCGGCGCGGATGTCGTCGAGCGTCGCCGCGCGCTCGACCGGCTGGTCGGGCGCCAGATCGCGAACGATCTTCGTGATGGTTGGCACGAGCGCATACGGATCCATCTTCGTGTGGACGAACAGGCGCCCGGCGACCACTTCCTGCTCCATTGGGTGATAGATCGTCATCTGCGGCGTTGCGACGAGATGCTCGTCGTCCACATCCGGCACGATGCCGACAATGCGGCGCGGTCCGTTGCTGACGCCGATGAACTTCGTCACCGGATCGGTCCACATCACGCGCCGGTTGACGGCGTCCATGTTCGGGAACATGCGCTGCGCGAGACTCTGGCTGACGATGACCACTTTTTCGCCGTCGTGCCGATCGCTCTCGTTGAAGTCACGCCCGGCGATCACGCGGACACCGAGCGCCGAGAAGAATCCGGGCGAAACGGTGCGGAACTGCGCGCGCGGATCTTCTTCGCCGTTGGCTTTCCGGTACCCCTCCGCCATGAACTGGGCCGCGAAGAATCCAGGATCGCGCCACGGCACGACCGTCCCGATCGCAACCTGCTCGACGCCGGGCAGCGCGGCGATGCGGCGAATCGTCTCGCGGTAGAAGCCGCTGATCTCTTCCGGTTTCCGGGTGTACGATACGACCGGAACGTTGACCGCCAGCACGCTGCCGCGAAGCCCCGTTTGCTGGCGCTGCAGCGCGAAGAGCGTGGTGATCAGCGCGCCGGCCCCCGCGAGCAGTACGAACGACGCCGCGATCTGCGTGATCGCGAACACGCGCAGCCGCCGGTTCGTCCCCGACGTGATCCGGACACTGCCGTTCGAAAGGCCGAGTCCGGTCGCCGACTCCGCCGACGGCAGCCGTGGCACGAAAGCGAGCAGAATCGCGGCCGCGACCGCGAGCACGACGCCGACGACGAGCAGGCTGGCGTCGACCGTCACGTCCTGCGCGCGGACGGAGTATCGCGCCGCGTACAGCGCCAGCACCGACACCATCGGCCGCGCGATGATCACCGCGAGCACCGCACCTGCGCCGCACAGCAGGAGGCTTTCGGCGAGCAGCGTCCGCCGGAGCGCGCCGGCGCCGGCGCCGAGCGCCGCGCGGATCGCGAGCTCGCCCTCGCGGCGCACCGACCGCGCGAGAATCAGGTTCGCCACGTTCGAGCAGGCGACGACGAAGACCAGCGCCGACGCGGCGAGCAAGACGAGCAGAATCGTCCGCGCCGGCGAGATGATCTGGTCGCGCAGATTCACGGCATCGATCCGGTAATCGGCCTGCCGCTGGTACGCCTCGGGATGCTCGCCGACGATCGACGAATGGACCGTGCGGAGCTCGGTGCGCGCGCGCTCGAGCGTCGCATCGGGCGCCAGCCGGCCGAACAGCTCCGTCATCCGGTGTACGCGCCCCTCGACCATCGTCGCATCGAGGTGATGCGGGCTCGTGACGACGTTCGCGATGATTTCCGTCTCCTGTGGGTACGGCACCGATGGTTCGAGGACGCCGACGACGGTCGCCGGACGATCGCTCAACCGAATCTGCTTGCCGATGACGGTCGCATCGCTCTTGAACGCGCCGGTCCAGAACCGGTAGGTCAGCACCGCCGCGCCCGCCGCCTTCGGCCCGTCGTCGTGCGCGTCCAGCAGGCGGCCCATCACCGGCCGCAGCCCCATGACTTCGAAGTACGAGCCGCCCACCACGCCCGCGCGCACGGTGCGCGGTTCGCCAAGGCCGATCATCGTGAACTCGATGGTCGAGAAGTCGCCGAACGCGCTGATCGATTTCACGCGCGCCTGCAGGTCCTTCAGCTCGGGGACCGAGAAGTGGACGTTCTCGACGCCGATACCCTTCGCGCTCTGGCGGATATAGATGAGTCGGTCCGCGTCGCGATTGACGAGCGGCTTTAGCAGCACTCCGCGGACCACGCTGAAGATGGCCGCGTTGGCCCCGATGCCGAGCGCGAGCGTCAGGACGACGGTCAACGTCAGCCCTTTGGCCTTGGTGAGCGAACGAACGGCGAATCGAAGATCGGCAAGAAGGTTCATGGCTATAAGTCGAATGAGCGCTCCGGAAATCGACATATTATCCGCGTTATCCGCGCATGCCGAAGCAAGTGTTCTCTCATCAGTTTGAGCCTGGTCCTCGCGATCCAATCGGCCAGATCCTAGCTCTCGGCGACGCCTTGGGGGGAGAACCACTCCGAATCGAAACGGTAGAGCCACTCTGTATCGACCACGAATCCTGGCCGTGCTGTGCGAAAACTCGGCCGAAGCCAGACTCCCGTTGCCGCCTCCGCTCGCCTTTAATTCTGCGCAAGGTAACCGCCTGCTCGTCGCGCCGGCAGCGTCTCGGCGGCGTGCTCAAGCTCTAACCGTGCAGCCGCGTAGCCCTATCGGCCAGGTTTTCACACACGACGGGGTCCCAATCAGGCGCTCCACTGAGGCAGCTAGAGAGGCGTGAAGAATAATTGCGGATCACAGCGGTGAATCATAGGATTGCCGCTGATGAACAGCGTGTCGCAACAAGACGCAAAGCGGCCCGTCTATCCGACGTGGATTCGGTCACGCCGAGTTGTCGCGTTCTGGCTTGTGACAGCTGGAATCGTTGTTCTCGCCGCGGTATTGGCGCTCTTCTGGCTTCCGGGACTTGCCTTCGCCCTCCTTGCTATTCCGTTCCTGTACATCGCCGTCGTTCTCACCTGGACGTCGCATCTTCTTGGACCACGTGGGGGCGACTTCCAAAGGCGGATTCATCAACTCCTGATCGACTCGGTCGGGAACGATGGTCGGCTCCTCGACGTGGGATGCGGTAGCGGACAGTTGCTTATCCGATTCGCAAAGTCGGCTCCCGGCGAATACGTCGGACTCGACTTCTGGAGTGAGGACTGGGAGTACTCGCAGTCTCAGGCCGAGCGCAACGCACAGCTTGAGGGTGTGCAGGGTCTCCAGTTCCTTCACGGAAGTGCGTCCTGCCTACCGTTCTCCGATGGAGACTTCGGAAGGGTGGTCAGTAGCTTGACCTTCCACGAGGTGCGAGACGTGGCCGTCAAGGCCGCGAGCGTTGCAGAGGCTCTGCGAGTTCTCGAACCCGGCGGACGATTTGCCTTCGTCGATTTGTTCGATGACCCGGTGTTCTATGACGGGCGGGATCAGGTATTGAAGGCGATCCAGAGCGCCGGAGGCGAGGTCAAGTCAGCTGGGAGCCTGTCGGAACTTCTCGAATTCCGCTTTCCCCTCACCATGGCGAAGGTCCTCAAGTACGCAGTTTTCGTGAGCGGGATCAAGGCGCCCGTCATCGAGCAAAGGGTGTCCCCGTAACCCGAGTGTCTCGAGCTGCTGCGCGGCTCGCGTGCGCATCGAGAGGCGCCGGATTCGGAGGAGCGAGCGAAGGACAGGTATCGGGAAGAGCCGATCCGCAGTTCACGCCAACGGCATGGCGGAGCGTTTCATGCGGACTGATTCGCGCCGAGTGCCTCGACTGGCTGTTGGTCCTCAACGGCGATCACCTCGCACACACGCTGCGCGTGTTTATTGAGCATATGTACCCAATACCGTGACGAAGAAGAGCGAGGCGCTACCGCCCATTATCATCGGCGCGGACGTCAGAACTTGTAGTTGATGGAATACGTGAATCGGTCTTGTCGATCCCGAGGGAACGAATCTTCGATTCGAGCGTCGAGCGCGCAATGCCGAGCCGTGCCCTGCGCGCGGCGGCCCGTACACACGCCCGCCGCTCGCGCGCAGAGCCTCTTCGATGATCGCCTTCTGGTGACCGGCCACCGAGGTGGAAAGTTTACCGCCGACGCTTTGTGTCGACGCGCTTGGCGGCCACCTTGCCCGCTGATGGGGCGCGTTGCTTCGCCATCTGCGCCTGCCCCGCCTTGGTCATCAAGCGCGATTGTTCGTACATCTCGATCCACTTCTCGCTCGAAATCGCCG
>DATKHR010000133.1:0-2584 GCA_035510155.1 Vicinamibacterales bacterium
GCCATGCGCCGCAGCAGATCGATGCGTTGTTGGCGTTGGTCACTGATGGCATAACGGCGCGTACGGGCTTGTAGATTCCGCCCTCCTTCCAGCGGGCAAGCGTCGGCATGCTGCTGGCCGCCAAATAGTCCAGCCCCAAGCCGTCGCACATCAGGAGCACGACCCGCTGGGGTGTGGGCGTCACGACCTGCGCGGCTGCCCCAAGCAGAAAACTGCGCCTGGTCAGAGCGTTCATTGCAAGCCCTCGTAGCGTAGCACCGCCTTTGAACATGCGGTGATCCCGCGAGAAGGTCGTGCCACAGCGGGACTCAAAGGCGCGTGCGGCGGAGGAGTTGGGCATTGACCGCGACAACGATGGTGCTCAGTGACATCAGGACGGCGCCAAGCGCGGCGGGCGGCACGATGCCCCATGGTGCCAACACGCCGGCTGCAAGCGGAATCGCGAAGATGTTGTAGCCGGCCGCCCACCACAGGTTCTGAATCATCTTTCGATACGTCGCCTGACTCAGCGCGACAATCCGCGGCACATCGCGCGGGTCGCTGCGGACCAGGACGACGTCACCCGCCTCCACGGCCACGTCGGTTCCCGCACCGATCGCGATGCCGACGTCAGCGGTGACCAGGGCCGGGGCATCATTGACACCATCGCCGACCATTGCGACCCGTTTGCCCCGATGCTGAACGTCCTTGACCTTCGAGGCCTTCTGGTCCGGCAGCACCTCCGCGAACACGGTGTCGATGCCCAGCTCCGCGGCCACCGACTGTGCGACAACCTGAGCGTCGCCAGTCATCATGATGACTTCGATCCGCTGCTCATGGAGGCGCTGCACCGCCTCGCGCGACTCTTCGCGCACCGCGTCGGCGACGGCGAACACGGCTATCGGTGTGGCGCGCTCAATCATCGTGATCGCCGACTGTCCCCGCGCCGCCGCACGGTCGAGTGCGGCTTGGAGCGTAGGATCGACGCGTGCGTTCAGCTCGCGGAGCAAGGCTGGACCGCCGAGGCGGAGCGGCCGTCCATCGACGACCGCCTGCACGCCGCGCCCAGGAACGGCCAGAAAGCCCTCGGCCTTTTGAAGCGGCAACCCGCGTTCCTCCGCGCTCTTGACGATGCCCTGAGCGATCGTGTGTTCTGAGTCCTGTTCGACTGCCGCCGCGAGCGCGAGTGCGAGGTCCGGTGTCATACCTTCGGCAGTCGTGACCTCAACCACACGGAACACGCCTCGCGTCAGCGTACCCGTTTTGTCGAAGAACACCGCTGTCACGTTGCGCGCTTCTTCAAGTCCACGCCGGTCGCGCACCAACAGCCCGCTGCGAGCCCCGAGCGTCGTGGAAATCGCGACCACAAGCGGAATCGCGAGACCCAGTGCGTGCGGACACGCGATGACGAGCACGGTCACCACGCGTTCAATGACAAAGGATGCGTCCATCCCCGCCAACGACCATCCAATGAGCGTGAAGGCGGCCGCAACAATCGCGATGATCGTGAGAAGGAAGGCCGCCCGGTCCGCAAGCGTTTGCGCGTGCGAGCGCGTCCCCTGAGCTTGCGCCACGAGGCGCATGATGCCGGCGAGTGCCGTCTTTTCCCCGGTACGGGTCACTTCGACGCGGAGCGATCCTGCGCCATTCACCGTCCCAGCGATCACCTTGTCGCCGACCGTCTTCCGAATGGGTCGCGACTCGCCCGTGATCATCGACTCATCCACATCGCTCGAACCGTCGTGTACATCACCATCTGCGGGGATGCTCGAACCTGGACGAATCAGCACGACATCACCGTCCCGGAGATCCGAAACAGCAACCGTCTCGATCCGGTCGCCGGCGATTCGCTCGGCGGTGTCCGGGAGCAGCTTCGCGAGTTCTTTCAACGCGCCCTGCGCCTGAGAGATCGAGCGCATCTCGATCCAATGGCCGAGCACCATGATCGTCACAAGTGTGGCGAGTTCCCACCACAGATCCGAGCCGGGGAACCCGAACGTCACGGCCAGGCTGAACACGAAGGCGACGCTGATCGCGAGCGAAATCAGCGTCATCATGCCCGGTCGTCGATCCCGGATCTCACTGACGGCGCCCCCGATGAACACCGAGCCGCCGTACGTGAAAACAAGTGTTCCGAAGATCGCCGGGATCCAGCGTGATGCCGCCGGACCGCCGGGCGCCTCGTAGCCAACCCAGTGTTGGATCATCGGCGCCCAGAGAACGGTGGGGATCGAGAGCAGCAATGTGCCCCAGAACCTCCGCCGGAACATCTCGGCGGAATGACCGGCGTGTTTGTCGTGACCGGGAGCATTGCGGGGACCGACTGCGCGACCTACGGTCTGAATATGCGGATGCATGCTCGCGCTACTGCCGTCGGAATTGGTACAGGACCCGCCGGGAACCGCACGTCGCTTCGAACGACGTCGGGTATTGACTGTCAGTCAGGTCGTAGCACACTGTCACGAGTCGCCGCTGACCTTGTAGATCCCCTCTGACACGCCACGACCATGAAGCTCAGAAGCAAGATTGCACCATGCGACTGGCGCATCGGTTTGCCTCGCGCTTAGAGGTGGGGCAGAACGCGCACGGTTACTTCAGCTCCACG
>DATKHR010000134.1:0-2780 GCA_035510155.1 Vicinamibacterales bacterium
CCCTTCCAGCGCCCCCGGTCAGGCAGGTCATCGGGCACGTCACACACCAGGTACGTCCGAAAGCGTCCGGTGAAGTGCGTGTTTGAAGTGGCGCTTGGTTGTGGGATCATGGACGGGGGGACCCTCCGGCCGGTCCGACGCGGGCCTCAGCGCATGCGAACACGCGGCGCTCACCCACGGTCGCTGGAAGTGCGGTGCGGAGCAGGCGGTCAGTCCTTGGCGGTTGCGCCCGTCTGGCGCAACGCCTGCCAGCGGTCGGGCAGCAACTCCTCGATCCGGCGCGCCGGATGGATGCCGATCCTCTCGAGCACGTCACGCAGGTACGCCTGCGGGTCGATCCCCAGGTTCTTGCACGTCGTGCACAGGCTCATCGGCACCGCTGCCGTCTCGCCACCTTTGTCGCTCCCGGCGAACAACCAGTTTTTCCTGCCAAGGGCTACTGGTTTCAAGGTGCGTTCACAAGCTCCATTGTCGAGTTCGAGGAAGCCTGCTTCGAGGGGACGCACCAGCGCTGTCCAATGATTCCGCGCGTAGCCGATGGCCTCGCCGATCGGGCTCTTCGGTAGAACCTTGGGCGCCTCGGCCCCCAGCCACGCATGAAACTGGTCGAAGATCGGCCGTGAACGCGCGCCGCGCAGCGCGTGCCGCGCGGCGACGAATGCTTCGTACCCCTGGCCCTCGTGTTCCTTCGCCGCGCGCTCCACGTCGTAGAGCAAGCTGATATAAGCGAGTGCTTGGTGCGATCGGGCAGGGTCGCTGGTCCGCGCCTCGTAGAAGCCGCGGCGCGCGTGCATCATGCACCCGACTTCGATGATCTTCCCCGAAGTATATAAACCGTCACAAGCAGAATAGGCATCCGCTTGCAGGTATCCCTCATAACCCTTGAAGATGCCTGCCGGTCCGGCGCGGCTGCGGTCTGCAGTGTAGCGATAGACGACGTACCGATGGTCGTGATCCCCCACGGACGCCCAGAGCCGGCCGGTCTTGGTCCCCTTGCCGTCGTGGTCCTGCACGGGGACCGGCGTGTCGTCGTTCTGGACGACCCTGGACTGGCGGACCTTCTCGAGCATGCACGCGACGATCGGCGCGAGCAGCTCGGCGGCGGTGGCCATCCAGTCGCACATCGTCGCGCGGGAGATGTCGACTCCCAGGCGCTGGTAGATCCCTTCCTGGCGATAGAGCGGCAAGTGATCGGCATATTTACTGGTGGCCACATGTGCCATCAGCCCCGGACCCGGGAACCCCTTCTCGATCGGCTCGGCAAACCGCTCGGCGATCACGACGTGGGCCTTGCAGCCGGGGCAGGCGTACTTCGGTCGCCGGTGTTCGAGGACGACCAACGTGGCAGGGATGTATTCGAGCTGTTCGCGGACTTCCACGCCGATCTGCTGGCGCAGGGTGCCGCATTCGGGGCACGGGAGTCGTTCAGGGGGGACGTCGTGCACGACGGGCCTGCGCGGCAGGCTCGCGGGGAGCGGCTTGCGGCCGTGGCCGTTCTTCGGGGATGCACTCCGAACTGGTGCTGACCGAGGCGCCGGCTCGGGGCTCGGATCGGGTGTGGGCGCCGGCTCGGCCTGGGCGAGGATCTCCTGGGCGAAGAGCAAGAGCTGAGCGGGGTCGACCCGCTCGGTCTTCCTGCCAAAACGGTGGCGGAGGAGTTGTTCGAGTTGGTGCTGGAGCTCCTCGTTGAGATGGATCTGCGTGCCGAGCGTCGCGAGCAACTCGCGGATGAGCTGATGGGCCGCTTCGAGGTCGTCGGGGAGTGGATCGTCGGCGGTGATCATACTTCATACTACGTTGAAGCATGATCGAGTGTTGGCGCGAAATTGCTGGAATCTCGAGGGGATGCCGCGGGTCTGGTGTATCGGTCCCGCCGTCGTGCCGTGTTCAGGTCGATGCCGGCCAAGAGCGCGGCGAGTTCGGCGGTCGTCATCTCGACACGGCTGGCCGCCGCGTCGGGAATCCGATCGGTTCCACGCTCCAATCGCTTCGCCCAAACCGCCAGCCCGTCACGATCCCACCAGAGGATCTTGATGCGATCCCGACGCTTGTTGACGAAAACGAAGAGATGACCCGAGAGAGGATCGAGGCCAAGGCCGGCTCGAACCAAGGCCGAAAGCGCGTCGAAGCTCTTGCGCATGTCGGCCGGTTCCTTGGCCAGGTACACGCGCACCGCGGCGCTCAAACCGAACATGGCCGATCCTCGACCACGGTGATGAGCCGCCGGAGGGTCTGGGGATCGAAACCGGGAGTGACAGCGATCCGGCGGCCATTCTGAAGAATCACTTCGAGCGCCTGGGGGATGGCCGCGACGGCCGGCGCCGGATCGGGAAGGATGGTGACGGGTACGAATGCGGAGCCGTGACCGGCGGTAGGACGATCGGCGGCCGTCGTTCGCATGGCGGCGCGGGCGGCGTAGAGACGCTTTCGGAAGGTGTGGATCGAGAGCTCACGGCGGTGGCAAAAGGCGGCATGGGTCAGGCCGCTGCGGCGGAAGTCATTGAGGATGGCGCTCCAACGCAGGTCGAGGATACGCGCCCCGGACATGACGTGTTCTCCCTGACGGGTCTGTCAGCCTCGTCAGGAAAATGATCGCTGCTCGTCACGCCGGTTTCCACACGCACTTCACCGAACGGTCTCGAATTGGCTCAATGTCGTGGGATTCTCATCCGTTGTTCGATTCCGCGCGACCTGGGAACAGGTTGAGTCTCACGGGCTTTCGTACGCACGCAGATGCCGTAGACGTCGCGGACGGTTCCGAACTTCCTGGCCGAAAACCA
>DATKHR010000135.1:0-27707 GCA_035510155.1 Vicinamibacterales bacterium
TCCCGGGTAGATCGGCAGGTCGGGCAGATGCGTGACGAAATCCAGTACCCAGTGGCTGACCACGAGAGCCGCGAGCACGAGGAGCATCGTCACACGTCGCGGGGGCGTCACGAACGCGTAGCCGAACACGAGGCTCCAAACGATGAGCGCAACGAGCGAGTGGGAATACGGATAGCTGATGAATTCGAGCCGGGTGAACGGCGCATTGTCAGGATGAATCCGAACCTGCTCGACGCCAGCAGCCACGAGGACCGGCCACAGGAGATCGGCGAGTTGTGCGGCCCCGAACAGGATGGGGAGCGACACCTGCGGCGTCACGCGCTTCGCGGCGAGCCCGACGCCGAAATGCCCGATGAACACCTTCACACTTTAACGGTTCGGCGCCTCCGTGCGCTACACTCCTTCGCATGAAGCGTCTTCCTTTCTGGTGCCTCGCTCTTCTTCTGCTCTCGTCAGCCGGCTGGCAGTTCCACGCCAGCGCTCAACCATCGCCGCAACCTGCGACCCCCGCCGATCCGGCGTCGGAGTCGACCTTCTTCGACTCGTTCAAGTGGCGCAGCGTCGGTCCCGACCGCGGCGGCCGTTCGATCGCGGTCACGGGCATCAAGGGCCGTCCCAAGGAAGCGTATTTCGGCGCGGTCGGCGGCGGGTTGTGGAAGACGACCGACAACGGAGTCAGGTGGACGCCCGTCACCGACGGCCAGATCACGTCCTCGTCGGTCGGCGCCGTCGCCGTGTCGGAATCGAACGCGAACATCGTCTACATCGGCACCGGTGAGTCGTGCATTCGCGGCAACATCATGCCGGGCGACGGCGTGTACAGGTCAGCAGACGCGGGCAAGACCTGGGCGCACGTCGGCTTCGCATCCTCCGACGCGATCTCGAAGATTCGCATCCACCCTTCGAACCCCGACATCGCGTTCGTGGCCGATTTCGGCCGCTATGGAACGCCGAGCGACGAGCGCGGGATCTTCAAGACGGCCGACGGCGGTAAGACCTGGAAGAACGTGCTCTTCAAGGACAACAAGACCGGCGCCGTCGACGTCGCGATTGATCGGAAGAATCCTAGCGTCATGTTCGCGGCGCTCTGGGAGGCCTATCGCGTCGAGTACCAGATGTCGAGCGGTGGTCCGGGGAGCGGTCTCTACAAGTCAACCGACGGTGGCGAAACGTGGCGCGACATCACGCGTGCCACGGGCTTGCCGCAAGGCCTCATCGGCAAGATCAGCATCGCCATCTCCGGCGCGGATTCGAATCGCGTCTACGCGCTCATCGAGAACGAAAAAGGCGGCCTGTACGTGTCCGACGACGCCGGCACGTCGTGGAAGCTGGTCAACGAGGGGCGGAACATTCGACAGCGTGCGTTCTACTACACGCACGTCTTCGCCGACCCGAACAACAAGGACACGGTTTACATGCTCAACACGAGCGCCTTCCGCTCGACCGACGGCGGCAAGACACTCGCCAACATCGGCACCGGCACGCACGGCGACCATCACGATCTCTGGATTGATCCCGACGACTCCGATCACGTCGTTCTCGGCAACGACGGCGGCGGCACGGTCACCTATGACATGAGCGCCAACCCGCGTCACTGGTCGAACCAGGACTTTCCGACGGCGCAGTTCTATCACGTCGTCACGACGAAGCACGTCCCGTATCACGTCTGCGGCGCGCAGCAGGACAATTCGACGCTGTGCGTGGACAGCCGGACGAACATGGGCCGCGGCGGGTTCGGGCGCGGAAGCCTTGTCGCACCCTACGAAGCTGGTGGTGGAGAGCCGGGGTACATCGCGACCGATCCCCGTGATCCCGATCTCTATTACGCCGGGGCCAACAACGGCTCCTTCCTCACACGGCTCAATCGCCGCACCGGCGAGATCAAGGAGGTCGGCGCCTATCCGCGCTTTTTCTCCGGCGAGCCGTCGAGCGCGGTGGTCGAGCGGTGGCAATGGACCTACCCGATCATCTTCTCGCCCGTCGACCCCCGCATTCTCTACACATCGTCGCAGCACGTATGGAAGACGACCAGCGGCGGCGACACGTGGGAGCGGATCAGCGGTGATCTGACCCGCCACGACCCGAAAACGATGATGGAATCCGGGGGACCGATCACGCACGACATGAACAGCCCCGAAATCTACGGCACTGTGTTCTCGCTGGCGCCCGGCAAGACGGACGTCAACATCATCTGGGCCGGATCGGATGACGGGCTCGTGCACGTCACGCGCGACGGCGGCAAGAGCTGGACGAACGTGACGCCGCGCGACATGCCCGATCTCGGACGCGTCAGCCAGATCGACGCGTCGTCGTTCGACGCAGCAACCGCCTATGTGTCGGTCAAGAAGCCGTTGCTCGGCGACTTCACGCCCTACGTGTTCCGGACCCACGATTTCGGCCGGACATGGACGAAGATTGTGACCGGCATCGCGCCGAACGACTTCGCCAGCTCGGTGCGGGAAGATACGGTTCGCCGCGGGCTGCTCTATGCCGGCACGGAGCACGCGTTTTACGTTTCGCTCGATGACGGCGACCATTGGCGAAAGCTCTCGCTCGGCCTGCCCGTGACGCAGGTGTCGGACATCTGGGTGGAGGGCAATGACCTCGCGATCTCCACCATGGGCCGCAGTTTCTACGTTCTCGACGATGTGAATCCGCTCAGGCAGTTCGGCACGAACGTCACGTCCACGACCGACGCCTACCTGTTCAAGCCGGGCGACGCCATTCGCACGGCGGGACCCGCGCGGATCACGTATTGGTTGAAGCGCCGACCGACCGAGAGCCTGAAGCTCGAGATTCTGGACAGCAAGGGTCAGGCGATCCGATCCTTCGACGGCGCGTTGCCTGGACGAGGCCGGGGAGCCGAGGGCGCTGGACGTGCAGGAGAGGCAGGAAGCGAAGGCGCGGGACAAGGGCGCGGAGCCGAGGCTGCCGGACGTGGGCGCGGAGGCGAAGCCGGACAAGGGCGCGGAGCCGAAGGCGAAGCGCCTGTAGATGACCAGGAAGGTGGCGGGCGCGGCGCGGCCCCGACGACCGCGCCGATGGCCGCCGGCCTCCAGCACTTCAACTGGGATGTCCAGTACCAGCCCGTGGTGAGCTTTCCGGGCATGGTACTGTGGGGCGCCACCCAAAGCGGTCCGACGGCGCTGCCCGGCACCTACCAGGTCCGGCTGACTGTCGACGGCCGATCCCAGACTCAGTCGTTCGCCGTCATCAAGCAGCCGTGGCACACGGCGAGCGACGCCGACCTTCAAGCGCAGTTCGATTTCGCAAGCCAGATCCGCGACAAGGTCAACGAGGCCAACAGCGCCGTTATCCAGATCCGGCGCCTGAAACAGCAGCTGGCCGACCGGGTGACCAAGACGTCGAACGCAGACGCCAAGGCGATCGCCGAGGAATTCACCAGGCAACTGACTGGCGTCGAAGTGGATCTCTATCAGGTCCGGAACCAGAGCAATCAAGACCCGCTCAACTTTCCGATTCGGACGAACAATCGTCTGGGGTCACTCCTGCGCGTGGTGCTGGCAGGCGATGGCAAACCCACGGGCAACACTGGTCCGATCTTCGAGGACCTCAAAGCGGAGCTCAAAGGGGAGACCGACCGCTTGCAGGTCGCGATTTCGACCTATCTTCCTCGCTTCAACCAGCTGGCGCAGCGCATTGGAATGGAGCCGATCGCGGAGAAATGAATTCGGAGCCTCACCACTTGAGCAAGAGATAGCCGCGGAGGAGCGGTCCCACGCTATTGGTGAACTGTCCGGCGCGAGGCGAGCCCACAACGGGATAGACGTCACGTGGATTGAAGTGATTGGTCGCGTTGAAGAGCTGCGCACCAATGTCGGCCGAGCGGCCCTTCACCGTAAAAGTCTTGTAGGTGATGACGTCGACCGACATGAAGGCCGGAAACGACTGCGTGTTCGGCGCGCCGGCGTAGGTGTAGCGATTGGTCAGGCCGGAGTACGGGAAGCCCGAGTGCCATTCCGCGACCGGAGACACGACGACTCGAGAGGGAAAGTTGACCGTCCCCCACGCGAGCACACGGTGCGGAGCGTCGCTCGGCGCGCGCGCGATCCCGCCCGGCTGCAGGAGCGGCGCATCCATGCTCTGAAAGAGCGTCGCGAAATCGTTCAGCTCGCCGATTGCTGACGAGCGAACATAGCTCACGAACAGCTGCTGATCTCCCGGCCACTTGCGCCGGATCGACAGCTGCAGCTCGCGGTAGCGCGCGGCGCCAGTGCTCTCGACAACGAGATCTCCACTGGAACCGGGTACCCGCACGGTCGCCACGTTCGACGAGCGCCGCCACGTGACGACCGCCTGCATGTCGAGACCAGGCGCGAGCTGGCGCTCCGCGCCAACGACAGCGGCGAGGGCGCGCGGCAAACGCATGCGGCCCACCACCGGCCGCAGGAATGTCTCCTGCACGACCGCGCCGCTCTCGGCGTCGAACGACCGGTCGATCCGCACGGGATACCCGCCGAACGCCGGCGCCGCGAGCGGCAGGTTCCCGACGAAGCGGCCGAATCCGGCTTTCAGGATGGTCTTGCCCTGCGCGTCGAGCGCGTAGCGACCGCCCAGGCGGCCTGAAGGTACGCCCCCACCATGGCGAGTGTGATCAACGCGCGCCCCACCATCCAGCTGAAACCGATCCGTGGCATGCCATACGTCACGAATCGTCAGCCCCGCGGGCCAATCGTGCGCGGCGAACGCTGAAGCGGGCCCGAACTCGATCGATCGCACCGTGCGGCCGAAGCCGTCGGTCACGGCAAGCGGCTGCTCCTCGACGGTCCCCGACAGATGCCGGCCCGTCAGCTCGCCGCTGACGGCCAGCTCGTGGGCCCGGCCGCGAAGCGCGACCGCCCGCTCCCACATGGCAGCGGCGATGTACCGCGTGGCGGAGCGGCGCACGCGCGAGAACCAGTTGCCGCTCCACCTGTCGGGCGACAGACGCGAGAGGCCCGCGCCTACCGGCGATGACTCGGCGTCGCGCGAGACGATGCCCAGCTGGACCGTCAGCAGCGCGCCGTTTGATGACACGTACCGATCGGTCACGCCCCCGAAAAGATCGTTGCTCGTCAGGTTGACGGTTGCATCAAGCTCGCGCCGCACACTGAGACCGGATGATTGCGAGGAACTCGGGAACACAAACCCCTCGAACGTCATCGTGTTGTGGGCGCTGACCTCAGCATCCACACGGGAGAACACCACGGCGCTCTGCTCGACGAGATAGGGGCCCGACCACGTCGTGACATCGGGCACGGCAATGCGCTCGAAGTCGTACTCTGCTGCCGCGACGTAGCGCAGCTGTCCGCTGGCGCTGCTCCCCGCCACGTAGGCTCGCGGGAAAATGCCCTCGAGTCGACCGAAGCCGGGCGACGTCAGACGCGGCCGTGGGACGAACCCCTGGACCCCGGCCGTCAGATGATCGGTGCCCCGCAGGCTCTCCATCTTGACGACGCCGCCAATGAGCGACCCATACGTCGTCGACATCGGATCACGCAGCACCTCGACGCCACGCACCGCTTCGAAGGGCAGATTGAGCGACGAGATCCCTGTTGCCGGATCGGTCACGTTGAAGCCGTCGAGGAGGAGCGGCGTATCGTAAGCCCGCGCCCCGCCGACCTGCATGAGGCCGTCCGCGCCGCGAACAACCGAAGGCAGGAGGGGAAGCGACTCGCGAGCCTTCAGCCGAGTAGAAGGCAGCCGCGAGACAGTTGAGGCCGCCAACGTGCTTCCCAGCAGGGCCGTCATCGGAGACTCAGGCGACAGCGCTTGCGCCACGACGGTGGTGGTTTCGGTCGCATGCGCGATCTTGAGCGTGATGCGCTCCGCGTCGGCGCGTGGGACGCGCGCCGTCTCGAAGCCATCGAGAGACGCCACCACCGTGTCGCCGTCCGGGGCCGGCTCGAAGGAGAATTCGCCGGACCCATCGGTGACCGTCGAGGCGACGACCTCGCCGCCGTCGATGAGCTCGACCGTGACGCCGACCAGCGGCAGCTCGGTCTGGTCTTTGACCGTCCCGCGGAGACTGGGTGCCGGGAGGAGAAGACTCTGTGTCTGGCCGCCGGCGCTTTGCGTCTGGCCGGCGCTCCGTGTCTGACCGTCCGCGCTCTGCGCCTGGCACGGTCCCGCAAGGCAGACGCCCATCAAGCACCAGCGCACAGCTCCCCGGACGCGCCGCGCGGCCATGCACTATGCTAGCATCCGCCAACTGAGCGGGAGGGCCCGGTGAGAAAATTTGGTCAGGTGGGTGGTGGTCGCGGACAGGTGGGTCGAGTCTTCGCGGTTACGCTCGTGGCATGCTCGCTGGCGGCCGGGATCGCCGGGGCGCAGCAACCCCCTGCTCCGCCCTCGCAAGCCTCCGAAGACACCAAACCGAACGACTACGGCAGCACGAAATCATGGTTGTGCCATCCGGGGCGACCGACCGGAGAGAAGGACGCCTGCGACGTCGACGAATCGGCGACCGTCGTGGCAGCCAACGGCACGCTGACGAAGGAACCCTGGAAGTCGAACCCCAATGCGCCGGTGGACTGTTTCTACGTGTACCCCACGGTGTCCACTGACCCGACCGACCACAGCGATATGAACGCCGACCCGGCGGAGCTGAACGTCGTCAAACAGCAGTTCGCCAGGTTCGGATCGGTGTGCCGCCTCTATGCGCCGATGTATCGCCAGGTCACGCTCGCAGGGCTGCGAAAGGTTCTGGCGGGCGGGGGCGACGGTATGGCGCTCACCTCTGGCGTCGGGTACGACGATGTGCGCGACGCGTGGAAATACTACCTGGAACACGACAACAAGGGCCGCGGGTATGTGCTCGTCAGCCACTCGCAGGGCACGTTCGTGCTCATGAGACTGATTCGCGAGGAGATCGAAAGCAAGCCTGCGCAGGCGCGGATGGTCTCCGCCCTCCTCCTCGGCGCGACGCTGCCCGTCGCGAAAGGCAAGGATGTCGGCGGTGCGTTCAAGACGATTCCGCTTTGTCACGCCGCCACCCAGACAGGCTGCGTGATCAACTACTCATCGTTTCGTTCGACCGTGCCGCCGCCCGCCAACACACTGTTCGGCAAAGTGCCCGACCCCAACCTCGAAGCGGCGTGCGTTAACCCGGCAGCGCTCGGCGGCGGGAACGGCGAGCTTCACGCCTATCTGGATGCGACCGGTCACACCATCACGTCCACGGCGCCGCCGAAACCGTGGGTCGCGTCCGGACCGCCGATCGACACGCCGTGGGTCAGCGTCCCTGGACTGCTGACGGCCAGGTGCACGAAAAACGAGAACGCAACGTATCTTGAAATTACTGTCCACGGCGATCCGTCCGACCCACGAGTGGACGACATCACAGGCGACATCGGCCCACCCGGCCAACCGCTGGCCAACTGGGGCCTGCACCTGATCGACGTCAACCTGGCAATGGGGAATCTCGTGGACATCGTCGCCCAGCAGGCCAAGGCCTACGCGAAGAAGAAGAAATAGGGACCCGCTCAAAACGATGTCGCCGCCGGCGGGTCCCTGCGAGCGTGGGCGCGCTCAACGTGTCATGCGAATGCCGAATGAGAACGTCCGGTTGTAGTACTCCCGTTGAATCGGGTACTGCGGGCTCCCCTGGTAGAAGCCAAAGACCTCATTATTGATGTTCAGGAGCGAGACGACGATCTGCATCTGCCGCTGGATCGTGTAACTCGCCTGCGCGTCGAGCTGCGTGTGCGGATACAGATAGACGTCGCCGTTCGGTCCGGTGACGCCCAGGTCCGCCCCCTGTTGATAGTTGTAAGAGTAGATATTCGCGTCGTTGTGCGTCACGCCGACACGAGCCGAGAGCGGACCGCGATCGTAGGTTGCGTCCAGGTTCCAGTTGTTCGGCGCCTGCCTGATGAGCGCCGGGTTGTCGGTGCGCCCTGGGACAGTCGCCTGAGAGGTCGTGTAGCTGTAGTTCGCGCGGGCACCCAGACCGGCCCACGCCCCCGGCAGAAACGACAGATGCTGCTGCCACGACATCTCGATGCCGCCGACGTGGGCGTCCGGCCCGTTGACCGGCTGCGTCTGTGAATACCCGACGTAGGTCCCGCTCGTCACCGTCGTCTGCACCCTGTAGATGGGATTGGCCAGCCATTTGTAGAAGTAGCCAACCTGCACGATGCCCACCGGCTCGAAGAAGCGCTCGAACAGGAGGTCCACGTTGTTCGCGTGCGTGGGCTTCAGGTCCGGGTTGCCGACGCTGACGGACTGACGGCGGTCCTGCTCGATGATATACGGCGGAAGGTCGCCAAAGTTGGGCCGCGCGATCCCCATCCCGTACACCGCGCGCAGGTTCGTGTTCTCGTCGAACGCATAGCGGTATTGCACGCTCGGCAGGACGTTGGTGTAGGTCGAGCTGCCGTCGACCGGCTGCGTCGACACCCAGTGCCCTTTGCTGTCGAGCGTCACGTGATAGCCGGTGTACGACGATTGTGTGACCTCGACTCGGACACCGGTCTGAAGGCGGCTCGATCTGAAGTCGAGCGTGTTCATGGCGTAGCCGGCGTAGACGCGCTCGGTTACGTCGTAGTTGTTGGGGTCGCTGCGCTGATGACTCATGTCGGCGTTCAGGGCGATCGCTGACGGGTTCGCAGCGAGGAAGCTGACGAGCTTGTTGTAGTCGTTGAGGGGACCGAGCTGGTAAGCCCCGAAATAGTAGTTCGGATCGGTTGGACCGCCGAGGATGCTTGACAGCGTCAGGACCGGCGCACCCGTGGCGCCGTAGTACTGGTCCGTCACGACGCGTGACTTGCTCGCCCCGCGCACCTTGGCGCCGACCTCGAAGAGGCCGTTGGCTCGGCCCGCGTACGGCCGCGTGACGTTGAACGCGCCCTGCACGTTTCGTTGTGAGGTCGGATCATCGGCGGGCGCCTGCCATGTCGAGAGCGTGTAGGTGGCCGGGTCGTAGATGTTCACACCGTTCAGCACCGGGAACTGCGGGCGGTACGGATCGCTCAGGTCCACACCGAACGCCACGTTTTGCGGACCGTTGAAGTTCGCCGTCGGGAAATTGCCGTGCTGCCTGGAGCGTGAGAACGAGAGCTGGTAGTCGATGAGCGTCTTTCCGCTGATGTGGTTGGCGCCGCCGTCCATGCTGAAGATCTGCTGGTTCACCTGCCGATCGTAGTTTCTGTACCCCATGCTCCCGTTGTCCGCGGTCACCGTCTGGGTAATGTAGTCGCCCACGCCCGGAGAGTACAGCCATGTGGTGCCGTAGTTGTTGAATTGCGAGAAGAGGCCGCGCACGTGCGCCGACGACCCCTGGCCGAGGCGGTAGTCGAAGCCGCCGGCGGCGCCGAATCGCGCGCGCCGATACACGTACTCCCGGATATCGGTCCCCGTCTGAGTAGCGAACGGCCCGTTGCCGATATCGGCGGTGCCGGGTGACGGCTCGATGTCGTTGATGCCGCGCCCGTTCCAGTCGTAGCTGCCGCCGATGAGCAGTCCGGCTCGCTTGTCGGGCCCGAATCGCCGCGCACTGGTTCCGGTGAGCTGGGTGAGCCCTCGGCCGCCGACGATGTTGGTGTAGCCGCCCATCGCCGACACCGCCGTGTACGGCAGATCTTGCGCCGTCTTGGTCACCAGGTTCACGGAACCGCCGATGGCGTCGCCGTCCTGATTGGCCGACAGTGTCTTGTTGACTTCGATGGAGCCGACGAGATCCGACGGGATGACGTCGAGCTTCACGATGCGCACGCCGCCCTCGGGCGGCGGCACGCTGACGCCGTTGATGGTGACGTTGCTGAGCCGCGGGTCGGTCCCGCGGATCTGCACGTACTTGCCTTCGCCTTCGTCGCGTTCGAGCGACACGCTCGGCAGGCGGCCCACCGCGTCCGCGATGTTCGTGTTCGGCAGGCTCGTGATGACCTCGGCGGGCAGGATCTGAACGATGTTGTCAGCGGTGCGCTCGCGATTGAGCGCCTGCGCCTCGCCTCTCGGGCGAGCGGCGGTCACCGTCACTTCCTCCTTGACGCTCCCCACTTGCAGCACTGCATCCACGCGCGTGTTCTGGCCGGCCAGGACGGTGAGTTTCTCCGTGTATGGGCGCAGGCCCACGTAGGACACCGTCAACGTGTAATCACCACTCGGAACGTTCTGGATCGAGAACCGGCCCCGCTCGTCGGACGCCGCGGACGGCCCTCGAGGCTCGAGCTCGATGCGCGCTCCTGACAACACGTACTGACCTGCGTCGGTGACGGTTCCCGAGATTGACCCCGCGCGCTCCTGCGCGGAGAGTCGTGCTGGCACGCACGCCACACCCGCGACGGCCGCCAGAAGACACACGCATCCTGCTCGTAGCATAGGTCGCTCCTTGGAGATCGCTTTCGAGTCGCTGTCCCGGACCCCTGAGTGAAGCTACGCCTGTGTTCGCAGCGGACTGCAGCCTATGAGGGCCGTGTGTCGTTCAACGCACGCACGCGCAACGTTCGTGCAACGAGAAGATGAGGAAGAATTCATGGAGCCGCGGTCAACGCGGACTGTGGCACCCGCAGGCAGCAGCGGAACTCACTGATTTGGGGGTCGATACGAAAAAACAACGCCTGCGTCTTCGTTCAGCGACGGAATTCCGTGGCACAACCCAATCGATACGACGTCTTCTTATTGTGCGCCGAGTGCGCGCCTGAGGCCCTCAGAGGCGAGACGGCCAAGGAGGCGACCTGCTGCGGCGGCCAAGTCGCCGGGCAGCTCCGCTGACACCGGCTCGATCGTCCGCACAACGTGTGTATGGACGACGCGGTCAGCCCCGATGAATTGAAACTCGACTGACCCCACGAGTTGCGTCCCCGAAGACTCGAGATCCCAGACCAGGAGCGTCGCGGCCAGCACAGACGCACTGCTCGCCTCGACGAGTCGCACCAAGGGACTCGAGGCGAGCTCGAGGCGCAGCGCGGTGTCGAGATACCGCTCGGGCGGGGACGACCACCTCCAGATCGGGTCCTCGGTGAGCTCACCGCTCGGCTGTCGGACAAGGAGCCTGCGACCGATGTGCTCGCGCGCCTGCGTCTCGAGCAGCCGAACGGGAGTCGCATTGACGGCGTCGGTCTCCCGCTGTGGCGGCTCGACGAGTTGCGGCTCGATCATGCGGACTGGTATCGTGTCGGGGCGCCGCAGCCGGCAGGCCGCTCCAGCCACGCAGGCGATGGTCACGAGGAGACCAGCACGTGCTCGGAACGATCGGATCACCGCGATTTCTTCTCCGGAGGCCGCTGCCCATAGACCACCGACTCGGGCTGGTCTTCGAGCTGTCTCGCAAGACTGCGAATCTCATCGAGGGAATGCCGAATGGACGGCAGCGAGCGGCGAAGGTCGTCCGCCGCAAGGCTGGTCTTGTTGAACGCATCGCGCGCCGATTGCGTTGTCCCCTGCAAGTCCGCCGTCTCAATCGCGGTGCGCGCTTCGTCAATGAGCTTGACCAACGTCCCCTCGTCGCCCATGAGCCGGTTCATTTCTGAGGTCATGTGATCGATCTGCATACTCGTCGTGGTAAAGAACTTCCGTGAATCGGCGCTGAGCGCCGGCAGCTCGCTCTCCCGGAAGATCCGTTCGACGTTGGCGAAGAATCGGTCGCTCCGATCGAGGCTGTCAGGAATTCTGGCGACGATGGCTTCCAGGGTACGAAGTGAGCTTTGCGCACGGTCCAGGAGCGCCGGCAACCGATCTTGCACCGTTGCCAGGGGCGTGGGCATTGACGCAACGTAGGCACGTGTCGGGGTGAATCCGAGTGGGGGCGGTGGAGGGGGATTCTCCGGCACCACCAGGAGAAGGTACGCTTCCCCTGTGACCGGGTTGCCCACCACCTGGGCCCGCAGGTTGGGGAACACGCCCCGCATGTCGGCAATCTCTCGGATTCGTGTGGCGCTCATGCCGATCGTGTTGAGGCGGTCCAGGAACATCTCAAAGTCGACCTCGACAGTGACGCCGCGCGGGTCCACTCGCACGGCCGTGACGCGACCGATAGACACGCCTCTGTAGCGAACGGGGTTGGACACGTCCAAACCGCTGACGTTCTCGGTGGTGTAGGTCACCATCGCAATGACGTCGCGGCTTCGCATCCGCTCGATGAAGAGTACCGCCGTCGCTAGGATCACAATCATGACCACGACCAAAAAGAGGCCAAGCCGGGCATAGCTTTTCTCGACAGCCATGGGTCACGCTCCTTGGGTGGGGGACGCGCCTGACGACGACCGCGTGAAGAAACCGCGTACGAACGGAATCTCCGATTCGTCGCGGAGCCTGCGCGGGTCGCCGCGCGCCACGATCCCGTTCGCGGCCCTGTTCAGAACGATGCATTGGTCAGCCACGAGAAAGATGCTCGGAAGCTCGTGCGTCACGATAACGACGGTGATGCCAAGATCCTGTTTGAGGGTGAGGATCAGCTGATCGAGTTCGACCGCAGAGATTGGATCAAGGCCGGCGGATGGCTCGTCGAAGAACAGAAGATCGGGCTCGAGCATCATGGCGCGGGCGATGCCGGCCCGCTTCTTCATCCCGCCCGAGATCTCGCCCGGCAGATGATCACCGAACGAAGCGAGGCCAACGAGATCGAGCTTGGCCTGCACGAGTTCCCGCATGGTGGCACCACGGATCGGTGTCCACGCGGTCAGGGGCAGCGCCAGGTTCTCAGCGAGCGTCAAGGAACTGAAGAGCGCGCCGGATTGAAAAAGAACGCCGAAGGGCGGCGTGCCCTGATGGAGATGCGGCTCTCCAATGCGGTCGATATCGATCCGGCCGGCCGTCGGCCGTTCGAGGCCGATTAAATACCGCAGCAGTGTGCTCTTGCCGGCGCCTGAGCCGCCGAGGATCGCGAAGGCTGTTCCGCGCTCGACTTCAAAGCTGACATGCTCCATGAGCACTTTCGAGCCCCAGCCGATTCGCAAATCGTGGACGAGGATGTGCGGGCGTGATGCGGGCATCGTCAAATCCCGATGAGCGCATAGAAGAATGTAAACAGGGCGTCGATCACCAGCACGCCGGAGATGGCCAACACCACGGCGGTCGTCGTCCTCGCGCCCACCGCTGCGGCGCCACCTTGTGTGGCCAACCCTTGACCGCACGCGATCAATCCGATCGCGAGCCCCAGAAACGGGCTCTTGATGAGGCCTCCGGCGAGGAGGCTCGCGGTAATCGCTTTTTCGGTGCCGATAAGATAGGCGCGCGGCGTCATGTCGGCCATGGTTATCGTAGCCACAAACCCGCCAATCAGGGCCAGTACGTTGCCGACCCATGTCAAGAGTGGCACCATGACCACCAGGGCGAGACAGCGCGGGACGACCAGCCATCTCATCGGGTCGAACCCCATGGCCCGCAAAGCGTCGATTTCGTCCGACACTTTCATGGTGGCGATTTCTGAGGCGAGACCCGCGCCCGATCGGCCGGCCACGACCATGGCGGTGACCAGCGGGCCAAGTTCCCTGAAGTGTGCGACCACCACGAGTTCCGGGATGTAGACGACGGCTCCGAAACGCCCGAGCTGCGAGACGCCCAGGAGCCCGATGATGATGCCGACGAGCAGGCTGGCAGCGCTCATGACCGGAAGCGCGTCCGCACCAATCTCCTGTGCGAGCCTCGGAAGCGAGGGCCAGTCAACCGACTGCGGGTGGACCGCCGCCCTCGGCAGCGCGATCGCGAAGCGGCCGACGAAGTCGAGCGCGTGGGTAACCGTGGCGGGCAGCCGCGCGGCGGTCGCGCCGATTTGCTCGAGGGCGCTCATGGTCCGGATGCGCGCCGCCGGGCGCCCTACCCCACGACCACGATACAGGGCAATCAAGCGTGCGGCTTCGGGACCCCGGCCCTCAACGACGCGCGAGCGGCGCCCCTCCGCCTCGAACCGATCGAGGAGTCGGGCTAGGAGCACGGCACCCGCGCCGTCGATTTTCTCGAGCTCGGCAAGGTCGATATCAACCGATCGGCACCCATCCAGATGCCGCTCAGCTTTCTCGACCGCCCGCACCACGCCCAGCGCGTGGGCCAGGTCGAAGGGTCCGATTGGGACGAGGCGCGCGTGCTCCCCCTCGAGGTCCGCCCGCATCTCGACGCTCATACGCGAGTCCTGGCCGAGTGCATGAGCGACCCGCGACGGCGGCGGTCGTGCCTCGAGTGGGGGATGGCCGTGACTCGTCGTGTTTCAGCTCACGCGGCCGAATCGGCCTTGAGCGTGCCGAAATACTTGTTCGCCGTCGTCACCGCCGCATCTAACTGGGCGAAGAGGGTCGCCCCCTGCTTGTTCAGCGTCTCGGCCTGCGACTTCAATGACGCCGCAGCCGAGGGCGTGAGGTCCGCGCCGAGATACTTAATCTGGTCGGAGAGGTCCTTTGTGAACGGCGGGAGCGCGTCTCCGGCGCTCCTGAGCGACGTCTTCACGTTGGCGTACGCCGCCTTGCTCGCATCGAGCCTCGACTGGGCCTTGGCGCGCATCGTCGTGTCCTGAATCTGGCCAATGGCCTGCGTGCGGGCGGCGAAGTAGACACCGGCCTCCTTGTCCATCTCGTCCACTTTCTTCCGCGCATCCGCCACCTGGTTGTTCATGTCTTCCTGAGCGCTCAACAGCTTCTTGTAGTCGTCCTTCATGTCCTTCGATTTGCCCTGTACCAATGCGTTGTAGGCATCCAGCGCGTTCTTGGTCTTGAGACGACTCTGCTCCACTTCGTGTGCTGTCGCTCCACCCGCCTTGACGAACCGCTCGGTCTCCTTGACGCCCTCGGTCTGCGCGAAGATCCCCACGGACGCCGCCAGACCCACTACCGTCCAAACAACGGTTTTCATCCTTGTCATCATGGCGCGATCTCCCTTCCACTCCACTTCCATGACCAGAAAGCAAAAATAGACGCCGAACGTCCGCCCAGCTATGCGAATTCGGCAAGATCACCAGGCTCGCGCTGCGCTCGCGGCCGGCACTCCATGAACACACGGGGCTGTCACATCTAGCGGGGCTCCGCCTGTCAGAACTCCGAGACCCTTCAGTTCTCAGGAACCACGCGCGCGAGGCGCTGTCGCTGCTCTCGATCTCAGCGATAAGAAACGCGTTCGTTCGGTTCTGGAGGGTCATTCATGAGAGCGGTCCGCTGAGATTGATGGAATTGATCAGCATGGCCTTCGATGCACCAGATGCACTTTCTGCCAGTTGCATCTCAGCTCCGTTCCGGACGAAGCTCGTAAACAGTTTCATGAGCGAGGAGGCGACGTTGACACTGAGATCATGTGGCTCGTCAACCCAAGCCGCACGACACCATTCCTGCAGCAAGAACGTTTGAACTTCCACGCGGACCCGGAACTCATCATTCGTTGTATCAGACGTTGATCGACAAGGAGGAGACTGTGACATCCATGCTGAAAACGCCGTCGGTCGCGACGTTGCTCGCAGTCCTGCTAGTGGCGGCCGGTGCGCACACCCACGCCCAGGGAGACAAGCCGATCACGAAACAGAACAAGGTGACGGTCACCGCCACGATCGCGGCGATCGATCAAGCGACGCGCTCGCTGACGCTGCGCGCGGAAAACGGCGACGAGGATACCTTCACGGTTGACCCTGACGTCACGCGCTTCAATCAGCTCAAGGTCGGCGACAAGATCTCGGCAACCTACTACGAATCGCTCGTGTTCCAGGTGCGCAAGCCGGGCGCCGCCAGCACCCCGTCCAGTGATGCGGTGGCGGGCGGGCGGATCAAGGAAGTACCGGGCGCCGCCGCCGGCGCGCAGCAAACGCGAACGGTGACCGTCAAGGCAGTTGACATGAACGCGGGGACCATCACGGTCGTTGCGCAGGACGGTCGGACGATGACGCGGAAGGTCGAAGACAAGAAAAACCTGGAAGGCATCAGCCCCGGCGATCGGATCGACATCACCTATACGCAGGCGCTCGTGGTCGCCGCCGAATCGCCGAAATAGCGTTCAGGCTCCCACGAATCGTGCCGCGCGCCGGCGGTTTCATGCTGACTGAGCGGCGATAACCTTCGGGAGAAGAGGCTAATCGCGGGTGGATGTCGCTGGAGCATCGGGATTCAAAGAACTGATCCTGCTGGTCCTCCAGCTGAGCGTCTTCTGCATGGTCTTCGGGTTCGGGCTGGACACCACGCTCGGGGACATGCTCTACGTGATTCGCCGGCCGGGCTTGTTTGCGCGATCGCTCATCGCGATGTTCGTCATCATGCCGGCCGTCGCGGTCACGCTCGTGAGCCTGTTCAATTTCAGGCATGTCGTGGGAATTGCGCTCGTCGCGCTCTCGATATCCCCCGTTCCACCACTGCTGCCGAAACGCGAAGGAGAGGCCGGTGGGCGCCAGCCTTATGCGCTCGGACTCATGGCCTTGTTGGCCCTTCTCTCAGTCGTGATCGTTCCCGGTGCAGTAGAGGTTCTCAAGCTATTCGCCCATCGTCCGCTCGAGATGGCGACCATCGCGGTGGCCCGAGCCGTCTTGACAACCGCCCTTGTGCCACTCGCGGCCGGGTGGCTCGTGCGAACACTGCTACCCGCGGCCTCCCCGCGTATCGGAGCCTTCGTCATGCGCGTCGCATGGGTGCTCTTGGCGCTGGGGATCGTCGTTCTGCTTGCTGCCAATCTGTCGGCGTTTTGGGCGCTCGTCGGCAACGGCACGCTGGCAGCGATGACGCTGTTCATCGGGGCCGCTCTCGTCGTCGGCCATGTCCTGGGCGGACCCGATCCCGATCATGCGGTCGTTTTGGCCCTGTCAAATGCCTGCCGGCATCCCGCGGTCGCCGTCTCGATTGCGTCGGCGAACTTCCGCGACGAGCGATTTGGCACAACGGTGCTGCTCTACGTCGTCATGAACGTCACGCTTTGCATTCCGTATGTCCTGTGGCAGCGACGTCGGATCCGCAGGCCGGAGGGGACAGCGTCGCGGGAGCTCACTTAGACGCTTATGGCGGCCGCGGGTTCGTCGTTGCTTCGGACACGGTCATTTTCGGCCAGTCGTTGCCCGACTCTGCGCACCCAACGCTTGTAAGAATGCCGCTGCGGCAGGCGGCGCCGCGACCTTCTGCGTATTCAGCACATCCCGCACTGCCACCCCCGAGCCGTAGACGTCCGTGTTGGCGCCCTTGTCCGCTCTGAGGGAGCCGCCGGAGATATCAACGCCGGCAAAAGCGCCCTGAGAGCGTGAGTAGGTCAGGATCTGGGCCGGACTGGCTACCGCGGCCGCCCCGGTCGGTCCCGCGGCGACAGAGGCATCCGCGCCCAAATTCACTTTGTCGCTCAGGAGTTTGTCGAGCGCCGATCGATTCATCATCATCAGCACGACATCAATTTCCGACCCACCGATCTGGAGGCCGGCGCTGCCCTTTTCCATCTCGAGAAACACCGGCGCGGTCCACGTCTTGCCGGTCCGACAGCTGACGACACCCTTCCCAAATTCGCCGCCGATGAGGAATGCCCCCTTCTTCAATCCGGGAATCACTCCGACACACTCGGCGCGGTTAAACACATCTTCTGGAATACCTTTGTCGGGCGACGCGCGCATCTCGCGCACGACTGCCGCCGCCGCGTTCAGCCGGTCCGCCTCCGCGGACGAGATGTCCGCAATCGCTGGCACCGCGCACGATGCCAGCGCGATGAGCGTGACGCACGGAATCCTCATACTTCCTCCTCTAAGGTTGCGTTGTGATCGCCAATCGGTGGCCGCGCCACGACTCGAACGACCACTGCGCGGCATCGTACTGCTGCGACCCTCGCGAATCCTACTGGCACTTGTAACAGCGGCAACGATCCTGACGCGAGCGGCGCGGAAGTCTCGCAGGCGTTCCGCAGCGACAAGGTGCGCAGCTCAACGTAATAGAAGAAGTGGAAACAGCCGGGCGCTTACGATTTCAAGGCGCCTTTCATCAAGTCGTGCCGGACTGCCGGATCTGCATAGCCTGCAGTCACCTTCGCGCAAATGATGCCCGCCATGCAACGTACCGCGCTTCTCGTCGCGACTCTAACCCTTGCCTGCCTGGCAGCGCGTCCGGCGGCCGCGCAAGTCGCTGAAGTGACCACACCCCCGCCCAATCTGATCGTGCCGAACTACAACAGCGTGCCGGTCGGCCCGTTCGGCGGCCTGGAAGGCACGGCCTACGCGGCACGCGTCGACGATCCGTCCGCTGCCTGGTTCAATCCTGCCGGCCTGGCACGGCTGGACACCGCCCAGATCAGCGGCAGTGCAGGCGTGTACGAGTTTACGTTGGTGACGCCGCGGTCGCTGCCGAATCAAGGCGGGTCGATTCAGCAGGTGCCAAATTACGTCGGCTTCTCGTTCAAACCCCGTGGGGCCATCACCGTTGGGGCCGCGCTGGTCACGACCGCCTCCTGGAACCAGGAAACCGACTCGCAGCTGCTCACGACGCTCCCCACCGGCCAGGAGCGGTTTGCCTACTCGGCAGACTCGTCCTTCTCACAGCGCATCTTGGCCATGAGCGCCGGGTATCGAGGAGCGGGGAGCTGGAGGTTCGGCGGCGGATTGACGTTCTCGTTGGTGGATCTCCGGCTCGTCCAGACCGCCAGCGATCGGATCGGCGACGCGACCGGCGTGCAATCGCTGCTGGTCTCGTCGCGCGTCTCGGGCTCGGCGCTGCAGCTGCGGTCACAGGTCGGCGTTCAGTATGACAAGCAAGAGTGGCGCTTTGGCGGAGCGATTCGCACGCCAGGCCTGACGGTGTATCGCTCGGGGACGATCACGTTGGACGGCGTCCTCGCCGCGCACGCAGGCTCGCTCGGCGCCTCGCTTTTCGATACCAATCCCCGTTTCGAATTTCACCTGCCGTGGGAGTTTCAGGGTGGCGCCGCGTTCGTAGGTGACCGATTCGAGCTCGAAGCGGACCTCCTGGCGTATACGCCGGTGAGCGCCTATTCACTGATCTCCACTAACGCTTCCACGCTCGTATACGGAAGCGCTGGACCCAACATCCCACCGAGCGTCATCCCGCAGCCATTCCCTGCCTTGACGTCAGCGTCGAACGGCCTGGTGAACGTCGGCGTCGGCGGGCACGTCCGCCCCCTGCAAAACCGCGACTTTCGCATCCACGGCGGGATTGGCTCGAATCTCTCGCCGGTTGGGGACGCGGACACGATCTTCAGCAAGGTCGACCTTCTGACCTGGACGCTCGGCGTCAGCGGAACATGGAACAAGTTCCAGTTTTCCGCAGGGTTCAACCACCAGAGCGGCACGGCCAACAACATCACGCTGCGCAACCTCTTGAACGGCGAAACCGTGACCACGTCGCCGGCTGTTCGTATCGGCGGGTTGATCTATTCCCTCGCCTATCGGTTCTAACGAGGCCCTGCCTCAGAATGGCGTCGGTCGAGTCGCGAATCGTGACGGTGCCGTCGAAATCGAGAAAAACGGTCGGCTTGATCCGGTCATGCAGGTGCACCGGTCATGTGGGAGGGCGCCACCATGGGGGAAGGTTCGGCGCACCAGCTCCGGAGATGCTCGACCACCTCGGGCGTCACCGCGGCCTCTCCGCGCCATATCGCCTTCATGAGCGCCGTCCGCGGCGCGCGAAGCGGTTGAATGCCGTCCAGGTCAGGGCGGAGATACACCAGCGACTCGCTGCCGTCCGGCGGCGAAGCGACGATGAATCGGCAATCCGACACGATGAGATGGGTGGCTCCGAGAGCCGGCGATCGCGCGAAGCCAATCGGCAGCGAGTCACCGACCCCACCGTCCACCAGCCGGACCCTCTCGCCGGCAACGGTGACCGTCTTCGCCGGAAACACGCCCGGAACGGCGGCGCTCGCCCTCGCGACGTCCGCGAGGGGCAGACCCATGTGCTCGTCGGTGGAGAAATACCGTGGTTTGTTGCTGATGAGATCGTGACAGACGATCCCGAGCCGCTCCACGCCGTGGTGAAGGCTCTCGAAGCTAGCCCGCTCGAGCTGGCCCAACCGCTCGGGGATAATGCCGCAGAATCGCCGGAGATACGGCCGAAGGGCCGCGTGGACCCTCAACGTCAGGCCGTGCATGACGAGGTGACGCCCCCGGAAGACAGGGGCCTCCCCGATCATTTCATGGACGGTCAAACCGACTGCCGCGTAGTAGGCAGCGATGATCGCGCCGGCGCTGACGCCGACCATCACCTCGATCGGGATACGATGGCGGACGATCCGCCTGAGCACGCCCAGATGGGCCGCGCCGCGGAGCCCCCCGCCGCTCAACACGATGCCAACACGCGCGTCACTCGCCCCGGAAATCACTGATGCCGCCAGCCCATGACCACCCAGATCGTCATCGCGCATCGGGGCGCGTCCGCGTACGCGCCCGAGAACACGCTGCCCTCGTACGACCTGGCTGTCCTCCAGGGCGCCGACTGCATCGAGATCGACCTGCACCCGTCGAGAGACAACGTCTTCGTCTGCATTCACGATTCCACCCTCGAGCGGACCACGAACGTGCGCTGCAGCAGAGCGCCGATGCTCAGAAGTGTGCAAGCCGCGAACGGCTTGCTGACATCGCGAGCTTCGCCGACGGCATCGGCCCCGAGAAATCGAGCCTCGATGGCCGGCCCAACCTCGTCGCGCGAGCGCACCAGGCGGGACTCCGCGTGACGCCGTGGACGTTTCGCGCCACTTCTCCCGGCCGCTTCGGGAACGTCCAAGCCGAGATGGCGTACTACCTGTCGGAGCTCGACGTCGACGCGGTCATCACGGACAATCCCGATCAGGCGGTGGAGGTCCTTCGGTCGCGATCTTTCGAACGACGTCGCCGACTCTGATGACACCCGGCTGGACCACGCGCGCGTTGATGCCGCGCAAGTGCAGCTCGCGGCCGATCGGGGAATTGACGAACATCATGGCCTCGCGCCCGAATCGCTCGACGAATTTCTGACACCCCGTGTGCGGTTGGGCGGTCACCTCGAGGACCGCCGACCCGACGGCGAGTCGGGTTCCCGCCGGCACGTTCTTCTCGCTCAGGTCAAGGTCGACGAACAATTGATCACCGGCGAGCGCCCAGCGATCCTTGCGCTGCGCGACGAGCGCGGCGGCCCGCGAGCCCATGATGTTGAGCTGCATATCCGGATGCGGAGAGCCGTCGGGAGTCCGCCTGCTGCCTCGCGTGTGCCACGTGTCGCCGACGAGCCCGCGCGCGAGGTCGAGCTCCCCCTCCTCGAGGATTTCGCGAACGCCCACAGCGGGTCGCCGAACGATCATCTCCAGCACGCCCGCCTCGCGCGGAGACGCACGGATCGCGTCGAGTCCGGCGTCGAGCTCCGCCGTCGTCAGGTGCCTGGCGACGCTCATCATTTCTCAGGACCCTCGAGCAAGGACTGGTACACGAGCGCGTTGAATCGTTCGGCAATCCCGCTGGTGTTGGGCAGCATCTGGATCATCATGACGAGCACCATGCGCGTTTTCGGATCGACGCGATAGGTCGATCCGTACGCACCGCCCCAGCCAAACGCACCGACTGAATCCATCCCGTTCGCCCCGTAGCGCTCGGTGATCTCGAACCCGAGACCGAACCCGAGCCCGTTGGCGGAATGCAGTGTGCCCACCTGGTTCGTGGTCATCAGCTCCACACTTCGGGGCGACAGGATGCGGACACCGTCAATCGACCCGCCGCGGCGAATCATCTCGAGAAACCGCCCGTAATCACGAGCGGTCGAGAGCAGCCCGGCGCCGCCGGCGAAGCTTCGGCGCGGCCCGTCGACGTAGTCCCCTTGTCCCCTCGGCCCGTCAGGCGCCCGTGTGGCGCGGCCGTCGCCGGCGCTCGAATAGACCGCGGCCAGCCTGTCGCGGTCGGCGACAGGCGCAAAGAAGTGTGTGTCTTTCATGCCCAGCGGACCCGTCACCCGCGCGCGGATCAACTCGTCGAGCGGAGTGCCCGAGGCGCGCTCCGCGATGCACCCGAGGACATCGGTGTTGTAGCCATACACCCAGGCCTCGCCCGGCTGCGCCACGAACGGCAACGTCGCCAATCGCTCCATGGTGGTGCAAATCGGCTCGTCCTTGTCCGCGGTGTACCAGCCATAGCCGGCTGCGGGACCAAGTCCCTTGACCTCGTACTCGGCAGCAACCGACGGGTTGATACCGTAGGAGATCCCCGCGGTGTGAGTCAGCAGATCGCGGATCGTGATCGCGCGGCGGGCGGGCACGATCTTGACGCCGCCCGACTCGCCGGAACCCGAGGTCACGGCGACCGTGGTTTTGGAAAAACCAGGGATGTAACGCCCGGCAGGGTCGCCAAGCGCAATCTTGCCCTCCTCGACGAGCGACAAGATGGCGACGCTCGTCAGCGCCTTGGTCTGCGATGCGATCCGGAAGATCGTGTCGGGCGTCATCTTGCGCCCCGCCTCCTTGTCGCGCCACCCGAACGCACGCTCGTAAACGGGCTTGCCTTCGCGGAGGACAAGGACTACGGCACCTGGGAGCCGGCCGTCGTCAACGAACTGCTGGAACACGCGATCAATGCGCCCCAGGCGCTCCGTGGAGAACCCATCCTGCGGGCTGGCGCGAAGCGCCAGGCCGGCGCCCTGGAGCATCAGCGCGCCCACGAGCACTGCGAGTGTCTTCATGGCAACCTCTTATGTCGATCGCTTGAACAACCCGACGTAAACGCCTTTCCCGCGCACATGACCCGCCATCGCCGCCATCACCGCCGCCCGGGTCTCGGCCGGGGAGGCGCCGACGGCCGGCACGTCGAGCGCGACGTCCAGCGCGTACAGCTCGAACACATAATGATGCGCGACACCCGCGCGCGGCGCTCCGGGGCCGCGATAGGACGGACCCGTCGCGCTGATCTGCCGCGTCCCGTCGGGAAGCTGCGAGATGGCCGGAACACCCTCCGGCAACGCCGTCACGGTGGCCGGGATGTTCCAGAGCATCCAGTGCAGCAGGTCGCCCGTGCCGCCGCCACTCGCGGCATCGAGGTCATGCATGATCAGGACGAAGGTGACCACGCCTGCGGGCACATTCGACCAGGAGAGCGGGGGCGAGACGTCGTCGCCGGCCTGCGTATGCGTCCCCGGAACCTCCCCTCCATCGGGCCAAGCGCTGGACGTAACAGTCATCACTTGCACGTTGCCACGACCGCGCCCGCCCTGTCCGATGACCGCAACGGACGGCCACGCCACCGCCAGGGAGACGATGACGAGAACCAACGGCGTCGCGCGCATCCGGACACCTACCTGAAGGACGCCGGCTGTCTTTTTCGCCACTCGTCATACCGCAGGCGCAGTGTCTTGACAGGATTCAGATTTTCGCCGGCGTGGATCACGTTCCCGCCGTGGTCCGGGCCGGGCTGCGCAACGGTGATATACATGGCGTATTGGCCATTATTGTGTGAATCGCCGTTCGCGTCCCCCTTCTCCGCCATCAGGATGTACGCCACATGCGCCGTCTTGCCGTCGCACGGAATCACGGGCTTCGACCCATCATCCGGCCACGGTGGACACCCGCAGCGGCTGTCGCCGCCGGAGCCGTCGGCCGCTTCCATTGCGGCCATCACGCGATCGGTGATCGCGCCGGCGGTCTTGATGAACGCTTGCACGGCGTTTGGCACCACCTGACCCGGGCGGAGGATGTTGCCTTGAATGGAATAGAAGATCTCGGTGCCCTGAACCTGCCCCTGCAGATGCTGCGATACGTACCCGTTAGCCAGGCCGGAATGCCCGGCGCGGCGACCTTGCAGATCGAGAATGCCGAACTGACGGCTCTGAAATGCCGGATCTTCGCTGAGCAGCTCGATGATCGCTTTCGGGTCCGTACCCTTCTGAAGCTCCCGAAAGACCACCATCTGGTTCTGATGCGTGTTGTCGACACCCGCCTGGCACGCGGCGATGCCTCTTCCCGGGACAATCACCGCCTGCACGCCCATGAGAAACTGGTCGTCGCGGTCGACGCACGTGGCCGACGCGATCACCACCCGGGACGTGCTTCGATCGACGGCAATCACCGACCATGTCGCCAGAGCAGGCCGAGGCCACACGAGCACGCAGAGGGCGAGAAAGACGGTTGGAAGCGGGCGCCGACGCCGCAGCGTGCGGGCCAACGCCGGAGGGCTCGGCACGGCAAGCAATCATACTGTTGTTTGCCGGTGGGCCGTCACCTGGATTTCGATCCGGACCCGGGGATCGATCAGGTCCGCGGCGATCATCGTCGCCGCCGGTCGCGTCTCGCCGAGATGCCTGCGCAGAGTCGGCCAGCACCGGGGAAAATCGGCGGCGTCGGGAACGATGTAAGTCACGCGCACGACGTCCCTGAGGGTCGAGCCGGCTTCCGCGAGCGCGGCTTCGATGTTCCGTAAGCACTGCTCGGTCTGCTGAACGACATCCTCGGAAATTGTCATCGTCGCGTAGTCGAAGCCCGTCGTGCCCGAAACAAAAATCCAGTCACCGTCCACGACTGCCCGCGAGAAACCAATCTCCTGCTCGAATGTCGATCCGGAGCTGATCAGTCGTCGCATCACTCCTCTCCTCTCGAGAAACGCTCTCCCGTGAAACAAGAATGGCTCGCAGCCGCCGCCGGCGCTTGCCAGGCCACGCCACTTCGATCGAAGCTATGCGCAACTCGCCGCCTCACGCTGTTGCCCGGGGAGCGGCGACTGGAGGATCAGACATGCGCCTCATCACGGCCGTTGCGGTTGCCGTCGCCGTGGCCGGGCTGGCCTCGGCCCAGAACAAGAGTGACCAGAGTCACGGGAACCCACGCATTGGACAGTGGAAATTGAAGCAGGACCCGCCGGCCACCAATATCATGACGTACGAGCCGTTCGGAAACGGCGGTATGAAGGTCACCGTCGAGGCCAACAGCGCCGAGGGTCGCAAGACGAAGTGGACCTACAACACCATGTTCGACGGGAAGGACGAGCCGGTCAGCGGCGACACGAGGACCGAAACGACCGCCGTCAGAAAGATCGACGCTCGAACGAACGAAATCACCAACAAGAGAGGCGGCCGGGTCATTCAAGTGGTCACCAACGTTCTGAGCGCCGACGGCAACACCATCAACAACACATACAGGAATTACGACGAAAAGGGCGAAGTGACGTCCACGACCAGCGCGGTCTACGAGAGAATCAGGTAACCGGCGACGACAGGAGCGCACGACCATGCCCAGGAAGAGACATGCCCGTCGGACATCGCGGAAGAACGCCGGAAAGTCAGCCGCCCGCGCCCGGCAAAGTCGGCGCACGCAAGGCCACCGGCCCCAGCCGGACGCGCTCGTCGCCCCTGTCCGGGGCGCGGAGCGCCGCACGATCGGCCACGTTCGGCTCGAGGTCGGCCGCGCCGGCGCGGCGCGGGTCAAGCGAATGATCTATCCTGCGGGATTCCGCTGGTCCGTCGACATGAAGCCGGTCGTCGGAACGGACCTCTGCATGCACGCGCATGTCGGCTTCCTCGCGCAGGGCGAAATTCACATCGAGTACGCCGACGGTTGCATCGTCGAGCATAAAGCGCCGCAGATAGTGGCCATCGAGCCGGGACATGACGGATGGGTCGTGGGAAAGGAGCCGGTTGTCCTGATCGAATTCGACTTCGAGGGCGAAACCGTCAACCGCCTCGGCATGCCCGAGGCCCATCGTCACGCCTGAGGCGGGCGCGCGGGCACCGCGTCATCGCCCGCGGGTTTACGCAGGACGCTTTATCTCAGCGCGTGGGCGCGGGTGGTCTCGCGTGCCGGGCCACGAGTTTGCGAACGGTCGTGACGTTTCGCATCGTCCCATTCGTGCCAAGCACTTTCCCGAACCGCGCCCCGACTGGAGACTCGCTCATCCTGCCACCCCGGCAGAGCCAGTACACCTCGCGGCCGTGCACATGAAAATCGTCCGTGGCGACACGGAGCGTCTCGATATTCCGCCGCATCGCCTGGTCCGGAGCCGATTTCAGGAACACCACCGACAGCTTGGAACCCGCCGGCTCGCCGGCGCCAAACGGGCGATAGGCCGCGATCCCCGCGAGCTCCTCGGTCGATCGGATGAACGCGCCGACATCGTAGCGGAGCGCCTGCGCAAGCGCGCGCTCGATCCGCTGCTCCAGCCGGGCCGCATCGCTCACGCCTCCCTCGAAGAGCACGTTGCCGCTCGCGATGAACGTTTCGACGTTGCGGAGCTTCAGCGACTCGAAGACCCGGCGGAGCTCGTCCATCCTGACCACGTGACCGCCGACGTTGATCGCCCGAAGGAAGGCCACCAGGCGCGGCGGGGCTGCCGAGCCGATCGAGCGGCGGGTCACGTCGGCTTCCAGATGCCCAGCAGCCGGCGGACAACGACCAGCTGGCCGATGTGATAGGCCGTGTGATCGGCCGCCAGCACGATCTCCCGGAGGTAGGTCTGCCCTTTGCCGTGCGGGATCTTCGCTGTCAAATCGATTCTCGGCGCCATCGTGAGGTCCTGGAGCTCCTTGCGGTTCGCCTTGAACTCACGGATGCTCTCGTCCCATGCCGCAGGAGAGCTCGGCGCAACCGATCGCGGCCAGTAATCACTCGGCCATTTCAGCTCCTCGTAGTTCGTGTTTCGACAGAACTCGAGGATGTCCCACTGTGTGCGGCGCATGTGCTCGATAAGCTGCCAGGGCGAGTAGGGAAGGGCCGTCGGCTGGCGTCCGCGCAGTTCCGACGGAATGTCCGCCACCGCGGCGTCGAACGTGACATGCCCGTCGCCCCACTCGAGGAGGCGCCGCAACTGTTCGCGTACAGGAGTGTCCATGGACTACCTGCCAGGCTCGGAGTGCCTGTTACTCGTTGTGATGAAGCTCGTGCACATAGTGCGCGCGTGCCTCGACCTCCGACAACCGCGCAGACGCGTACGCCGAAGCCTCCTTCATCAGGGCGTGAACGTCCGCCTCGGGTAGATCGTGGAGGGTCGAGCGCGACAAGCCGCGCCGCTCGAGGAACTCCGCGATGAACGCCTCCTCGAGTCGCGCAATCTGATCGGCTGTTCGAGGCACATCGCTTTCAGGAAGCATGGAGCACCTACGATTTCCCGAAGCCGTCCACGTGCACTTCGAGGAGATGATTGACGCGGAAGCCATAGATCCCGTCGGTCGCAGCCCCCGCTTTCGGCATCGAGTGGACCACCGTGCCGTTGACGACGTAGTCGATCTTGTCGGCGCCGACGCGGACCTCCAGGGCATTGGTAGACTTGCCGCTCGCGTCCGGCTTCTTGACCGCGGCGTTGGCCGTCCTCGCCACCACGTCCTTGACGCTCGCATCGCCATCGCGGCGCTTGATCAGCCACGTGCCATCCTGAGCGACCAGAAAGTACGTGTAGGTCTGCTTGGCGTTGTCGAGATTGCTGCCGCCGAAGATGAGGCCGTAATAGTTCGTGTGGCCGCTCGGCTTCTGCAGCACGAACGTGCCCTTGACGGTATAGGCGCCGCTTGCCGTGTTGGCGGGGTTCCAGTAGACGGCGGCTTGGGGGTTGGTCGCGTGAAAACCGGACCCCATGGTCACAAACTTGATCGAGCCGGCGCCGTCCGGGTCAGTGGCGCTCGTGCTGCGGTCCGCCCGCACCATCCAGCCCTTCGGCGCCTGTGCAGCGAGCGCCGCCGCAAACGGAGCCATGGCGAGCGACGCGACCAGGATCTTCAGGAACGAACGTTTCATGAGCATGTCTCCTGAGTAGATTCTACCGCGTGAAAGCCGGCCGGAGGCGGCGCAACGCCTCTCGGCCCGGCGACAGAGCGACGACCGGATGTCGCGCAAAACGGACGTCGGTTCAAACAAAAAAAGGGCGACGACCTTTCGATCGTCGCCACGAAGCC
>DATKHR010000136.1:0-19915 GCA_035510155.1 Vicinamibacterales bacterium
GACGGGCGAATCCGTTCCATGGAATTCTCTCCGGTGAGAATCCTTTCGATACGAAGCCGTCCGACACGAAGCTGTCTGACGCGAAACGGGGCGGCAGAGGGCATTCCGACGCGTTGGGAGGCGAATGGGCTGAGGGAGACGAGATTGACCTGTCCTCATTGCTCGGCGATTCGAGCACGCGAACCCGGAGGACGCATCGTTCAATGAAATTCGAGGACGATCAAGCCGGCACCTACGAGATCGACAGTTCGCTTCACCCCGCCGCTGGCTTTGATTCGGTGCTGCCGGCGACGACGCTCGGTGCGGACACGCCGACCCCGGCGTCAGGGAAGGAGCGAGCACGAACGAAGGAAGGCCAGTGGCCCTTCCTCGACAACAACGAGATTGAATCGGCGAAATCCACACCGGCGACGCCACTGCCGCCGGCGACATCATCCGACGCGCCGTCAGCTTTCGCGGCAACGGCGGCTTCGTCGGCGCCGACACAGACGACTGCGAAAACTGAGTTCGAGGCCATGAAAGAGTGGGCGGACATCCTCGAGGCACTCCGTCGCGATGCCGAACTGGCGACGTCGCAGTCGGGGCCCGCCGCAAAGGCTTCTTCGGCAAGCCCCACACCGCCGGATGTTTCTTCCGACGACCGTGGATCTGTGAATGCGGCCCAGGCGGAGGGAACATCACCTTCAGAGTCGTCTTACGCTGATGGGAGCCAGAAGAAAAAGAAGCGGTCGAAGGGCGGCACCGCGCACGATGAATGGGGCTTCTTCGATCCGGACGAGTACGGGTTCTCCAAGCTCATCGAGAAGCTCGAAGGGGCCGCGGACGAGGACGACACTCCCACGCCGAAGCAGAAGCCGAAGCGGGCGTAGACACGGTGCCTGGTCGTCTACGGCTGCCTCGATGCTCGCTCGTTGACCTCCTCTGCCTCGCCGCGCCCGTTGTTGTTGCGGTCTGGATCTCGCACACCGGCGCTGATGCCGATCTCTGGGGCCATCTTCGCTTCGGTGCGGATCTGCTCGCCAGCCATAGCTTGAGCGTCGCCGATCGGTACTCGTTCACGGCCGACACCGCATGGATCAATCATGAATGGCTCTCTGAGGCCGTCCTGGCGGCCACCTACGACAACTTCGGCGCCTTCGGTCTCAATCTCCTGAAACTCGCGATCATTGGTGGCATCGCCTGCCTGACGTGGCGAACCGGCAAGGCATGCGGCGGATCGACCTTTGCGCTGAGCTGGCTGACCGCGCTTGTCGTGGCGGCGAGCTACACACGCACGCAGGTCTTGCGACCGCAGGCGTTTTCGGTGCTGTTTTTCGTGATTCTGCTGGTGCTGCTCCAGGAGCGCCACCCCAACGCGGTTGCCGCGTCGGGGGCCTCGGGGGAGCGCCGCTGGAGCGGCGGGCGACTGGCGATCGCGTTGGCGACGCTTTTCATGGTCTGGGCGAACGCCCACGGCGGATGGATTGTCGGCTTTGCCACGCTCGCTCTGTGGGTCGCCTTCGACGTCTTCGAGCAGCGTTCCGTGCGCGCGTTCGCGCTCGGTTCCGCGTTGATCGTTGCGGCGCTCGCGGGGACGCTCGTGACGCCGTACGGAACGAAGCTGTGGATGTTCCTTCACCAGACGGTCGGTCTGTCGCGCGACGACATCACCGACTGGACGCCGTTCGCCAAGTACCCAATCGGCCTCATCGTGTTCGAGCTCGTGCTTCCGGTGGTCGCATTGCTGTCGATGCGCATGTGCAGGCGATGGCCATCCGCTCGACATGCCACCGTCATCGGCATGCTTGCCCTTGGGATGTACAGGGTTGGCCGCGTCGACGCGTTCATGCAGGTGGCGATTGGCATGCTGCTGGCGCCGATCCTTCTGGACGCTTTCGGCCGCGTGGAGGAGCGTCTCCGGCGGTACCGCCGGCTCGGTACGCCATACGTCGTGCATGGCCTGGTAGCGGTGGCGATGGTCATCGTCACCGCAGCGGTCGCCGTCACTCGCCTCGGGCACATCTACATCGAAGGCACATGGATACCCGATCGCGACGCCGTCAGATTCCTTCGCGCCGGCTCACCGAACACTCGTCTTCTGACGTGGTTTTCCTGGGGAGAGTACGCCATCTGGCATCTGTCGCCACGGGGCATTCTCGTGTCAATGGACGGCCGCCGTGAAACCATCTACAGCGACCGCGTGCTCGCCGATCACTGGGCGTTCTACAAGAATCAAGGAAATGCCGCAGCTTACCCTGACGCGATCAAGGCCGACGAGATTTGGCTGCCAAAGGACCTTCCGATTGTGGCGGTCTTGCGCGACCGGGGGTGGCACGTTGTGTACGAAGGCGACGTGTCGATCGTCTTCTCGCGAAGCGCTCAACCGTCCCCAATCACTCCGCGGGCGGACCCGGCGTCAGAGCGGACACCCGCGTTCTTTCCAGGACCGTAGCTCGGGACTCGTAGCTCGTTACTCGTCGCTCGTTACTCGGAGCTTGTGGCTCGTGGCTCGTGGCTCGGCCGCGCCAGAACTGCCCAATCGCGATCCTCATAGAGCCGAGTCCAGCCTGCGCTGACCAGGCGCTGGAACACCGGCGACGCTGTGGGAAGGTAGGCACAGCCGATGTCGTGCTGGTCGAAGATGCGCTGGTAGTCGCCTGAATGCTCGACTTCGATTTGTTGCTGGACGAGGCTGACCGGATATGGATCCTGTCGCCCATCGAGAAACACCGGGTGGTTCGGAGCAAACCAGACCAGGTATCCGCCTTCGTCGTATCGATTGTAGAGATTGCCCGGGCACATCCGAAGCGCGTCGATTGACCGCGGTGGCAAGGGCGTCCACCGAAGGCGCTGAATCCGGTTCACGTACGCATATTCCAACGTGAGCGCGACGCCGAGCGATACGATCGCCACCAACGCCGCATTCAACACGTGTCTCTCTGTCCGTGGTGTGCGCTGGCTAACCAAGGCCGCCAGGCGGTTTCCGAGCACCGAGCGAACCTGGTCCTGGTTCAAGGCCCAGAGTCGGGCGATGGCTGGAATGGCGAGCATTAAAAACAGGCCAACGCCTCGCACGGCCGTCACAGAAAAGGGGACGAGACCGACAGCAGTCGCGCACACCACTCGCAACTCACGATTCGCCGGTGCGGTCAGCGCCCGCCAATGCCGCACGAGCAAGACACACAGCGCGCCGAGATACAACCAATAGAGAAGCTGCTTGCTGTCTGTGAAGAGCGGTCGCTGCCATTCGTCGAGCGGATACTGATGGATCCTGCCGATGGACGCGACCATTTCGGTCCAGAAAGAAACGCCCAGGGGCGTCAGCGTCACAGCAATGGCGCAAGAAAGGACGACGAGCAGGGCGCGCCCGGCGTGCCGCCCCGGGCCATCGACCAGATCAGCCGTCAGCGCGACCGCCAGGACGACCAGACCGAGGAGCACTCCGCCATGACAGTTGGCCCATACCCAGAACACAAACGGCAGCCATGCGTAGCGATGCCTCAGAATGAGGGCGACGGTCATCACGACGAACAATATCGAGAACGCGTGAGGTCTTGGTTCCCAGTGCATGGCGGCCGTTGGCAACACGCAGGCAAGCAGTACGAAGCGAGCGCGTGGAGAGCCAGGCGTCAGGTACCAGACGATGGCCCACGCAGAAACGATGAGACTCGCGGCAAACAGACTGAGCAACGGCAGTCCGCCAACGCTGTAAATGGCGTAAAACACGACTTCCGCCAGCCACTCATGGTTGGGCCAGAAACCGCCGTAGGCCGTGTGGGAGTAGTAATCCGTGAGCAAGACGTTGCGCGTTCGCCACATATCGCGGCCTGCTCGAAGCTGCCACCATGTGTCGTTCTGCATCGGTGACAGGGCGGCGGCGAGGAATATGGCAAGAAACAGCAACGTTGGAAGCACTCGCTCGTACGTGCAGAGGGTGTGAACCGTTCTCCGGACGCGATTCGGGATGAGGGATTCGGGAATGGTGAGTGTCATGGACCTGGGAACACACGCTCATCGGTGCGCTCGGAGCCAATCGCCGGCGCTGGCCACGCCGCGGACTCCGGCGATGAACGTCTGACGAGGACTGCCGAAGTCGGGCCTTCGAACGTGGTCGTCCAATCGCCGGTCGACTGAAGCTCGGACACAACAGGGAGGCTCTTGGGGAGCCACACGTAATCAGGGTTGACGCGACGGATGTAATCGAGCGCGCCGGGGCGGCCTTGGTACACGGCGAGGTGGCCCTCAATGGGCCGATCGCTATAGACAGTCTCCCGGCGCCCGTCCATCGAGACCTTCACGTCCGGCGCGAGGTGCCAGATGGCGTACTCACCCCAATCGAAAAACGTCAGCATGTTCCCGCGAACCTGATGCGCCCTCAGGTAGCGGACGACGTTCTGTTCGGGCAGCCAATTGGCCGACGAGAGGTTGATTTCCGCGATAGCGTGCCACTTCAGGACCACCGCGCAGAGCACAGCTGCCGCAGCGAGCGTGGCGTCTCCGAACGGAGTTCCGAAGAGGGTCGTTGGCTTTGGCGCCAATTGGGAAGCTCGACCGAGCCGAGGCGCCATCAGCATCAACACCACCAGGCAGAAGAACGCATCCAGCCGGCTGACCCGAAACGACAGCAGCCCCATCACGGCGACGAGCAGTGTGGGAACCGGGTGGCGCACCCACTTCGCGCGACTCGCCCCGGCATAAATCGCGGAAAGCGCGACGGCCGCGGTCGTGAACCACATCGCCGCTACGCCAGGCTCCACCCGATGGATCGGCAACCACTCGGTGATATCGGTCCGGCGGACCCCAATCGTTTCCCAGAGGAACGACCACATCCGGGCGCCGTACGGATTGAGCAGCGTGGATGCAATCGCCGCGATCACCGCGAGGACGAGAGACACCCGGGTCGACCAGCGGGAGCTCGGTCGCAGTGCACTGGCCGCAGCCCAAAGCCCAAACACGCCCATCCCCACCACCCAGCCGCCGTGGACGTTCACCCACACGGCCATCAGAGGCGAGACCAGGGCCAGGATTGGGGAGGCTGTCGGCTTGCGCTCGTACTCGCGGATGATGACCAGCAGCGCTGAGAACAGGACGATCGAGAGGAGTTGCGGGCGGATGTGCTCTGTCCGTGGATAAGTGAGCAGGGCCGCAAACGCCACGAGCATGAGCGTTCGAGCAGGCGGATTTCCGTCCCGCACGCTGACCCATCCGGCAAGCGACAGCATGACCGCGATCAGTGCGAGCCGGAGCAGGCTCAACCCCGCGGGTCCGGCCGCCGCGTAGGCTCCATACATCACGACTTCCGAAAGCCATTCGTGGTTGATCCACGCGCGATCCGCTGTAAAGGAGTACGGGTCGAGAGCGGGAATTGCTCGCGCGTGCACAATATCACCGCCAAACCGGACGTGACCCCAGAGGTCGACGTCAGGCACTGCCGGAATGAGGACCATCGCGATCGCGAACGGGATCGCGACGACCATCAGTCGATCGAGTTGCTGTCGGGACATTTGCCGCGTTGGCAGGTACGCCGACTTGCTGGCCAGCAATCGGTATGCCTCGACGAGCGTTCGACCTCATCCGCTGGCGTTCTCCGATTGGCCAGTCAGCCGTCAGGACGACCAGTCAGCTGCCAGCGATCGACATTTTTGTCACACGGAGCACGGTTTTCGTAGCCAGAGCCGCTGCGACACACCAAATTGAGGGGATCAGATTCGGCGGTTGAACGCGAGCGCCGCCACCGCACTCGCCAGGAGCTCGAGCAGAACAATCGTCGTCAACGAGGCAAACGGCCAATCGCGATCGGTGACGTATTCAACGGTTGAAACCATGACGCGGGCGACGGGCGTGCAGAGCAGGACAATGATCCCGACTTGGAGAAGGGCGCCCGTCACCGCGGGCACCGCACCCGCTAATGACAAGACGAGCCCGACGGCCAGGCAGAGAGAGCTGACGATGACGCCAACGCGAAGGACGACGCCGACGGCGCGCTCGAGGCGCCTCATCCCACCTTCGTTCAACGGGCGTTCCTTCACGTGCCGGGTCAACGCGCGGCCCTCACGAACATGAGACCAGATACCACAATCAGCACGAAGGCCATGAGGATCTTGAGCCATTTCGCCGAAGCCCGCTGACCGAAACGCAGGCCGCCCCACGAGCCGAGCTGCACGCCGAGCACGGCCGCTGCCGCGAGGATCGGGAGGATTTGTCCGCGCCCGTAGTAGATGACCGCGCCGGCGGTCGCCGTCACGCCAATCATGAAGGCACTCGTCGCGGCCGCGGCCCGCATCGGCATACCGCACCAGGCATTGAGGATCGGGACCTTGATGATTCCACCCCCTATGCCAAGCATGGACGAGACATTCCCGGCCACGAACGACGCGCCGATTGCCAGAGGCAGCCGTTTGACGCGATAGGTCACCATGCCGCCGCTTTCCTGGTCATAGAAGCGGCCGCCCAGAACCCCTGGATCGATTGACGGATCGAGCATGACATTGCGCCGCTTCAAGCGGGTGAGCATCACCAACGCGACGACCATGGCGACGATGCCGAAGAGACGTTGGAGCGTGGATTGAGAGAGGAATTGCGCCGTCACGCCACCGAAAAGGCTGCCGGCGGCAGTCGCCACCTCGAGCAGCATGCCGAGTCGCATGTTGATCAGCTGTTTGCCCGCCCGCCCCGCGGACACTGCACTCGACGTAGCAATGACCGTCGTGAGGCTGATGGCCGCGGCGATCGAGATCGGAAAGTTGAAGCCAAGATTGAGAAACGGGACGAGGAAAATGCCGCCACCCAGGCCGAGGAGCGCTCCCAGGGCTCCCGCGACGGCTCCGGCGGCAAAGACGATCGACGCCAATGCCGGTGTCACGACCGGCACGGGACACCGCCGCGCCGGCAGCTCGTCGTGAGAACCTTCGCGGCTCGATTGGACGTCAGATGGGGAATTTCCGCGTCTGTTGAAGAAAGCGAGCGGCCTTTTCCTTTGCGCGCGACTCGGCTTCTGCGCGCGTCGATCCTTCGGCGCGCGAGATGCGCGCGCCGGGATCCGCGTTGGAGATCGAGCAGTAGTAGGTGTCCCCGAGCTTGTAGGTTTCGATCAGGATCGCCCATCCGGACAGCTCTTCTTCGCGCCGCGAGTAGTCTTCGAGCTTCACGCCTGATGTTGCTCCAATCACGGCTTCTCGACTGGCGCGCCCACCAGGTTGCCCCACTCCGTCCACGAGCCGTCGTAATTCTTGACGTTCTTGAACCCGAGCAGGTGACGCAGGACGAACCAGGTGAGGCTCGATCGCTCGCCAATACGGCAGTACGCGATGATGGGCTTATGACTCGAGATGCCTTGGGCACTATACAGAGACTTCAGCTCGTCGAGACTCTTGAAGGTGCCGTCTTCGTTGCAGTTCTTTCCCCAGGGGATGTTCTTCGCGCCAGGGATATGGCCCCCGCGCTGGCACGTCTCCGGGAGACCTGGAGGCGCAAGGATCTCGCCGGTGAACTCCTGCGGGCTGCGTACATCGACGAGTGCCGCGCCAGGCTTTCCAAAGACGTTCTGCACTTCCGGCAGGAATGCGCGCAAGGACAGGTCCGGGTCTTTTGCTCTGTAGGTCTTGACCGCAAACGTCGGTTTGTCCTTGCTGAGATCGCGCCCCTCGGCGAGCCACTTCTTCCGCCCGCCATCCATGATTCGGAGATCGTCGTGGCCGTAAATCTCGAGCTGCCAGAACGCCCACGCGGCGAACCAGTTGTTGTTGTCGCCGTAGAGCACGATCGTGGTCTTGTTGTCGACGCCGGTTTTTCCGAGCAGATCTTCCAGCGCCTTCTTTGGCACGATGTCGCGGACGACGGTGTCGCACAGCTGCGTGTTCCAGTTCCACCCGGCCGCGCCACGGACGTGACCCTGGTCGTAGGCCGTCGTATCGACGTCGACTTCAATCACGCGCACTGACGGGTCAGCAGCATGTTGCGCCACCCAATCGGTGCTCACGAGGACATCCGTTGTGACAGTCATATGCACCTCACTACTTCCCCTGTTTGACAGTTCCGATGTTTGCGATCGTGTCGCCCTTCTTGAGCGACGGGACGGCGCGCACGAACATGACGATGCCGGACGCCGGCGATGAGATTTCGGCAAGCGTTTTGTACCAATAGTCGCGAACGGTGCCAATGCGCATGCCCTTGGTCACGCGAGCGTCGCGGCCGACTTCGGGGTAGAACACACCGTCCTGCTCGGCGGAGACCGTGAAGATCTGATCGATCCAGATCGGGTTGGGGTTCGGTGGCGGGGCGGCAGTCGTCATCTTCAGGTAGCTCATGACGCCACGGATGCCTCTGACGAGCAGAGCCACGTCGCCTGATTCGACCGGTCCCGATCGACCCGCTTCCGCGGTGATCGATGCCTTGCCGCGGGTCGATGCCGTGTTCTCGAGAAAGCGCGACGCGTTGGGATCCTTCGGACGGTCGGACGAGATAATGATGTGGTCGAGCCCGAAGGCGATCACCATTCCGCGAGAGAACTCGTCTTGTTTCTGATTGCCGGTGACCGTCCAGTAGCTGTAGGGCCGCAGGTTTTCGTCCAGATCCCCCCCGTGGAGGTCGATGAGATGATCGCATTTCCCGACGAGCTCCTTCGTCATGGCATAGGACGCGCGCTCGGTCTGCGTGCCGCCCGGCGTGCCCGGGTAGAAGCGGTTCATGCTCTTGTTGTCGACTGGGTTCACGTGCGGCGTCAGCTTCTCGAACGACGCGAGGTTGACGATCGGCACGAGAATCACCGTGCCCGAGAGCGTGGACGGATCGATGGCGGGCGTCGTCCCGGCAGCCATCAGCGTTTCGACGGCAATGATGGACGTGTACTCGGTCCCATGCGCGCCGGATACGACGGCAAGAGCCGGACCCGGGCGCGCGCCGTGAATGACGGCAACGGGAATGTCGTATCCAGGGTCGGAGCCCGGCGGTACGTGGATGACGCCGGTCGCGCGAGCGCCCCGCGCGGCGGTCGCGGTGCCGACGGTGAATGTCTGGCGCGCATCGCTGCCCTGGGCGCGAATCATGCTCCGCTCGCCGGTCGCCAGCCATCCCCCTGTGAGGAGCATCACGGCCAGGGCGGCTTTGACGGGACTCTCCGCTCGTAAAGTGCGGCTCGCGGATGGAGCGGCCACGTGACGACGATTCCCGGCGCTCGTTTTCTTCATAGGGGTGCTCGCTGGCGGGGTAAACTTTACAACGCTTTCGGCGACTGAATATAGTTGCTTTCAAAGCGCGTCATTGAGAGGCGCCATGTCCCTGTGAAGCCGCATTCCCTCTACATCAACGGCGAGTTCGTCCCCTCCGAGAGCACGGACTGGCTGGATGTGATTGACCCGTCGACGACGGAGACCATTGCGCGAGTGCCGGACGCGAGCCCGCGCGATATCGACCGAGCCGTCGCGGCCGCGCGACGTGCCTTCGACGAGGGACCGTGGAAAGATTCTACGGCACAGGATCGTGGGCGCGTCCTGTTCAAGCTGGCTGAGGTTGTCAGACGGCGATCGGACGAGCTTGCAGAAATCGAAGCGCGCAATACGGGCAAGCCGATTGTCGAAGCCGAATTCGACATCGCCGATGTTGCAACCTGCTTCGAGTATTACGGCGGCCTCGCGACCAAGATTCACGGCGATGTCGTGCCTGTTCCCGACAATGCCATGAGCCTCGCCCTGCGCGAGCCGGTGGGCGTCGCGGGGCAAATCGTTCCGTGGAACTACCCGCTGCTGATGGCGTCGTGGAAGCTCGCGCCTGCGCTTTGCGCCGGCTGCACGTCGGTGCTGAAACCGGCGGAGCAAACGCCGCTGTCGGTGCTGGCGCTTGCGGCGAGCTTCAAAGAGGCCGGCGTTCCCCCCGGGGCGGTCAACGTCGTCACGGGCGCCGGGGAACGCGCGGGCGCAGCCATCGTTGCCCATGCATCGGTGGACAAGGTTGCCTTCACCGGCAGCGTCGAGGTGGGCAAGATCATCATGCGCAACGCCGCGTCGACACTGAAGAAGATCTCTCTGGAGCTCGGCGGGAAGTCGCCGAACATCTTTTTCGCCGACGCCGACTTCAAGGTGGCCGTCGAAGGGGCGCTCTTCGGCATTTTCTTCAACCAGGGGGAGGTCTGCTCTGCCGGCAGCCGAATCCTCGTGCAGCGACCGATTTACCAGCGGTTCGTCGATGCGATGGCCGAGAAGGCGCGGACCATCACGATTGGTCCGCCGCTCGATCGCCAGACGAAGATGGGACCTCTCGTCAGCCGCGAGCAGTTCGACCGAGTGCGCGAATACCAGGAGATCGGCAAGCGCGAAGCGAAGCTCGCCATCGGCGGGGGCCGGGTGGCGGGCGATGCGTTCGCACGCGGCTACTTCATCGAGCCGACGATTTTCTACGACGTCGACAACCACGATCGCATCGCACGCGAAGAAATCTTCGGGCCTGTTGCGTCGGTCATTCCGTTCGACGATGAAGCCGAGGCCGTGCGGATTGCCAACGACACGTATTATGGGCTTGCGGCGGCTGTCTGGACCCGCGACATCTTCCGGGCGATGCGGGTGGTCAAGAGCCTGCGCGCGGGGATCGTGTGGGTGAACCATATGCAGCCCACGTACGTGGAGGCACCCTGGGGTGGGTACAAACAGAGCGGCTTCGGCCGCGAGCTGGGCAAGTGGGGGGTTGACGAGTATCTGAACGTGAAACAGGTGTACATCAATCTGTCGGAGCAGCCTATTGGGTGGTACTAAGGCGTGATTCAGGAATTGGGGATTAGGGATTGGTGGCGTCACGCTCGCGAAGGAGCGAGCGACATTGAGTCAGGGAGGAGCACATGACGTACTACGGTGGGAAAGAGCTCGCGGCGGCGTTTCGGACGGTGCGCAACAACACGATCAAGATGGCCGAAGAGATTCCGGAGAGCAAATACGACTTCAGGGCCGCGCCTGATACAAGGTCGGTTCAGCACACTCTTGCTCATATCGCGAACGCAACGAGCTTTCAGAGCCACATTCACGTGAACAAAGTTGCGGACCTGAAGACGTTGAACTTTCCGGAACTGATGCAGAAACTCCATGCCGAGGAGACGAAGCCGCGGACCAAGGCTGAAACGATCGCTCTTTTAAAGGCCGAAGGCGACAAATTCGCGTCGTTTCTCGAGGGGTTGCCCGAGGCGTTCCTGGCAGAACAGGTGACTCAAGCGCCCGGCATCGAACCGCCGACCAAGAGCCGGTTCGAGATGCTGCTCTCGGCGAAAGAGCACGAGATGCACCATCGCGGACAGTTGATGACGATGCAGCGCATGATGGGCCTGGTGCCCCACATCACGCGGCAGTTTCAGGAGCGCATGGCGCAACGGGCGGCGCAGGCAGCCGCCGGAACGGCAGCGCGGTGAAAACCGCCAGGGCGGTTGTCTGGGTCGTGTTGGCCGTCACGGGAGCGCTTGCTCAGACCAATTCTCCCGTGTCGCACGAGTACGCCGACGTGAACGGCGTCAGGCTGCACTACGCGCGGGCCGGCAACGGTCGGCTCGTCGTGTTCCTCCATGGCTTCCCCGAGTTCTGGTACGAGTGGAAACATCAGCTCGCCGAATTCAGCCGCGATCACCTGGTGGTCGCACCCGACATGCGCGGGTACAACCTGTCGTCGAAGCCGGAAGCGGTGGCGGACTATCAGATGCCTCAGCTGGTCGAAGACATCCGCGCGCTCGCCAACAGCATTCTCCGGTCAACGGAAGGCAAGACGTTCACGCTCGTGGGCCACGACTGGGGCGGCGTGGTCGCCTGGGTCTTCGCCGCTCAACATCCGGAGATGCTGGACAAGCTCGTCATCATCAACGCGCCGCATCCGACCCTGTTCGGTCGTCTGCTTCGCGAGGACGCCGAGCAGCAAAAGGCGAGTCAGTACATGTTGATGTTCCGAAGTCCGGAAGCGGAGGCAGCCCTGTCGGCGAACAGCTACGATCGGCTGACGTCGATGGTGCTGGGCGCAGGTCTTCGAAGCGGTACGGTGACGGAACAAGACAAGCAGGCCTATCTGGCGGCTTGGGCGCAGCCCGGCGCGCTGACTGGTGGTTTGAACTACTATCGGGCGTCAGGAGTGGGCCCACCGTCAGGAGCGGGCCAACCTTCGGGAGTCAGCCCGGCGTCGGGAGTGGCTCCAGCGCCGGGACGCGGTGGCGGCGCGCCCGCTGCATCTCCCGCGCCAAGCGGCGGGGGCCAGACGATCGCCGGCGTCGTGCCGGCCATGATCGTGCGGGTGCCGACGCTGGTGATCTGGGGAGAAAAGGACACAGCCCTTCTGCCCAGCAATCTCGTCGGGCTCGACGACGTTGTGCCAACGCTGACGATCAAGCGCATTCCCGACGGCACGCATTGGGTGGTTCGGGAGAACGCGCCAGAAGTGAACCGGCTGATTCGCGAGTATCTCGCGCGGCCATGAACGCCTCCGAATTCGCAGATGGCACGTACGGTCGCACCCGACACTGTTCCCCGATTTGGGCCTGAGGCGTTGAAATTCCTCCGCGCGCTGAAGCGAAACAACAAGCGCCCGTGGTTTCACGCGCGGAAGGATCAGTACGAGCAGTATGTCCGCGCACCGATGCTCGCTCTGGTCGAACGGCTCGCGGTCGACCTGCGGTCGATCGCGCCCGAGGTTGTTGTCGATCCCAAGAATGCCATCTACCGGATCTACCGCGACACGAGGTTCTCGAGCGACAAGACGCCGTACAAGACGCACATCGCGGCGAGCTTTCCGTGGCGCGGTTTGCCGAAGCACGAAGGCGCCGGGCTGTACTTCCACGTCTCGCCAACCGAAGTCTGGATTGGAGGCGGGATGTACGCCCCCCAGACCTCTCAGCTTCACGCCGTTCGCGAACATATCGCTCGGAATCCGCGGCGCCTTGGGTCGATCGTCGAGTCCGTCACGTTCAAACGGACCGTCGGAGCACTCGAGGGCGAGCAGCTCCAGCGTGTGCCTCGCGGCTTTCCGAGCGATCACGAAGCCGCCAATTGGCTTCGGTACCGGCAGTTTCTTGCCGGTCGCGAGGCGCCGCCGAGGCTGGTGACGAGCTCGAAGTTCTACCCGACGGTGCTCGACACGTTCCGGGCGGTGTTGCCCCTCATTCGTTTTCTGAACGAACCGCTGGTGGCGCGTGAGCGATGAGCTCGACGCGCTCGTCAATGAGCTTCACGCCGGCCTTCCGTCGCGCGACCAGCCGTCACGCGATCAGCCCTCGCGCGATCAGCCCTCGCGCGCAGCTCCCGGGGCTCCGGCATCGGCTGACGCGGTCGATCCCCATGTCGCGCGGCTCAACGACTGGCTGGGCGCGCTCGTCGGGCTGAACGGCAGCGACCTGCTGCTCGTGGCTGGCGCTCCGCCGTCGATTCGCGTTGATGGCGTCGTCATGCCGCTCGCTGCGGTGCATGGCGGTTCATTGGGCGGCGAGGAAATCGCGGACGCGGTGCTTCCGGCGCTTGCCCCGCATGCGCGGCGCGCGTATCGCAACCTCGGTATTGCCGACGCGTCGTATCGCGTCCGAGGTCTTGGGCGATTTCGAATCAACCTGCACCACGAGCGCGGAAGGCCCGGGGCGGCCATCCGTCGTCTGCCTTCGACTGTTCCGCGGTTTCAATCGCTCAATCTTCCGGCAAGCGTCGAAGCCCTCACCAGCCTGCCGCGCGGACTTGTCCTGGTTGGCGGGCCGACCGGATCGGGCAAGACGACCACGGTAGCGGCGCTCGTGAACGAGATCAACCATCGCGACGCGCGGCACATCATCACCATCGAGGATCCGATCGAGTACGAACACCCTCACCGAAAGTGCGTGATCGAACAGATCGAAATTGGCATTGACGCTCCTGACTTTCCGACGGCGCTGCGCGCCGCGCTTCGCCAGGCACCGGACGTGATTGTCGTCGGCGAGATGCGCGATCCCGAGACGATGCAGATCGCAGTAGCCGCTGGTGAGACGGGGCATCTGGTCTTCTCGAGCCTTCACACGCCGGATGTGGCGACGACTGTGGCACGCATTGCAGACTCGTTTCCGGCCGAGCGGCAGAACACCATTCGACAGGAGCTCTCGATGGCGCTCGCTGCGGTGCTGACCCAGACCTTGATGCCGAGGACCGGCGGGGGGCTCATTCCGGCGGCCGAACTGCTGATGGTCGGCTACGGCGCCAGGCAGCACGTGCGCAAGAACGCGACGCACCATCTGCATCAGGAGATCACCATTACACGCAAGCAGGGCTCGTTTACGCTCGAAGAGTCCTTAGCGGAGCTCGTCAAGCGAGAGCTCGTCGATCGCAAGGACGCGCTGGCCCGGGCGGTACACCCTGAAGAGCTCGAACGCCTGCTGACAGCCTAGGCTTCATCTGCGCTACACTGAAAGGCTATGTCCTCTTCAGTTGCTGCATTCAATGGCCGCCGGCGCGTGCCACCGCCTGTCAACGAGCCCGTCCGCTCGTACTCGCCCGGGTCATCGGAGCGCGGGTCGATCAAGGCGCGGTTGAACCATATGGCCGGCGAGCGGATCGACATCCCCCTGTTCATCGGCGGTAAAGAAGTCAAGACCGGCACCTGCGCTGCGGTCGTCATGCCTCACGACCATCATCACATGCTGGGCGCCTATCACAAGGCCACTGAGCAGCACGTGCTCCACGCGGTCGAGGCCGCTCGTGTCGCCCAGAAGGAATGGGCCGCCTGGTCGTTCGACGACCGCGCGGCGGTGATCTTGAAAGCGGCGGAACTTCTGACCACGACCTGGCGGGACACGATCAACGCCGCCACGATGCTGGGGCAGTCGAAGACGATCTTTCAGGCGGAGATCGATGCGGCGTGCGAGATCATCGACTTCTGGCGGTTCAACGTGTACTACGGCGACGAGCTGCTTGCTGAGCAGCCCGTCAGCGATCACACGATGTGGAATCAGCTCGAGTACCGCGGTCTCGAAGGCTTCGTGTTCGCGGTCACGCCGTTCAACTTCACATCGATCGCCGCCAATCTGCCAACCGCGCCGGCGCTGATGGGGAACACCGTCGTGTGGAAGCCGGCATCGAGCGCCATGTACTCGGCGTACTACCTGATGAAGCTGTACGAGGCGGCCGGGATGCCGCCGGGCGTCATCAACATGGTCGCCGGCGATGCGTCGATGATCTCGAAGGCGATGCTCAGCCACCGCGATCTTGCCGGCGTGCATTTCACCGGCAGCACCGAAGTCTTCAACGACATGTGGAAGACGATCGGCGCATCGATGTCCACCTATCGTTCTTATCCGCGGGTCGTTGGCGAGACGGGCGGGAAGGATTTCATCCTCGCGCATCCGTCCGCAGACGCGGACGCGCTGGCCGTTGCGATCGTTCGTGGCGGCTTCGAGTTCCAAGGCCAGAAGTGCTCGGCGGCAAGCCGCGTGTATGTGCCGAAGTCACTCTGGCCCGCCGTGCGCGACCGGGCGGTCGCGATGATCGACGAGATCAGAATGGGGGACGTTCAGGACTTTCGCAACTTCATGGGCGCGGTCATCGACGAGCGGGCGTTCAAGAAGATCGGTGACTACGTCGACCACGCGAAGCGTCACGCGACGATTGTGGCCGGCGGGAGGGTCGATGGCGGAACAGGATATTTCGTCGGCCCGACGCTCGTCGAAACGAAGGATCCCGGCTATCGGCTCCTGTGCGAGGAGATTTTTGGACCGGTCGTCACCGCTTTCGTGTATGACGATGCGAAGTGGGGCGAGACGCTGACAATGGTGGATACGACGTCACCGTATGCGTTGACCGGCGCCGTGTTCGCGCAGGATCGGCGCGCGATTGTCGAGGCGACGTTTGCGCTGCGGCACGCTGCGGGCAACTTCTATGTCAATGACAAGCCGACGGGCGCCGTGGTCGGTCAGCAGCCGTTTGGCGGGGCCAGATCGTCGGGGACCAATGACAAGGCCGGATCGAAGCTGAATCTGGTCCGCTGGATCAGCGCCCGGACCATCAAAGAGAACTTCAACCCACCCCGGGACTACACGTACCCGTTCATGGCTGCGGAGTAGTCAGTCGGGCTCGGTGCTCGTAGCTCGGGGACTCGCGGCTCGGTACTCGTGGCTCGTTCTTATTTGTTACTAAGTGAAATCCCGAACTGCGAGCCGGTCATGTTGTAGCGGAGGTCGTAGATCTGCTCGAGGTTGAGGTACCAGTTCATGCCCAGCGACTGCACGTAGCTGACCCTGTAGTGGACGGACGCGATGCTGACAAAGATCGTCGGCTGGTTCTTCAACGTGATCAGCCCCTCGGTCCTGTCGTAGGTCGGGTAGCGGGTCCACCCAGCGCCGAGCGACGGTATCCCGAAATTCCAGCGCCCCCATTCCGCGACCGTGACGTAAAAACCGACGCCCCCGTGCATGAGCGCGTTGTCGTAGCCGATCGACGCGCCGACGTGCTGCTTGATGACAAACTTGGAATGCGGGTCTTCGTTACGGATGACTTTTTTCACATCCGGCACGTCCGCGCGCGCGTCGAGAAGGTCGAAGCTCACGGGATCGATGTTCTGCACGATGACGGGTGGGAGCTGAAGGTCGCGGCTGGGAAGGACTTCTTTCTCGGACGCCTGACCTGACGTCGCTTGGGGAACCGCAGCGGCCCATTCCCGCGTGGGTCCCGCGCTCTCACCCCGGCCCAGGTGCTGCGCTGGGGCACCCGGCGAGGCCGCACAGACCGCCGGCGACAGGAGCAACAGCGTCGTAAGCACCCAACCCATGGAGAACCCCAGCTGCGCTGTCGGATCGCTCGGCGGCCGGCAGGACGCTCACTATACGACGATCGAGGGAGTTTTTCGAGGGGGGCTAAAAAGGGCGTTTTCCGAAGGGATCGCCGCCGACGGGTGGGGGCCGGCGCCAGCCCCGGGCATGGAGGACTCAGGGACCGCGAAACATGCGCAGATCGAATTCGAACGGCAATGGATCTTGAACCCGAATTGCGGAGAAGTCGCGGTGAGCTGGGTTCAACAGCACGTTCCATTCGCCGTGGGCCTCACGCCGGCCCTCGGGTAGAGTCTTCGTGTCAAGCCTGCTGATCCTCAGACTGGCGGGAATTGCGCCTTCGATCGAGATCAGATCGGCTGCGTGCCGAGGAGATCCCGGGCGTTTGATTAACTGGCTCGGGGCTCCTGGACGCGTTGCACCATTTTCCGCACGAGGCTGCGCGGAAAGAACCTGTGGAGTTCGGCGGTCAGCTTGTTCGTCAGACCCGGCACCGCAACGGCGCGACCAGACATCGTTGCCTCGTAGCCAAACCGAGCGATGTCGGCAGCCGTTGGCAGCTTCCTGCCCGCAACCAACTTCGATTGCCCCAGGCGTGCCGCCGCTTGAAACCCTGACGCCGTCGGACCCGGGCAGAGTGCAGTCACAGTGACGCCGGTGCCCTCGAGCTCCGTTGCGATCGCTTCGCTGAACGACAGGACGTACGCCTTGGTCGCGTAGTAGACGGCCATCAGCGGCCCCGGAAGGAATGCGGCTGTCGACGCGAGGTTCAGGATCCTCCCGCGTTTGCGCGCGATCATCCCGGGCAGCACGCGCTTGGTCAGCTCCGTCAGCGCCACGATGTTCACCTGTATCATGTCGAGCTCGGTGGCGAGCGGCGTCTCGAGAAAGCGGCCAAACAGGCCGTAGCCGGCATTATTGACCAGCACGTCGATCTCGCGGCCCTGTGACGCGAACGCCTCGACAATGGTACGAGGCGAGGAAGGAGAAGAGAGATCCGCCGCGACCACATCGGCCCGGACGCCATTCGATTCCAGCTCGCGGGCCAGGGCGCGCAATTTCTCCTCGCTGCGCGCGACAAGGATCACATCGTGTCGGTGCGAGGCGAACTCACGGGCGAGCTCGAGGCCGATTCCGCTCGATGCGCCGGTAATCAGGGCAGTCATTGACGGACCTTTCCAAGCAGGTGTCCCCAACCAAAACCAGGCTGGCCTCGCATTATCGCGTAAGATCGCCCTCATGAGTTCCAGCTTCAGACCGGAAGCGGCTGCGCTCACTCTCGCAGCGACGCTCGCCATGAGCTTTGCCGCCATCACGCTCAGCGCCCAGGCCACGTTCGTGCGCGATCCGAAGATCGCCATCGATGAGGATTACACAGCCAAGATCAAGGAATACACGACGCAGCCGTTTTTCACGTCGCCGCTCGTGGATTATCTGCCTGCATCGAAGACGGTCCCAACGCCCAAGACGGCGCTTGGAGACATTGCGGGCGCGCCCGGCAAGCTGCCGTACGCTGAAGAGGTCTACCAGTACGTGCGAGCGCTCGAAAAGGCGACCCCGCGCGTCAAGGTGTTTTCGATCGGCAAGACCGAAGAGGGGCGCGAGATGATCGCGGTGGCGGTCGCGTCAGACGCGTTGATGGCAAAGCTGCAGGAGAACGGCGAGCGTCTCGCGAAGCTCGCTGACCCGCGGACGATCGCGATGGACGACGCGCAGGCCGAAAAGTTGATCGCGGCGTCGACGCCTGTCTACTACATCACCGGGACCATTCACTCGCCTGAGACCGGCTCGCCGACAGCGTTGATGGAGCTCGCGTACCGGCTCGCCGTCGACGACCACGAGTACATCAAAGCCATTCGGAACAACCTCATCACGCTCATCACGCCGGTCATCGAAGTCGATGGCCGCGACAAGATGGTGGACGTCTACAAGTGGCACCTGGCCAATCCTGGAAAGAACTGGCCAAACCTCGTGTACTGGGGCAAGTACGTCGCGCATGACAATAACCGCGACGCGATGGGCGTCACCCTCAAGCTGACCGAGAACGTCATCAACACCTACATGCAGTGGCACCCGCAGGTCCTGCATGACCTTCACGAGTCGGTGCCGTACCTGTATGACAACACGATCGGCGACGGGCCGTACAACGCGTGGATCGATCCGATCCTTGCCGACGAGTGGGAGATGATTGGGTGGAACAACGTCTCGGAAATGACGAAGTTCGGGATGCCGGGCGTCTTCACGCATGGCAACTTCGACACGTGGTCGCCAGGCTATCTGATGTTCGTGGCGGCGCTGCACAACGGCATCAGCCGCCTGTACGAAACGTTTGGGAATGGCGGCGCCGACACCGTGGAACGCGAGCTCAGGCCGGACGAGTACGCGCGCACGTGGTACAAGCAGAACCCGCCACTGCCCAAGACCGTGTGGTCGCAGCGGAACAACAACAACTACGAAGAGACGGGACTCCTGACGTCGCTGCATTATTTCGCAGCGAACCGGCAACTGTTCCTGCGCAACTTCTACTTGAAGAGCAAGCGATCGATCTTGAAGGCGAGGACGGAGGGGCCGGCGGGCTACGTCCTCCCCGAGGACGATCCGCGGCCAGGCGCCCAGGCAGAGCTGCTGCGTACGTTGCAGAAGCAGGGCGTCGAGATCTCGCGGGCCACGGCGGCGTTCAGCGTGACGATGCCTTCGAAGCGAGCGACCCCCACGCCGACGCCGACGCCGACGAACGACGGGCAGGGCGGGCCGGAGGGACGGGATGGACCGGCTGGGACAGGTGGTTCGGGTGGGTCAGCTGGGTCAGGTGGGTCAGGGGGGGCGGGTGGGTCGGGTGGAAAGAACGGAGAGACGACGAGGACGTTTCCCGCAGGGTCGTATATCGTCCGGATGGATCAGCCCTACAGCCGGATTGCAGATTCGCTCCTCGACTATCAGTACTGGAGCCCGAACGATCCCCAGCGCACGCCGTACGATGACACAGGCTGGACGTTCCCCGAGCTGTTCAACGTGCAAGCCGTTCGCGTCACCGATGGAAAGCTGCTCGATGCGCCTGTCGAAAAGGTCGGCGGGCCGGTACGGGCCAAAGGCGACGTGGCGAACACCGGAAACGTCTTCCTCATCAATCACCACGCCGACACCGCGCTGGCCACGTTGCGGTACAGCCTGAAGGAGGCGACCTTCGCCGCTGCGGAGGAGCCG
>DATKHR010000137.1:0-37807 GCA_035510155.1 Vicinamibacterales bacterium
GTACGTCGCGGCCTGGGAGTTCACCGGGGTTGGGGAGCCGCCGGTGCTCCATGAAGAGCCGCTGGAGTTTGATGAGGTGCACCCTTCACAGCGGAGCTATAAATGAGGGCATTCCGAATCACGTCCAGGATCCCACGGTGAAGCTGAACCTCAGAATATGGCGCCAGGCGGGCCCGAATGCGCCAGGGCGGCTGGTCACCTACACGGCGGACGGCATCTCCCCGGATATGTCCTTTTTGGAGATGCTGGACGTGGTCAACGAGTGGCTCGTCAGGACGGGGGAGGACGCCATTGCGTTCGACTCCGACTGCCGGGAGGGGATCTGCGGCATGTGCAGTCTGGTCGTCAACGGTGTCCCGCACGGCCCCGACCGCGCCACCACCGTCTGCCAGCTCCACATGCGCCGATTCAAGGAAGGCGACACGATCACCATCGAGCCATGGCGCGCGAGGGCCTTCCCCGTCGTCAAGGATCTCGTCGTCGATCGCAGCGCCTTCGATCGGATCATCGCCGCCGGCGGCTACGTGTCGGCGAACGCCGGCGGCGCACCGGATGCCAATGCCATTCTCATCCCCAAAGGCATCGCCGAAAGGGCCATGGATTCAGCCGCGTGCATCGGCTGCGGTGCGTGCGTGGCTGCTTGCAAGAACGCGTCAGCGCACCTGTTCATCGGCGCGAAGATTTCTCACCTCGCCTTCCTCCCGCAGGGGCAGCAGGAGCGCCGCCGTCGTGTCGTCGCGATGGTCGCTCAGGCAGACGCGGAGGGGTTCGGCAGCTGCTCGAACGAGGGCGAATGCGAAGCGGTCTGCCCGAAGGAAATCCCGATCTCGAACATCGCGCGGTTGACGCGCGAGTACGTCAAGGCCGTCCTGGCCGGCAGTTGAGCGGCCTTGCGGCCGGGCCGCCCGCTGACCGATTCAGACCTTGATCACCTCGACCAGCTCCTTCACGGCGGCCGCTGATTTCTTGAAGGCCGCGTCTTCGTCCGCCGTGAGCTTGATTTCGATGACTTTCTCGAGTCCGCGCGCGCCCAGCTTGCAGGGAACGCCGACGAAGAGATCGCGCACGCCGTATTCGCCCTGGAGGAACACCGAGCACGGCATGATCTTGTGCTTGTCGAGCAGGATAGCTTCGACCATCTCGACAACTGACGCGCCCGGCGCATACCACGCGCTCGTCCCGACCAACTGCGTGATCTCGGCTCCGCCGCCTGCCGTGCGCGCGACAATGCGCCCGATCGTGTGCGCGTCCATCAGATCCGTGATGGGAATGCCGGCGACGGTCGAGTACCGCGGGAGCGGCACCATCGTATCGCCGTGGCCTCCCAAGACGAACGCGTGCACGTTCTCGACCGACACGCTCAGCTCCTTCGCGATGAACGCCCGCATGCGGGCGGAATCGAGAACCCCCGCCATGCCGATGACGCGTTCCCGTGGAAACTTCGAGAGCTTGTAGACCGCCTGGGCCATCGCGTCGAGCGGATTCGAGACGGGGATGATGAGGCATTTCGGCGAGCGTTTGACGATCTGCTCGGTTACCTGCTGCATGATCTTGTAGTTGACGTTCAGCAGGTCGTCGCGGCTCATACCCGGTTTGCGGGGCACGCCCGACGTGATGACGACGATGTCGGAGTTGGCGCTTTCGCCGTAGTCGCCCGTGCCGAGAACGCGGGCGTCCGAGCCCCAGACCGGGCACGCTTCGAGCATGTCGAGCGCCACGCCCACGGCTTTCTGATCGGCGATATCAATCAGGACGACGTCCGCCAGCTGCTTGTCCGCGATACCGCGAGCCACCGTCGCGCCCACATTTCCGGCCCCGCCCACTACCGTCACTTTACGATTCATCGAGAACGCTCCTCTGCGTCGATCGGTCGTTGCTCGGCGCCGGCCTCACATGCAGCTGATGATGGCGTCACCGAACGCCGCCGTTCCGAGCTCTGTTGCTCCGTCCATCAGGCGTGCAAAATCGTACGTGACGCGCTTCGAGGCGATGGCCCCGTCCATCCCCTTCATGACGAGCTCCGCCGCCTCGGTCCAACCCATGTGGCGCAGCATCATCTCACCCGATAGGACGACCGACCCCGGATTGACCTTGTTCAGGTTTGCGTACTTGGGCGCGGTTCCGTGCGTGGCCTCGAAAACGGCGTGGCCGGTAATGTAATTGATGTTCCCGCCCGGCGCGATACCGATGCCGCCGACTTGTGCGGCCAGGGCATCGGACAGGTAGTCGCCGTTCAGGTTCGGCGTCGCGATGACATCGAACTCGTCCGGCCGCGTCAAGACCTGTTGAAGCGTGATATCGGCGATCGCGTCCTTGATGACAATGCCGGCCCCGGGTCTTCCTTCGGGAATTCTGCACCACGGACCGCCGTCGATTTCGACGGCGCCAAAGCAGTCTCTTGCGACCTGATATCCCCAATCACGAAAGGCGCCCTCGGTGAACTTCATGATGTTCCCCTTGTGGACCAGCGTGACGCTCTTTCGCCCGAACTTCACGGCGTAGTCAATCGCGCTCTGGACCAGTCGATCGGTCCCGGCTCGACTGATTGGCTTCAATCCGATGCCGACCTCGGACGTAAATCGAATCTTCTTGAACTCTTTAGGAAACTCGCGCGCGAAAAAATCGAGAAGCTTTTGTGCCTCCGGCGTCCCCGCGGCATATTCGATGCCGGCGTAGATGTCCTCCGTGTTTTCGCGAAAGATCACCATGTCAACCTTCTCAGGGTGCCGGACCGGAGATGGCACGCCTCGGTACCAACGCACGGGGCGCAGGCAGACATAGAGATCCAGGAGCTGGCGCAGAGCAACGTTCAGCGATCGGATTCCCCCGCCGACCGGCGTCGTCAAGGGACCTTTGATGCCGACGTAGTAGTCCCGAAACGCTTGGACCGTCTCATCCGGCAGCCAGCTGTTGACGCGCGTGAAGCTCTTCTCACCTGCGTAGACTTCCTTCCAGGCAATCTTCCGTTTGCCTGCGTAAGCCTTCTCGACGGCAGCGTCGAGGACCCGCACGCTCGCGTGCCAGATGTCGGGTCCTGTCCCGTCTCCTTCAATGAACGGAATAATCGGATCGTTGGGGACATCGAGCCGGCCGTTCTTCAAACTGATCGGATTCGCCATATGAACTTTCAGGTGAGCTTTTTAGGTCAGGTCACCTGTTGACTGTTGAAGATTTCCGCGAACGCTGTGGAAAACTCTGTGGAAAAGCACTGGTGTTTACGCCGTCGTCACGCGGATTCCGAACGTTTTAGCGGTTTGCACCACAGCAGGGCGAGGCAACCGCCGCCGCGTCCGGCGCGACCAGAACCGACGGATTATACTGTAGGCTCATATCCGCACGTATTTTGAGGAAGGAGTGCTCGATCAATGTTGTACACCGTGCTCGCACTTGCCGCTTCACTGACGCTCATGCAGGCGCAACATCCGACAGAAGGCGCCCACCATCATCCGGAGGCTGCGAAGGTGAAGAATCCGGTCGCGGCCGACGCGGCGTCAGTCGCAGCCGGCAAGCAGGTCTATGACAAGAACTGTGCGAGTTGCCATGGACAGACCGGTACTGGTGATGGGAAAATGGGCACAGAGCTGAATCCCAAACCCGCCAACTTGACGTCCGGCGAATGGAAGCATGGGTCGACCGACGGCGAAATCTTCGCTGTCATCAAGGGCGGGGTCAAAGGAACCGGCATGAAATCGTTCAACAGCAAGCTGACCGAGCATCAGGTGTGGGACGTCGTCAACTACGTCCGCACTCTGGCCCCTTCAAAGAGCCACTGAGCCCCACGAGGCCGCGTGAACCGTGCCGGCGCCGCGCCGAGCCAACCGCTGAGCGACCGCTGAAATACCCGTTCCCTCGCCCCAACGATGAAGATCGTCGTCGCTGACGACCTCCCGGCTTCCGCGCTGGACATGCTCCGCGCGGAGGCCCACTGGGACGTCGACGCTCGGTCCGGGCGGACGACGGCCGCGCTCGCGACCGATCTTGCCGATGCGGACGCGTTGATCGTCCGTAGTGCGACGAGCGTCACTTCCGACCTCCTCTCCGCTGCGCCCAAGCTGCGGATCATTGCTCGCGCGGGAACGGGCGTCGACAACGTCGATGTTCCCGCCGCAAGCGCGCGAGGCATCCTCGTCGTCAACGCACCGGGCGCCAACAGCATCAGCGTGGCCGAGCATGCGTGGGCGCTGATGCTGGCGTTGGCACGGTCAGTTCCTGCGGCCGATCGCGCGATGAAAGACGGAAAGTGGGAAAAGAAGCGGTTTCTCGGCAATGAGTTGCGGGGCAAGACGCTCGGCGTGGTGGGACTGGGGCGGATCGGCCAGGAGGTCGCCCCGCGGGCCCGCGCGTTCGGGATGCGGGTGGTTGCGCACGATCCGTTCATTTCGCGAGACGTGGCAACGTCGCTCGGCGTCGAGCTGATGGCGCTCGATGAGGTCTGCGCGTGCGCGGACTATCTGTCCCTGCACCTGCCATCGACGCAGGAGACGAGGCACATCTTCGACGATTCGCGCTTCCGGCAGTGCAAGCCAGGCGTTCGAATCGTGAACACAGCCCGGGGGGAGCTCATTGACGAGCGTTCGCTTCGTCGGGCGATCGACGCGGGCATCGTCGCGGCCGCGGCGCTTGACGTGTTCGAGCGGGAGCCTCCAGCCGATTGGTCGCTCGCCCAACTTCCTCAGGTCGTCGCGACGCCACACATTGCGGCATCCACGGAGGAGGCTCAAGAGCTGGTAGGCATCGATACCGTGGCGACGGTCCGGGACTTCCTCCTTCACGGGATCGTGCGGAATGCTGTGAACTTCCCTTCCCTCCACCCCGACGAGATGCAGCGCCTTCAACCATGGATTCGCTTGGCTGATCGGCTCGGTGCGCTCGCCTCCCAGCTCGGCAAGGCGAGAATAGACGCGCTCGGGGTCCGCTACTACGGCGCGCTCCTCGAGAGCCGCGGCGTCGACGTGATCGCAGCAAGCGCCACGGCCGGCGTCCTGCGGCCGATTCTTTCGGGCGGCGTGTCGATCGTCAACGCCCGTGCCGCCGCGCGTGAGCGGGGAATCGATATCATCGAGTCACGCAGCTCACGAGCGAGACATTTCACCAGCCTGCTCTCGCTCAAGCTTCATACTGACGCGGGCGAGCGTTGGGTCGAAGGAACGGTATTCGAGCCTGACAGCCTCAGGCTCGTGGCCGTCCAGGGCATTGACGTCGAGGCACCGCTCTCCGGCACCCTCCTGATCGTCAGCAATGATGATCAACCCGGGGTCATCGGCGACGTGGGAACGATCCTCGGCCGCCACCGGGTCAACATTGCCAACTTCGCGCTGGGACGCCGCGGAAGCGGAGCGATTGGCATCGTCAACGTCGATGAGGAAGCTGGATCGGCCGCGCTCAACGAGGCGGTCGAAGACATTCGACGGGTGCCGGCCATCAAGGAAGCCTGGGTTGTCCGACTTTAGTTGGCTTGCGGCTACTCGCCCGCGAGGAAGTGGAGCGGGGCTCTGAGCCCCCCGCGAGCGACCGAGCCGGTGGCAGGCAGAGCCCCCCGCTACGCAAGCACAAGCAGCGCTCCCGGATGGACCCGCACGTTGAGGCAGCTCCCACCTTGCACGGGCTCGCCGTCCACGTGAAAAGTCATCGCACGGTCGCACTCGATAGCCGCTCTTCGGATTCTCATCGCCGAGTAGCCAGGCACTCGCTCCGCACGGCCACTGAACAGCTTCGGCACGTGCCTGAGCGTCTGGAGCCGTGACGTCTCTTCCACAACCACGAGATCCAGAAACCCGTCGTCGAACCGCGCACCTGGCGCGATTCGCGCGTTGTTCCCGAATTGCGGGCCGTTCGCGATGGTCACGATGACAGCCTGCACGCTGAGCGTGGCCTCGCTGGGCCGCGAGAAGTCATTTCCCTCGCTCGTGTAGGCTCGGCCGACGTTGATGCGATACGACTGTGGGGTGTAGGTAAGAAGCGCGCGCGCGCTGATTCCCACATAGCCGAGGAGGCCGCGTTTGGTGTTCGCCTCGTGGTTGAACTGCGCGGCCACGCACGCGTCGATGCCCACGCCCGCGACATTGACGAAGAGGCGGCCACCGATCTCGCCCACGTCGATGGGGCGCGGCTCGGCCGCCAGCGCAGCGGCGATGGCATGCTCCGGCCTCCGGCTGATCCCCAGCTCGGTTGCCAGACCGTTCCCCGATCCGGCCGGCACGAATCCGAGCGGCACGTCGTCGAACGCCAGCGCCGAGGCTACTTCGTTGACCGTGCCGTCCCCGCCCCACACGAGGACGAGCCGCACGCCGCGTCGCACCGCCGCCTTCGCCAACTCCCTGGCGTGCCCCGTCCGTTCCGTGACGAAGACTTCGGCGCGATCCCCGTGTCGTTCGGTAGCGGCCAGCGCCAGCTCGGCGCGAGTCCTGGCCGCACCTGGAGGTGCCCCACCCGAAATGGGATTGATGATGATCGCAACGGACACGTTCAGGAGTTTCGAGCGGCTACCGAAGGGCCAGCCGGCGCGTCGCGCCGTCGGTCAGATCGGTGAGCTCCACGACGTCTGACGAGATCTTCTCGACGCGGTAGCGCGGCGTCACCAGCTCGCCTTCTTTCACGATGAACAGTTGTCCGTCGCCGGAGATGACCGCCTGGCGGATCGGGCCGTCAGCGCCGGGATCTTCGGCAATTCCCGCGAGCTTGAGCGCAGGCTGCGCGACTGCCGGAGCGGCGATCGGCGCTTCGGTCAACGCCGCGCGCGGAACCGGCACCGCCGCCACGATTGCTGGCGCGGTACGGAACGCAAACAGGTTTCGACCGGGAGTGTGCGGCGTCGCCGTGGGCCGAAGGCGCTCGTGGAGCTTCGCGATCTCATTGGCCAGCTCGGCGCCGCGCAGATCGATCGTCGTCGCGCGGGGAATGATGGGATCGGGAACGGGACGCTTCGACGTCGCGGCACCTTGCAACCATGCAGCCACCGCGCCCGCGCCGAGGACGATTGCAGCCGTCCGCTTCACGTGCACCCTCGTCATTCCAGGATGCTCGCCATCGTAGCACGGCGCGGGACGATTTTGCGGGTTGTGCTATTATTCGTCGTGCACCCTGAATCGACTACGCCGAAAGTCGATCCGGTTCCTCCGCGCAAGCCCCTCAAGATTATCGCCCTCATCCCCGCCCGATACGCGTCGACTCGGCTGCCCGGCAAGGTGCTCGCGGATCTCGATGGACGTCCGATGATCGAGCACGTCTACCGGCGCGCATCGCTTTCGCCGCTCGTCTCCGAAACGATCGTCGCGACCGATGATCTTCGGATCGCAACTCGCGTCTCCGGCTTCGGTGGCAAGGTCCGCCTTACGAAGGCGCACGAAACCGGCACCGACCGCCTCGCCGAAGTCGCGGCCACGCTCGACTGCGACGTGGTCGTGAACGTCCAGGGCGACGAACCGCTTGTCGATCCCGGCGCGATCTCGGAGCTCGTCGCGCCTTTCGCCGACGACTCGGGTCTACAGATGACAACGCTCTTCCGTCGCATTCATGACCCGGCCGAGCTCTCGAACCCGAACATCACCAAGGTTGTCGTCGACCGCGGCGGCTTCGCGATGTACTTCTCCCGCGCCCCCATCCCCCACATGCGCGACCCGCGCGGGGGATGGCCGCCCATGTACCGACATATCGGCCTGTACGCCTATCGCCGCAGTGCGCTGCTCGTGCTGGCGTCGCTCGAGCCGACGCCGCTCGAGCGAGCGGAATCACTCGAGCAACTGCGCGCGCTCGAGCACGGCATTCGCATCAAGACGCTCGAGACGCAGTACGAATTGTTCGGCGTCGACACGCAGGAAGACCTTGAACAGGTGCGGCGTCTGCTCGCAGCGCCCGCGTCGGGTTGAGTGGGACGAATCAGGAGGGTATTGAGCTCAATGGACGGACGGACACCCAAGTACATTTTCGTCACCGGCGGCGTGGTCTCCTCGCTCGGCAAGGGTCTGGCAGCGGCCTCGATCGGCTGCCTGCTGGAGGGGCACGGCTACCGCGTGACGATGCAGAAGTTCGATCCGTACATCAACGTCGACCCGGGGACGATGAGCCCGTACCAGCACGGCGAGGTGTATGTCACGGACGATGGGGCGGAGACCGACCTCGATCTCGGTCACTACGAACGCTTCACGAACACCGTGACCACCAGGCACTCCAACTGGACGACCGGCAAGATCTATCTGAGCGTCATCCAAAAGGAGCGGCGAGGCGACTACCTCGGGCGCACGGTGCAGGTCATTCCGCACATCACGAACGAGATCAAAGACGCCATTCGCGCGGTCTCCAAGGACGTCGACATCGTTCTCGTCGAGATTGGTGGAACGGTCGGAGACATCGAAAGCTTGCCCTTCCTCGAGGCCATTCGTCAGTTTCGGCAGGAAGTCGGGCGCGACAACTCGCTCTACGTGCACCTGACGCTCGTCCCGTTCATCGGCGCCGCCGGCGAGCTGAAAACGAAGCCCACCCAGCATAGCGTGCGCGACCTCCGGTCGATCGGCATCCAGCCCGACATCCTGCTCTGCCGGACGGATCGGTTTCTCGACAGCGACATCAAGCGGAAGATTGCGCTCTTCTGCGACGTGGACGAAGAAGCCGTCATTACGGCGAAGGACGTTCCGACCATCTACGAGGTGCCTGTCGTGCTCGCCGCCGAGGGGCTCGACCGGATCGTGCTGAAGTATCTTCATCTTCCGGCGACGGAGCGCCGAATGGGGCCCTGGGAGGACCTCGTGGCGCGCATCAAGCATCCGGTTGACGAGATCACGATCCATGTCGTGGGCAAGTACGTCGGCTACGAGGATTCGTACAAGAGTTTGAATGAAGCGCTGCATCATGGCGGGTTCTCGAACGGGCTGAAGGTGAACATCAAGTGGATCGAGGCCGAGGCGCTCGAAGAGCCCGACGGGCTGGCGCTCATCGACGGCGCCGACGGCATACTGGTTCCCGGCGGGTTCGGCAGCCGCGGCACGCGCGGGATGATGAGGGCCGCGCAGGTTGCACGGGAACGCCTGGTGCCGTACTTTGGCATCTGCTACGGCTTCCAGTGGGCCACCGTCGAGTACGCTCGAAACGTCGCCGGACTAACCGACGCGGATTCCACGGAATGCAATCCAGAGGCGTCGACCAAAGTCATCTACAAGCTCCGAGACCTGCTCGGCATCGACGATCTGGGCGGAACGATGCGGCTCGGATCGTATGCGTGCGAGCTCGCGCCCGGCTCGCTCGCGCAGAAGATTTACGGAGCCGATCTCATCCACGAGCGTCATCGGCACCGGTATGAATTCAACTGTCTGTACGAAAGGACGCTGCACGACCACGGCCTGCGCATCTCGGGCCGATCTCCAGACGGCAAGTTCGTCGAGATTGCCGAACTGCCCGGCCACCCGTGGTATCTCGCCGTGCAGTTTCATCCCGAGTTCAAGTCGAAGCCCACCCACCCGCATCCGTTGTTCGCCGCCTTCGTCGGCGCTGCGTATCAACACAAGACCGCCGCGCGGCGCGACGCGTCGCTCGCGCGCGGCATCGCGCTGCGCGCGTAATCGGGCGGGGCGAGCGCGGACGATTGGAGCTCCCATCGCGGCCGGCACCATGGGGCCCCCCGGCGTGGCCGCAGGCGCCCGCCCTCCCCCTCCGGCCGGTTCCTCGCCCCGTATAATGTCTTCCGTGACTCCTGTCTCGGTCGGCAGTTTCACGATCGGCGGCGATCACCCGCTCGTGCTCATCGCCGGCCCGTGCGTCATCGAAAGCGAGCAGCATGCGCACGATGTCGCGGGCCGCCTCTGTGAGATTGCGCGGCGCGCCGGCGTCGCCTGGATCTTCAAGGCGTCGTACGACAAGGCCAATCGGACGTCGAACAGATCGTTCCGTGGACCGGGGCTTGAAGAAGGGCTTCGCGTGCTGGCGGGCATCAAGTCGGCGTACGGCGTGCCGATCCTCACCGATATCCACGAGCCGGCGCACGCCCGACCCGCCGCGAGCGTCGCCGACGTCTTGCAGATTCCGGCGTTCCTCAGCCGCCAGACAGACCTGCTTGTCGCTGCCGCCAGGACCGGGCGCGTGGTGAACATCAAGAAAGGTCAGTTTCTGGCGCCCGACGACATGAAGCATGCGGTCGCCAAGGTGAGAGAGGGCGGGAACGAGCAGGTCCTGGTGACCGAGCGTGGGACCAGCTTCGGGTATCACAACCTCGTCGTCGACATGCGGGCGTTCCCGATGATGCGCGCCGAGGGCGTTCCGGTCGTCTTCGACGTGACGCATAGCCTGCAGCTTCCCGGCGCCGGCAACGGTGTGACCGCCGGACAGGCCCAGTACATCGAACCGCTGGCGTGCGCCGGCGTAGCCGCCGGCGTGGACGGCCTGTTCCTCGAGGTGCACGAAGACCCGCCCAAGGCGAAGAGCGATGCCCAGAACGCGCTGAAGCTCGCGGACCTCGAGTCGCTTCTCCATCGCCTGCTGGCGATCGATCGAATCGTGCGGGCCGCATCAGAGGTGAGATCGCGTGGGTGATCGGTCGCTCGCGCGCAAGGTGCTCGAGACAGAGGCCGCGGCCATCCTCTCCCTCGTCAATCGACTCGACGCGCAGTTCGATTGCGCCGTCCAGATCCTGCGGCAGTGTCAAGGGCGCGTCATCGTCACCGGCATGGGCAAGTCCGGCATCATTTGCCGGAAGATCGCCGCGACGTTCGCCAGCACGGGCACACCGGCGTTCTTTCTTCACCCGGCCGAGGCCATCCACGGCGACCTCGGCGTGATACAACCCGAAGACGTCGTGGTCGCCCTCTCGTACAGCGGGGAGACCGACGAGCTCCTTCGACTGCTCGAGACCATCCGGCGTCTCGGCGCTAAGCTGATTGCGATTACCGGCGGCCCACGGTCGACCCTCGCCCAGGCCGCCGACGTCGCGCTCGATTGCAGCGTCACTGAAGAAGCGTGCCCGATGAACCTCGTGCCGACGGCGAGCACGACCGCCGCGCTCGCCATCGGAGACGCCATCGCCATGACCCTGCTCGTCGAGAAGGGATTCCGCCAGGAGGACTTCGCGAGCCTGCATCCTGGCGGCAAGCTCGGCAAGCGGCTCATGCGCGCCGAGGCGCTGATGCGCGCCGGCGACCGCTGCCCGATCGTCCAGGTGAGCACGCCGATGCGCGACGTCATTTATGAGATGTCCCGAAAAGGTCTCGGCATGACCTGCGTCGTCGACTCGGACGACACGCTGGTCGGGATCATCACGGACGGCGATCTTCGGCGGCAGATGGAGCGCTCGGTTGACATCCGGACAATGGCCGCGGGCGACGTGATGACGCGGCACCCCATATCGGTCTCCCGGCGAACGCTTGCCGTCGAAGCGCTGAACATCATGGAACAGAGAAAGATTACGGCCGTCGTGGTCGCCGACGGCGATCAGCCCAAGCGCGTCGCCGGCGTCGTGCACGTTCACGACTTGTGGCGGATGGAGCTGTTTTAGCTCGTGGCTGGCCGCGCGTTCCTCGAGTCTCGGTGCTCGTGATGGATGCCGGGTTGGAGCGCCGGGCGGCGCTCATCAAGCTCGCGTTGTTCGACGTCGACGGCGTGCTGACGAACGGCCGGATTCTGATGCACGCCGACGGCAAGGAGAGCAAGCAGTTCGATATCCGCGACGGGACGGCGATCGTGTGGGCGCTCCGGCTGGGCGTAACGGTCGGGTTCCTCTCGGCGCGGTCGTCCGCGACGACGGTCCAGCGCGCTGCACAGCTCGGCGTCACACTCGTGCACCAGGGCGTTTCGAGCAAGCGCGAGACCTATGATCGGATCGTGAGGGAGCGGCAACTCGCCACTGAGCAGGTCGCCTACATGGGCGACGATGTGCTCGACTTGCCTGTCCTCGCGTGCGCGGGCCTCGCCGCCGCGCCGGCCGACGCCGCGCCCGATGTCCTCGAACGTGTGCACTGGGTCAGCCGCGCGCGTGGTGGCGAAGGGGCCGCGCGGGAGCTCATCGAGCTCATCCTGAAAGCGCAACGCAAATGGGATGGGCTCGTGGCGGGCTACCTGGCTGAGTGCGACCGGGGCGGAACGTGAACGCTTACGCACCACTCCTCGCGGCGCTCGTTGCCCTCCTGGCTGGCCTGACGATCGGCAAGGCGTGGGAGCGATACAAGCTGCGCGACGGCAAATGGTTCGATCGACGGCGGGCGCGGGAGTCGCCCCACTACATTCTCGGCCTCAATTTCCTCGTGGCTAACCAGATTGACCTCGCGATCGAGGAGTTGACGCGCGCGGCGAGTGTCGATCCGGACGCCCTCGAAGTGCACATGATCCTCGGAAACCTGCATCGCGAAAAAGGACAGGTCGGCAAAGCGATCAACGTGCATCAGTCGCTCTTGCAGCGGCCGCGGTTGAACCGGCTGGAGCATGCGTATGTCCTGCTCTGCCTCGGTCTCGACTACAAGCGCGGAGGCTTCGTCGACCGTGCGCTCGAGGCGTTCACCGAGGTCTTGCGGCTCGATCCCAAGAACGAGTACGCCCTCATGAACCTTCAGAAGCTGCACGAGGAACAGCACCAGTGGACCGAAGCGTACGACACGCGTGAACGGCTGTCGCAACTGGCCGCGACCGACGCGCGATCGCAGAGCCAGGCGATCCTCGCGTTCCTGGAGAACGAGATCGGTCTCGAGGCGTTCCGCCGCAGGGATTGCGCTGAGGCGGCACGACGGTTCGGAGCGGCGATCGCGCTCGATGCCAGCGCGGTGCCTGCGTACATCAATCTGGGCGACGTGCGGGCCGCGGAAGGGGACGAGCGGGGCGCGGCGGAGATCTGGGAGAAGCTTGTGGACGTCTCGCCCGATCGTGCGTACCTGGCGTTCGATCGGCTTGAGGCCCTGGGCCGTCGCACAGGCCATCCCGAGCGGTTCACGCGTCTGTGCCGGCGCCTCATCGACGAGAACCCGCAGGACTGGCGCGCGAGGCTGGCGCTCTCGCGTCATCTGGCCGCCGCCGGGCAGCCGCGCGAAGCGCTCGATCTTCTATTCGCCGCGCTCGTCCAGAACCCTCACGCGCTGAGCATCCACCAGGCAATCTGGCGGGCGCTCGGCCAGCTGCACCATCCGGCGGCGCTCGTCGACCGTTACGGCGAGCTGACCGAGCACGCGGTGTTCTACCTCGACCCGCACGTCTGCGTGCGCTGCCGCTACCGCAGCACCGAGCTGCTCTGGCAGTGCCCGCATTGTCACGACTGGAACACGTTTGTCGAGGAGCGGATCGCGCCGGCGCAGGACACGAACGAAGTCGAGGCTTAGGAATGGTTGATGGCGAGCGGCTGATCGCTACAGATCCGAAGACAATGCCGCGACGACTGCGTCAATCTGCCGGTCGGTCTCCTCGAACGAGCCATCGGTGAAGATGACGAAATCGGCACGCGCGACTTTTTCGGCTGTGGGCAACTGCGCGGACATCCGCTGCTCGGCGGCTTCTGCGGTCAACCCGCGCGCCATCAATCGCTTTCGTTGCAGCGCGGGCGCGCAGGCCGTCACGATCACCCGGTCATAGTCAGTCGCGCGGCTGGTCTCGAACAAAAGCGGCACGGCAACCACCGCCCAGGCGTACTCTCCCAGCAGCTCGAACGCGCGCAGTCCTGCAACAATCGATCGGTGCACGGCCGGGTGCACGATGGACTCCAGATCGCGGCGCGCGCCCGCGTCCGCGAATACAACACGACCGAGCACGGCGCGGTCCACAGACCCGTCAGCCGCCAGCACGGCGTCACCGAAGCGCGCGGCGATGGCCGAAGTCGCCTCGCTGCCGGCGACCATGACCCCATGGGCGATCGCGTCGGCATCGAGGCCGGGAACCCCGCGTTCGCGCAACTGGTCGAGCACATGGCTCTTCCCGGTCGCGATGCCGCCGGTCAGCGCTATTCTCAGCATGGGGCGTTCGTCTCGTGCGCGTTACGCCACCAATCCGGCCCGGATTCGTGCCGCGGTCAACGTGTTCCTCAGCAGGAGCGCGATGGTCAGCGGGCCGACGCCTCCGGGTACCGGTGACAGGGCCCCGGCGATGTCGGCCACTTCCGGGTGCACATCCCCCAGCACCACCGATCCGCGGCGATCGAAGACTTCGAGCCGCCGCGATCCCGGACCATACAGCCGTGTCACCGTTTCACGATCGCGTACCGGCGTGGTGCCGACATCTATGACGGTCCCCCCCGGCTTGACGAACTCACGCGTCACAAAACCCGGACGCCCGATGGCCGCGACCAGGATGTCCGCCTCCGCGGCGATGCGCGGAAGTTCGGCGGTCTTCGAGTGGCAGATGGTCACCGTTGCGTCGCGATGGAGCAACAGCAACGCCATCGGCTTACCCACGATGTCCGACCGGCCGATGACCACGGCCCTCGCACCCGCGATCCTGATGTTCGACCGGACCAGCAGCTCCATCACTCCAAGCGGCGTGCAAGCCACCAGCGCCGCGCGGTTCTGGACCAGACGCCCTACGTTGACGGGATGAAAGCCGTCGACATCCTTGTCCGGTCGTATGACATCGAAGACTGTTCGCTCGGCGTCCGGCCCCATCGACGCCGGCAGCGGCGATTGGACGAGAATCCCGTCGTGCGCCTCGCTGCGATTCAGACGATCGACGACGCCGAGCAACTGCTCGAGTGTCGTAGACTCGGGCATCCGCTCGACATCCGCGCGCAGGCCCGCCTCGCCGGCTGATCTCAGCTTGCCGCGGACGTAGATGCCCGACGCTGGATCGTCGCCGACAAGGACGAGGCCAAGGCCAGGCGGCCGGCCCACACGGGCCGTAAACGCCGCCACGGCAGGAGCGACCTCGGCGCGAATCTGTGCCGCGACCGCAGTTCCATCCAACACCCTCGCGGTCACACTATCGATCCCATCGCGGTTGTCACGCACGGTCAGCCGTTCAGTTGACGACTTCCTGCGCAGCTTGGAGGCGGCTGTGCACGCGCCCGTATGAGAAATAGAACGCCAGGCCGATCACGAGCCACACCGCCAGCCGCAGCCAGTTCGTCCAGCCCAGGCCGTAAATCATCGCACCGCAGACGACGATGCCTGAAATCGCGACGAACGGAAGCGCCGGCACGGTGAAGCCTCGGGCGATGTCCGGGCGCCGGCGCCGCATGATCCACACACCGGCGCACACGAGAATGAACGCAAACAGCGTCCCGATGCTGGTCATCTCGCCAACGATGCTCTCGGGAAGGAATGCGGCAAAGATCGCCGTGAAGACGAAGAACAACATGTTCGATTTGTACGGCGTCTTGTACGTCGGGTGAACGTCCGAGAACACTCTCGGCACTAATCCGTCATGGCTCATCGAGAAAAACACGCGCGATTGGCCGAGCAGCATCACCAGAATCACAGAAGAAAAGCCCGCGAGAATCGCGACCGTCACGAACTTCGCCAGCCATCCATACCCGGTCATGTATTTTGTGATCGCGAAGGTCACCGAGGCCTCCTTCCCGGCGGTCCGGAAATCCTCAACCGTCGCCACGCCGCTCAGGACGTGCGAGAAGAGCACGTAGAGGACCGTGCACACGACGAGCGAGCCGAGAATGCCGATCGGCATGTCGCGCTTCGGGTCCCTGGCTTCCTGCGCGGCGGTCGAGACGGCGTCGAAGCCGATGAACGCAAAGAACACGACGCCCGCCGCCCCCAGAATCCCCATGATGCCGCCGTACGCGTGCGTGACGCCTTGCGTGGTCGTGTAGGTTGTCGCCGCCGGAATGTACGGCGTGTGATTCGCAGGATTGACAAAACCCCACCCAATGACAATGACCATCAGGACGATGCTCACTTTGGTCACGACGATAATGCCGTTGACGAACGCGGACGCCTGCGTGCCGCGAATCAGCAGGGCGGACAGAAGCAGAAGAATGAGGACGGCCGGGATGTTGATGATGCCGGTGGCGCCGTTCATCGTCTCGAGCGGCGAGTGACACCACTGATAGGGAATCTGCACGCCCACGAATTCGAGGACTTTATTGAAGTACTCGCTCCACGCGATTGAGACCGTGGCCGCACCCACCGCGTACTCCAGCACGAGGTCCCAACCGATGATCCAGGCAATGAGCTCTCCCATGGTCGCGTACGAATAGGTATAAGCGCTTCCAGCAATAGGGATCATGGACGCGAATTCCGCATAGCACAAACCGGCGAACGCGCAACCGATGCCGGCTACGACGAAGGCGATCGTCACCGACGGGCCGGACCGTTCCGCAATGGCGGCGGCTGTGCGCACGAACAACCCGGCACCGATGATGGCGCCGATGCCGAGCGCGACGAGCGCCATCGGGCCCAGCGTCCGCTTGAGCGTGCCTTCCCCGCTCCCCGCGGCATCGTCAAGAAGACGATCGATCGACTTGGTTCGAAACAATGAGTCCGTCACGCAGTCCTCTCAGTCCTGTCGATGGAATCCTGCCGTGCAGCGATGCTGCGCCTCGACCGGCCGAGAGCGCGCAGGCTCCGCCAGCGCACGGGCCGGTGAGACCACGCGATTATACGCGGCAGCCTACCGCCGTCGCCCGGCTCCCGCGCCAGCGAGCGCTTCGCCGGCCCGTCGCAGTTCGCTGTGCGTGAACCCGTAGGCAAAGTAGAAGACGATCCCGATCGCCATCCAGATGATCAGCCGCAGCCAGGTGGCTCCCGGAAGACCGGCCATCAGGCCGAGGCTGACGAGCGCCGACAGCGCCGGCACGAACGGCACCAGCGGCACCTTGAAGGGCCGATCGAGATCGGGGCGCTGGTAGCGCAGGAAAATGATTCCGATCGAGACGATCACGAACGCCAGCAGCGTGCCGATGCTGACCATCTCGCCGAGGATGCCGATTGGCGTGAAGCCGGAGGCGAGCGAGACACCGACGCCGGTGATGATGCTGGTAATGTGGGGCGTCCGGAACCTGGGATGAATCCTCTTGGCGAACGGCGGGAGCAGGCCGTCCCTCGCCATGGAGTAGAAGATTCGCGGCTGCGCCATCATCATGACGACCATGACCGAGCTCAACCCGGCTATCGCACCCAGCTCGACGAGCATTGTCATCGCGCGAAGCAGCGAGCTGCCTCCTGACGCCTGCTCTGCCGCGCGAATGGCGACCACCATGGGCGCGGGCGAGCCCTTCATTGCCTGATACGGCACAAGGCCCACCATCACGAGGGAGACGAGCACGTACAGGATCGTGCAGACAACCAGCGACCCAAGGATGCCGATCGGCATATCCTTCTGGGGGTTCTTCGCCTCCTGCGCAGCCACCGAAACCGCGTCGAAGCCGATATAGGCAAAAAAGATCACGCCGGCACCCCGCAGGATGCCGCTGTAGCCGTACTCCCCGAAGCGGCCCGTATTCTCCGGAATGAGCGGATGCCAGTTCGCGGTGTTGACATACGCGGCGCCGCCGAGGATGACGATGATCACAACGGCGACCTTGACGATGACGATTGCGGTGTTGACGTTGGCCGATTCCTTGATGCCGATGACGATGAGCACTGTAACCGCGACGGTGACGAGCACCGCAGGCAGGTTCAAGATGGCAGTGACGGGGCCGTTCGCCGTTTGGACGATCGTGCCGGGCGCCGCGGCGAACGCGGCGGGGAAATCGATCCCGACAAAGTCGTGGAGAAAGCTGCTGAGATGCCCTGACCAGCCGACCGCAACCGTTGCCGCGCCCAGCGCGTATTCCAGAATCAAGTCCCAGCCGATGATCCACGCCACGAACTCGCCGAGCGTCGCGTATCCGTACGTGTACGCCGACCCGGCAATGGGCACGGTCGACGCGAACTCCGAGTAGCAGAGGCCGGCGAGGGCGCTCGCGACGCCCGCGAGCACCATGGCCAGCACAATTGCGGGGCCAGCGTATTGAGCCGCCGCTTCGCCGGTCAGTACGAAGATGCCGGTCCCGATGATGGCCCCGATGCCGAGGGTGATCAGATTCAGCGGACCGAGCACGCGTTTGAGCGAGTGCACGCCGCTCGCCGCCGCTTCAGCCTTCAGCTGCTCGATCGACTTCGTCGCAAAAATCGACATCGTGGCCATCCTTGCTGCTCTTAAGGGTTGCTCGTGACTCCGGGCTCGCTCCGGGCACCCAGGCGCGCAAGGAATGCCCTGACGCGAGCCTCCGGATCGCCGGTCGCCAGAAGATCGCCGATGACGGCCACTGACGCCGCTCCGGCGTCGATGACCGATCGCGCGTTCTCGAGGGTGATGCCGCCTATCGCCACGACGGGCAGGCCCGGGCGCGTTGCCCGCTGCACCATCTCCAGTCCGACGGCCTGATAACCGGTCGCCTTCGTGTGAGTGTGAAAGACCGGACCGATGGCGACGTAGTCGACCGGCTCACGTGCCGCTGCCGCGAGCTGATCGTCCGTGTGGGTTGACTTCCCGATGATGGCACGCGATTCCTCCGCGCGCCCCCTGGAAATCGCCGGCAGGTCGAGAATCGATCGCGCGCCGGCGGGGGCAAGATCGTCCTGACCGAGATGCACGCCGGCTGCGCCGGCGAGCTTCGCCACGTCCGCGCGATCGTTGACAACGACGAGCGCGCCCGACGGTCGAGCGAGCGTCACGACGTCGGATACGAGATCGAGCAACGCCGCGGCCGACTTCGTCTTCGCGCGAACCTGAAGAAATCGCGCCCCACCGCTCAGGCAAGCGTGCGCCACGTCAATCGGCCGCCAGCGTGCGCGCTCCGCGGCATCTACATCGATGATTGTGCACAGGACCGGGACCGTACAGCGAATCACAACACCCGAACCCACGAGTCACGTCCCTAAACAGCTTCAGCGAGGCGGCCTCCACCCGGGCGCGATTGGAAGCGGTCCATGAACGATGTGCTCAGGCGGCCAGAATGGAACTCGGGATCGTTCAAAACGCGAAGGTGCAGTGGAATAGTCGTCTTGATGCCCTCAATGACCGTCATCTCGAGCGTGCGCCGCATCCGCGCGATCGCTTCGGCACGATCGCGCCCCTGGACGATGATTTTGGCGATCATCGAGTCGTAATATGGTGAAATCGTGCAATCCGAGTGCGCGAAGGTCTCGACGCGAACACCGGGCCCTCCGGGGACGCTGAACACGTGAATGACTCCCGGCGAGGGCACAAAGGTCTCGGGATCTTCGGCGTTCACGCGGCACTCAATCGAGTGGCCTGTGAAGGCGACCTCGCCCTGCTTGAACGACAGCCGCTCCCCCGCCGCGATCCGGATCTGCTCCTTGACGATATCGATGCCCGTGATCATTTCGGTCACGGGATGCTCGACCTGGAGCCGCGTGTTCGCTTCCATGAAGTAGAACTGGCCGCCCGGGTCCATGAGGAACTCGAACGTGCCGGCGTTCGTGTACTGAACGGCTTTTGCCGCGTCGATCACGATGGCGCCCATCTTGCGGCGCATCTTTGCGCTCAAAGCGGGTGACGGCGACTCCTCGATGAGCTTCTGGTGACGACGCTGGATTGAGCACTCGCGCTCGCCCAGATGAACGACGTTGCCGTGGTGATCGCCGAGGATCTGGAATTCGATGTGCCGCGGCGAGTCGACGTATTTCTCGATGTAGACGTCGGCCACGCCGAAGGCTGCCTCGGACTCGCGCTGCGCGGCCTTCACGGCGTGCGAGAGTTCTCCGGGCGCGCGCACGACGCGCATGCCGCGGCCTCCGCCGCCTGCCGTCGCCTTCACGATGACAGGGTAGCCAATCTCCTTCGCGAGCTTGAGGGCTTTCTCCTCGCTCTCGAGCGGACCGTCGCTCCCAGGCAAGATCGGCACGCCGGCTTTCTTCATGACACGCCGGGCGCGAGCCTTGTCCCCCATGAGGCGGATGACCTGCGGCTCGGGGCCGATGAACTTGATGTGACACGCCTCGCACACCTCGGCGAGATACGCGCTCTCCGAGAGGAACCCGTAGCCGGGGTGGATGGCGTCAGCGCCCGTGATTTCCGCCGCGCTGATGACGGCCGGCACGTTCAGGTAGCTGTCCGCGCTCCTCGCGGGACCGATGCAGACGTCCTCGTCAGCGAACCGGACATGCAGCGAGTTCTCGTCGGCCTCGGAGTAGACCGCGACGGTCCTGATGCCGAGCTCCCGGCAGGCGAAGATGATGCGCAGCGCCACTTCGCCGCGATTCGCGATGAGGATCTTCTTGAACATCACCGCGTCCGGATCGCGAACAGGCGCTCGCCGTACTGCACCGGTTGACCGTTTTCGACGTAGATATTCACGATCTCGCCGTCGTACTCCGAGTCGATCTCGTTCATCAGCTTCATCGCTTCGATGATGCAGAGCACCTGCCCCTTTTTCACCGAGGCCCCGACCTCGACGAACGATGGGGCGCCAGGCTCCTGCGCGCGGTAGAACGTGCCCACGATCGGCGACTTCACGACGGCCAGCTCCATCTCCGAATCAACGCTCGCTTCAATCGCGCTCGAGACCGAGACGGCTCCAGCGACCGCCGCCGGCGCGGGGACAGGCAGCGGCAAAGCGGCCGCCTGGACGGGCGCGGCAAGGGCGGGCGCCGCCGCCTGGGCGACGACCGCGGCCGCGCAGTCCTTTCGTACCTTCAGGCGGAGGCCTTCCTGCTCGATCTCGAATTCGGACAACTCGTGCTCGCGCACGAGGTCGAGAATGTCTTTGAGCTGGTTGAGATCCATCAGGTCTCGATGAGGTCGGCTGTCACGTCAGTGAGCACCTCGACGCCCCGCTCCGTTACCAGCACATCGTCTTCGATGCGCACGCCGCCCCACCCTGGCAGATACGCTCCCGGCTCGATCGTGAACACCATGCCCGCAGCTACGGCGACATTATCCGGCGCAGCATCGCTACCGGACGGGATCTCGCGTTCGCTTGGGCGCCTGCGCGTGATCCTGGGGTCTTCGTGTACCTCGATCCCAAGACCATGTCCTGTCCCGTGCCCGAACGCTTCCGCCAGTCCGTAGGTGGCCAAGACCTCTCTGGCTGCCGCATCGATTGCGAACCGGGACGTTCCCGGCACCACGCACGCGATGGCGCGGTCATGCGCCTCGAGTACCGCCTTGTGCACCTCGCGCGCGCGAGGCGTCGCCCGGCCGACCGCCACCGTACGGGTGAGGTCGACGCAGTATGAGTCGTAGACGCCGCCGAAGTCCAGCACCACGAGGTCCCCTTCGACGAATCTTCGCTCGCCGGGGTGTGCGTGCGGCAGCGCCGCGTTGGGACCGCTCGCCACGATCGTATCAAACGCAGGCCTTGTGAAGCCGGCTTCGTGGAGCCGAACATCGACCGCCAAGGCCACCTCTCGCTCCGTGCGGCCGACGCGAATCTCACTGGGAACGGCTCGCGCGACCTCTGCGAGCCGATGCGCCGCCTCCCGGAGCGTGGCAATCTCGAATGCATCTTTTCTCAGTCGCGCGCGCTCGACGATCCCTTCGGTTGGGATCAGCTCACGGGATGTGGTGGCGTGCGGCAGGGCGGTTGTGAGCCAGTTGTAGCGACTGACGGTCAGGTGCGCCGCCTCGAAGCCGACCCGCCTCGCCGGCAGCGAAGCCACGAACTCCGCCAGCGTCGCGTCGTATGAGCCGTCGACTTTCACCAGATCAAGCTCGGGGCACCGATTGGCGGCGCCCGCAAGGTCGGCCACGGCCGTGACGTACCGGAAGTCGGTTATGAAATGGACTGCCGACGCGGTGAGCACGACAATCGCCGCGGTACCGGTGAAATTGGTCAAGTAGAGAATGTTGGGCAAGGATGTCACGATCAACGCGTCGAGGTTCTGCTCGACCAGCGCCTGGCGAATCACGGAGTGCCGCGCGCTAAGCGCGGCGGTCGGTGCGTGAGACATCGATCGCGTCCAGCCACGTCTGCAGCGCCGCCACCAGACGAGTGGCGCGGTCTCGCGAGGGGTCGAGCGACCCCGGCGTGGGTGGGACGCATGATACGGCATCGACGGGCGCCTCTGCGACGAGCGCCGGCACCTGGACGACGGACGTCGGCGGCACGGTCGCCCCTTCGCGCGCGGTCGTCGCCGGTTCGGGTTCAAGGGCGCCTGCGAGATTCGCCACGATGGCTTCGAGGTCCGGGTCGTTCGGCGCGAGGACGAGGGCGGTCTGATAGTACTTGAGCGCCTCTCCCGACGCTCCTCGGCGTGACGAGATCTCGCCCAGACCTCGCAGCGCGGCCAGATTGTCGCCCGCGTTGGTCAGCACTCGCTCTAGCTCGACCTCAGCGTCGTCAAGCTGGTTGAGCTCTAAGAGCGCGCGCCCGAGCGTGACGCGAGCCGACAAGTACGACGGGTGCGTACGCAGACCGGCGCGACACGTGTCGACCGCCTCTTGGAGCGCACCTGAGCGGCGGAGCTCCTCCGCAAGCTGCGCAAACGCAATCGACGCGGGGTCTTTTTGGATCAAGCGCCGGAGATCGTCGATCCGCGGGCTGTTTGCCATCACTGAAAGCCGCCGCTTCTGCGGGCAGGGCGATCCCCGAGTTGCGGCACGGCGACGAAAATGGGTGCCGCACGGCGAAGGGACACGACGAAATGCCACTCGCCTCGCCCGACTCAATCCGCTTCAGAGCCCAACCGCCCCCGCCGCTGGCGTCGAGCTGGCGACCGGGGTTCTTTGGTCCTATCGGTGAGAATCTGCCGTTGCGGTAGTTGCCAGGTCCCCCACGTTAGCCTGCCCAATTGTGCTGTGCCGGAGGTCTTTCGAAGTCCGGATTGTTGGGACCCCTTTGGTTGAAATTGGGAGTTCGGTGCTTGACAGTGCCCAGAAAGGCATGTATGCTTTGGGTTTACCGTCGCCTGGACCTGCCCGACTGAAGTGCTGTCCGGGCGGGAAATCCCCACAAGGCCCGCGGGCTTGTCGCTCGCGAGTAAGCTCCGTTTTTGGCGCGCCTGACGCGCGCAAGGACAGTATGTCGTCTACGTTTATTCCCGGCGCCGAGGCGGCGCTCGCCGACAAACGCTGGCACATCATCGACGCGGACGGGCGGGTGCTCGGCCGCATCGCGACCGTCGCGGCTCGTCTGCTCCAAGGCAAGCACAAACCAAGCTATACGCCCTTCCTGGACACGGGCGATCATGTCGTCGTCATCAACGCGGCCAAGGTGAGGCTGACGGGCCGCAAGGAAGACCAGAAGATCTATCGGCAGCACAGCGGGTACGAGGGCGGCCTCCGCGAAGAGCGCGCGCGGATCGTCCGGCAGAAACGGCCGACGCGCCTCGTTGAGGAGGCGGTGTACGGCATGTTGCCCAAGACGAAGATGGGCCAAGCGATGTACCGCAAGTTGAAAGTGTACGCCGGTCCGGATCACCCGCACGCGGCGCAGAAACCAATCAAGCGCGAGGTGAGATAACGTGGCAGCAGTCGAGTATTACGGCACGGGCCGCCGGAAGACATCCACCGCCCGAGTGTTTCTTCGCCCCGGCTCGGGAACGGTCACAATCAATCGCAGGGCCTTCGACGCGTGCTTCCCCACCGAAGCGCTGCGCACGCAAATCCGGCAACCCCTGACCCTCACCGAGACATCCGACAAATTCGACGTGCTGGCCACAGTCGCGGGCGGCGGCGTGTCCGGCCAGGCGGGCGCGTTGCGGCTGGGCATCGCTCGCGCACTCGTGGAGTACAACGCGGAGTTGAGAAAACAGCTCAAGACCGAGGGCCTCCTGACGCGCGATGCGCGCGCCAAGGAGCGCAAGAAGTACGGCATGGCGGGAGCTCGCAAGCGCTTCCAGTTCAGCAAACGTTAAGGGAGGTATTTTGGCCGCGATTGCGATGACAGAACTGCTGGAGGCGGGGGTTCACTTCGGCCACCAGACGAAGCGCTGGAACCCGAAGATGAAGGAGTACATCTTCGGCGAGCGGAACGGCATTTACATCATCGATTTGGGCAAGACCGTGAAGCTGTTCCGCGAGGCCGAGGAATTCGTCACCAATCTGGCGGCGAGGGGACGGACGATTTTGTTCGTCGGCACCAAGCGTCAAGCGCAAGATGTGATCGCCGAGGAAGCGCAGCGCTGCGGGATGTTCTTCGTGAACGAGCGCTGGCTGGGCGGTCTCCTCACCAATTTCGCCACGATTCAGCGCAGCCTCGGCCGTCTTCGCGACCTGGAAGCGATGGCCACCGACGGCCGGTTCGACACGTTGTCCAAGAAGGAAATCGCCCGCAACGAAAAGGAACGGCGCAAGCTGGCGAAAAACCTCGAGGGCATCCGGATGATGTCGCAGCTGCCCGACGCCGTGTTCGTGGTCGACACCAAGAAGGAAAAGATCGCCGTCGACGAGGCGCGCAAGCTGAAGATTCCGGTGATCGGAATCGTGGACACGAACTGCGATCCGGACGAAGTGGACTTCGTGATTCCCGGCAATGACGACGCGCTCCGCGCCATCCGTCTGTTCGCCTCGCGAATCGCCGACTCCGTCATGACGGGCCGCGATATGAAACAATCGATCGACGCGGAGAACGCACGGCAGGCCGCGGAAGAAGCGGCCGCCAACGCGGATTCCGACCCGCGCCGGGCCGCACGCCCCCAGCGCCGCGCCCGCGAGGCGGCCCCGGCATCGGCTTAACCCGTCGAACCGAATCCTTTCGGAGGCGTCGGCTTCCAAAAGGAGCCGGCGCCCTTTTGTGTACCCTCGGTCAAGCGGCGCGCGCGATCGGCGCGGCTGCGTTTTCGTGCAGACACTCGGAGAACTGAAATGGCGACGAACCAAGTCACGGCAGACATGGTGAAGAAGCTCCGCGACCAGACAGGCGCGGGAATGATGGAGTGCAAAAACGCCCTCGTCGAATCGAACGGCGACTTCGAGGAGGCCACGACGATCCTTCGAAAGCGCGGGCTCGCCAGCGTTGCGAAGAAAGCAGGCCGGACAACGAGCGAGGGGCTCATCGGGAGCCGGCTGTCGGCAGACCATTCGACCGGCATCCTCGTGGAGGTCAACTGCGAGTCGGACTTTGTCGCGCGAACCGACGACTTCCGGCAGCTCGTGGAGGACGTGCTGACCGAGATCGACAAAGCGGGTGACGCCGCCAACCCCGAGTGGCTGAAGGACCCGAATGCCGGTGTTCTGAAGCTCCTCGCCGTCAAGATCGCCAAGCTTGGCGAGAACATGGCGGTCCCGCGCTTCGTGCGCTACTCGGGGCGCGGCTATATCGGGCAGTACATTCACGCGGTGGGTGGCAAGCTCGGTGTGCAGGTGGAGTTCAGTGGCATCACGCCCGCCATCCGGGAGCGCGACGATTTGAGGGCGCTCGTCAAGGAGATCGCGATGCACATTGCTGCGGCGAGCCCGACCCCGCAATACGTCTCCCGCGACGCGGTGCCCGCCGACGTGCTGGAGCGGGAGAAGGCGATCTATCGGGCGCAACAGGAAGGCTCGGGCAAGCCGGCCCATGTCATCGACAAGATCGTCGACGGCAAGCTGGGCAGCTACTATCAGCAGTTCGTCCTGCTCGAGCAGCCCTCGATTCGCGACCCGAAGCAGTCGGTCAGGGAGGTGATCACGGCCGCCAACAAGGCGCTCGGCGCCTCCGTCGGCATCACGCGCTTCGCGCGGCTGAAGGTCGGCGAACTCACCGTCTGAAGCCTGTCATGACGGGTGGCGATGGCTGAGGGGACGTGGCAGATGGCGCATCGCACTCGTCGATGGCTTGTCGCCCATTAGCCATGAGCCACGAGCCATGACTATAATCACGGCTCGTGACCTCCTCGCCGTCGGCCCCTACCTATAAGCGCGTTCTCCTCAAACTCTCCGGCGAGGCGCTCATGGGATCCCAGAACTACGGGATCGACCCGGCCGTCGCGACGCAAATCGCGCGCGACATCGCTGAGGTCCAGAGTCTGGGTGTCGAGACCGCCATCGTTATCGGCGGCGGCAACATCTTTCGCGGCGTCGCGGCGAGCGCGCGTGGCATGGACCGCGCCACCGCGGACTACATGGGGATGCTCGCCACGGTCATCAACGCCTTGGCGCTTCAGGACGCGCTCGAGCAGCAGGGCGTCGTGACGCGCGTGGTCACTGCGATCGAAATGCGCGCCGTCGCCGAACCGTTCATCCGCCGCCGGGCGATCCGACACCTCGAGAAGGGGCGCGTCGTGGTCTTCGGCGCCGGGACGGGCAACCCCTATTTCAGCACCGACACCGCCGCCGCATTGCGCGCGATGGAGATCAAGGCCGACGTGATCCTCAAAGCGACCAAAGTTGACGGCATCTACGACGCCGACCCCCTGGTCAAGCCAAACGCCACGCGTATCGATCGCATCTCCTATCTTCAGGTCCTCGAACAGGGGCTGAAGGTCATGGATGCCACGGCGATTTCACTGTGCATGGACAACCGGCTGCCGATCGTGGTCTTCAACCTCAGGACGCCGGGGCACATCAGGCGCGCCATTTCGGGCGAGCCCGTCGGATCGCTGGTCACGGCCTGACACCCGAGGATATATGGACGTCAACGATCTCAAGAGTCTGTTTTCGGAAGTGACCAAGCGAATGACGACGCACGTGGAGCACGTCCGTCACGAGCTGGCCGGCGTACGGACGGGGCGTGCGTCGGTGACGATCCTCGATCCGATTCACGTGGACGCCTATGGTTCGCGGATGCCGATCAATCAGCTGGCCAGCCTTTCCGTCCCCGAGCCCTCTTTGATCGTCGCGCAACCGTTCGACCCGTCGCAGCTGGGGGCAATTGAGAAGGCCATCCGGGCGTCCGATCTCGGCCTCAACCCCGCGAACGATGGCAAGGTCATCCGGATCCCCATCCCGGCGCTGACGGAGGAACGCCGGAAGGACCTCTCGCGGCATGTGCACAAGCTGGCGGAGGACGGACGCAACAACATCCGCGGGGTGCGCCGTGAAGCGAACGAACGGCTCAAGAAGCTCATGAAGGATCACAAGATCTCCGAGGATGACGAACACAAAGGGCTCGACGAGGTCCAGAAGCTGACCGACGGCCATTGCCGGCACGTCGACGATCTCCAGAAAAAAAAGGACGCGGAGCTGCTCGGGAAGTAGCGTCTACCGCATGTCGTTTTTCACGCATCTCGAGTGCAGCGTTCCGTGCGGGGCGCCTGCGCTCGACCCTCATCAGAAGCACTTTCTTTGCCAGTGCGGCGCGCCGCTCTTCGCGCGCTACGACCTGGACGCCGCTCGCAGGTGGTCACCTGACTCGCTCAAGGGACGCGCGCCGGCCATGTGGCGGTATCGCGAGCTCCTGCCGCTCTTCGACGGCGAAGAACCTACCACGCTCGGCGAGGGCCTGACCCCCCTCGTCCACGCAAAGGCCCTCGGCGCGCTGATCGGGCTCGATCGTCTGTACATAAAGGATGAATCGCTCAACCCGACGAACTCGTTCAAGGCGCGAGGTCTGTCGGCAGCGATTACCCGCGCGCACTACCTCGGGGCAACGACGGTTGCGCTGCCGACAGCCGGCAACGCGGGCAACGCCGCGGCCGCGTACTCCGCGGCCGCCGGCCTGGCGTGCGAAGTCTTCATCCCGAAGGACGCCAAACGCCCGTTCGTCGACGAGTGCCGACTGTACGGTGCGCACGTGACGCTCGTTGATGGACTCATCACGGATGCCGGCCGCCTCGCCGCAGAAAAAGGCGCGGCCCTCGGATGGTATGACGTGTCGACGCTGAAGGAGCCGTATCGCATCGAGGGCAAGAAGACGATGGCGTTCGAGCTGGCTGAGCAGATGGATTGGACATGGCCCGACTGGATCGTCTATCCCACCGGCGGCGGCACGGGTATGGTCGGAATGTGGAAGGCTTTTGAGGAGATCGAGCACATTGGCTGGGTGACGCCGGGCCGCCGGCCGCGAATGGTGTCCGTGCAGGCGGAGAATTGCGCCCCCATCGTTCGGGCTTTCGAGCGGGGCCTCGAAAGAGCCGAGCCCTGGGCGGACGCGGCGACCATCGCGGACGGACTCCGCGTGCCGCGCGCGATTGGCGACTTCCTCATCCTGCGCGCCGTGCGCGACAGCGGCGGCACGGCACTCGCCGTTCCCGATCGTGAGATGGTCGACGGGATGCTCGCCATAGGGGAACACCAGGGTGTCAGCGCCGCGCCTGAAGGAGGCGCCGCCCTGATCGCCGTCCGCCGCCTGGTTGCAAGCGGGTCGATCAAGCGGCACGAATCGGTCGTGCTTTTCAATACGGGCGGCGCTTTGAAATACCTCGACGTGCTCAGTCCCCGAACGTAACTCCCAGCGCTCTGGCCGCCAAGAGCAGATCGTGATCGAGCGGCACCGTCCGCGTCTTGCCGACGATGTCGTCGAGCCGGCGCGCGACGATGTCCGGTGGATCGAAGGCGACCATGGTGCCGAACTCACGACGCTTGACGAGCTCGATGGCCTTGGCGCCGAAACGCGTCGCCAGCACACGGTCGAAGCTCGTCGGCGCCCCACCGCGCTGCAGGTGACCGAGGACCACCGACCTGGTCTCCTTGCCCGTCTCAGCGGCCAGCGCCTCGCACACGCGGGCGCCCATGCCACCAAGCCGCTCGACGAACCCGTCATGCGCCGCGGCAATCAGCGATCGGGTGCCGCCCTTGGGGCACGCCCCCTCGGCGACGACCACGATGCTGAACTTGGCGCCCCATCGATCGCGCTCACGCAAGCGCTCGGCGACAACGGAAATGTCGAAGGGAATCTCGGGGATCAAGATGGCGTCCGCGCCGCCGGCGACTCCGGCGTACATGGCGATCCACCCGGCGTAGCGGCCCATGACTTCAACAGCAAGGATCCGGCGGTGCGCTTCAGCTGTCGTGTGCAGCCGGTCGATCGCGTCGGTCGCGAACGCGACCGCCGTGTCGAAGCCGAAGCAGTTGGTCGTGCCGGCGATGTCGTTGTCGATCGTCTTCGGGACGCCGACGAGGTGAATACCCCGGTTGCCAAATGCGTGGGCGATCGCCAGCGTGCCGTCGCCCCCGATGACGATCAGGGCGTCCAGCCCCATGCGCGCGAACATCTCGACCACGCGGTCCGAGTAGTCATGAGTTCCCTCGGACGTGCCGACGGGATATGCGAAGGGATTACCTCGATTGGTCGTGCCCAGGATAGTCCCGCCGAGCCGAAGAATCCCGGTGACGTCGCGCGGAGTCAGCACGCGAGATCGTCCCGGCTCGATCAGGCCGTCGAAGCTGTCCTCGATGCCGACGCACTCGATGCCGCTGTTCCACGCAGCCTTCACGACCGCACGGATCACGGCGTTCAGTCCGGGCGCGTCGCCCCCGCCTGTCAGCACGCCGATTCGGGTGATTGTGCTCATTCAGTCGAGTGTAACAGCCATACCCTCGTGGTAAACTTCAGGTTCGGCCACATTGGGCGGCTAGCTCAGTTGGGAGAGCGCCGCGTTCGCAACGCGGAGGTCGGGAGTTCGAGCCTCCTGCCGTCCACCAGATTTCCTCAACAAATTACGCCACACCGATCGCCGCCCGCCATGGGCGACGGCGCGTGTGCTCACAGTGTGCTCAATTGCCGGCGTTGACACCGTAGTTACGGGCGCGGCGACCAGCCGATCGAACGTTTCCAGCGCGGCGCGCTTTCGCTCAATCGGCGGATGCGTGTAGCGGTCCAGCATCCGTTTCGTCAAGTGGCCGACGAGCTCCATGATCGTCGCATCATCGATGCCCGCCATCCGCATCCGCGTAATCGCGGTGTTTGTGCGAATGTGCCGGTCCGACTCGTGCTCACGGTGACGCCGCGTAACGTGAGTGCTGTCGCGAGCTCAATCGCGAGGCTCCGGCGATCCCGGTCGATTGGGCGGCCTTGTCTGCCTGCGCAGCGGTCAATCTCGACCTGCAGAGGGCTAGCGCCATGGCCGCGTGCTCACACACGCGGACCACGTGTTCCCAGGGGCTCGTGATACCGAGTATTTCGCCGAGCGAGCCATCGGTCATCAGTCGTCGCCGGACAGGCGGCGGTATCTGGTCGGCCCTGTGAATGACCGCGCGCAGCGCCCGGATCAGCGGGATGAGTTCACGCGCAATGGTCTCCGGCGCGCGGCGCGGTCGTGATGCCCCTTGGAGATGAGCGCCGACGCACGTCTGCAGTGGTGAGATCAGCGACGAGGTGTCCGCTCCGAAAATGTCCCGGAGCTCCGCTTGTGCCTCGTGTGAAAACACGAACGTCTCTGCGGAATGCCGGCGTGCCATCGTTCCTCTTGGCGATGCCTCTGAGTAGGAGTCGCCGCCGAGCCGGCAGAGGAAACCGGCCTTCGCGCAGGTTCATGAGGCCCACGCTTACGGCGGCGAGAACAGTCTACGGCGCTTGTTGCGCAGCCGCGTAGGCGTCGATCGAATCGACCACCACACGCCACATCGGGCGCCCCTGGCCCGCAGACAGTTGACGCAGCGCCGCGAATGTCGCGAGTGGGGTGACGCACTCCCCAGACTCGATGCTCGTTTCAGAGCCGATCAGCCAGCGTGTTGCCAAGCGACAGCACAGCTGTGGCGCGGACATCCGACAGTTCTCCGGAACGATTGAGCTTGACCATCGCATCGAGCGCCTGCCTGAGGCGCTGGCGCGCGCGCTTGGAGTCTCCGCCCGTCCATGCGTCTCGTGCGCGGAAGATGTCGCGCAGGGCTTTCTCGGCCTGGCTTCCGTCGATCCCGGCCAGCAGTCGTCCAGCAATCGCTTCCAGGCCGATGAACAGATCCTCGACTCGCAGTTCGGCCTGCCACAGCGTCGCTTGGCGCGCCGGGCCAAAAGAGCTTCCGGTCGTGCGCCAGCCGACGATGTTGCCGGCTTCGTCAATGCCCCGCGCCTCGCCTGGACCCAGGTCCTGGAGGCCCCGTGCTTCATGCCAGACGAAGGCATGCGGCTCGCCCAAAACATTGATCGTGCCGACGACGTAGCCGGCCTCGTTGACGTCAAACGCTTCACCCTGTGCCGGCGTAATTTGAATTGCCGTGCCGTCGCGCCACGCGAGAGGGTAACCGGACCGGCCGCCGCTCCGGCCTACGGCAAGCGACCTGTCGCTAATCGCGTTGACGATGCCGAATCCGAGGTCTGTGACTCCGCCGTCTGGTCGCCAAACAACGGCTCCCTGGAAGTCATCGCAAAACGGCCGCAGATCGAGGCAATGCCAACCCGCCACCACGCCATCGTTGCGAATGGTACGCGCTTCAGACTCCGGGGCAACCTGGCGCGGCGCCCCCGGATCGAGATACTCGAGACCTGTCGATGGAGTCCAGCGATACGCGAAGGGGCAAAGGAAGCAGACGGTGTTGAATCCGACCACAGTAACGGTGGTGGCATCGTTGATAGCGTAAGCGGTTCCGAGCGAGATCCGCGTCGCGTCGTCGTCCAGCCACAAGAGACCCCACGGCACCTCGGGGTCTCCCCACCAGTCGCCCACGACCTCATCGTTGTTGTTCACGGCCAGCGCGCGGCAAAACGGGAGCATGTCCGGCCTACCGACACAAAAGCGAGGGCGCTCAGGCCGTGCTGTCCAGATGAGGTCCTGCAGGCCGGCACTCGACCAGCGGAAGGGTATAAAGGGATCGATGGAGTTCGTGACGTGGCGGCTGCCGACGATGGTTCCGATGTCATTGATTCCGTACGCCAAACTAGGTGTTCCCAGCGTTGAGGAGAGGTCGATGGCCGTCGTCGGAATCCGATCGCCGGGCAGGTTTGGAAGTTGCTGAGCTCTGAGACCGATGCTTACCAAGACTACGACCGCAATGGCGACGGCCGAGCGAAGCATGTTCATCGTGGCCTCCCTGGGAATTGCGCGGAGAATAGCGCTGAGCCAGCGCCGCTGCAAGGCCAAAATGCGACATCCGCGAAGGCTGCCGCTTGGGTAATTTCTCGCGAGAGACTAGGACGGACGCGGAGACCTACTCGTGCAGCCGACGGACTGCTCGAACCGCCCGCCGCTGCTCTTCGCTGAGACCAGGCGCCTCCTCGGCAAACGCGCGGAGCGCATCACTGATGACGCGCCAGCGGGGCCGCGAGAGTACTCCGGAAAGGGCTGTTAAAAGCGCCACGTCGCCATCAGGGACACGAATCGTGAGCTGGTGATACTCGGAGCTCTTCTCACCGGGCTGGAGGCCTGTGGGGCGCCGCCCGACCCGGCCGCGAGGCTTTCCTGGCATGGGCCGCCATTGTAGCAGAAATAACAGCACGCATCAGTAATAGCTCTTGACAACAACAATAACGGGGGTATCCTGGTGTAGATGCTGAAGAACGTCGCGATTCTGCCGAGGCTGTCTGCAGGTTCATCGAATCCAAACGCGCGATCAAACCCGAAGTGATCAGCGATCAGAACCGTGGCAAATACTCCCGTAATGGAACTCACTGCGAACGCGACCGGAACAACGGCAGCGGAAACCGCATGACGACGCAGCCGGGGAACCATCAGAAAAATCACACCAAGGATCGCGGAAAGGAGCACGAATGGGGCGAGGTAAATGACCTGCAACTTTGCCGCGATCTGGACTGAGGCGCTAGTCGGAGCGCCAATTGCGCGTTTTGATGACCATCCGCTCACAGCGATCGGCGCCCAGGTGCTGCAGGTAATCACCCACGACGAAAAGATGATCACCGGCCGGCCGCACGTCGTCCTCCCACCCACCACGATCGGCGCGTCAAACATCGTCCACGACGTGACCGAAGAGGAGATGAAGGCCGGAGATGAAGGCCGTGCTGAAGCGCGTCGGATTCAAAACAGAGTAGATCCGCGCGGTCCGATCGACCTCGACCAGTTCAGCATAACCGTGAGTTGAGGCGGGTGCGCCTCGCGTACGATGTTCAGAATGAACCGACTGCCGTCCGGCGACACGTCGTACTGAGCAGGGTCCGGCATCGTGCGTCCGTAGCCCGGCCCCACAAGGATCGGCGCGTCAAAGAGCGGTTCGGGTCTGCCGAAATTGGTGTTGCGCCCGGAACTGTTCACCGCGACCGATATGAGCTTGGACGGGGGCGACAAGTAGAACAGCTCCCGGCCATCGCCGCGCCAGCGCGGTTGGGTGCCACCGCCGACCGAGAGCTGTCGCGGGACGCCGGGCGTTGGGAATCCAGTAACAAACACCTCGCGGCGGCCGGATTGGTTCGAGCTGAACGCGATGAAGTGGCCATCGGGCGACATCGCAGCATGTTCAATCTGATAGCCGGGATCGAAGTAGGTCGCGGGCTTGCGGTCGGGACCCATGACCACGATGTGTTGTGTCTCCCGCGAACTGTTCTGCATCCAAACGGACGTCTGGCCATCAGGTGTCGATCCTGAGAAGTACATCGACTGCGAACTCGCCGCAAAGGGTTCCACCGGCCCACCCGTCGCATTGGCGATGTAGAGATCGACATTCGCGGAAGGGCCGCGCGCCGACGAGAACACGATCCGGTTTCCGTCCCTGGACCAGGCTGGAGCGGCGTCAGGGGTTCGTAATTGGCCGGAAATCACACGTGTCGACGCACCAGTGTCGACGTTCAACGCCCACAGTGTGGAAACATCGTGCTCGACCCGCACGAACGCGACGCGCTGACCGTCAGGCGACAAGCGCGGGTCAAGATTGAATCCAGCCTCACCGAGCTCTTCAAGCACCTGCGCGTGTCTGTCCGTCCATGCCAGCTGTGTCACGGACGCGTTGAAGCGCCTGACGAGGACAGAATCGGCATTCGATAGCGAGAAGGCCGCCTGCCCGACCACGACGGTTGCCACGTTCGTCGCGACGGTTGTCGGATCGCCGGCGAGGCGGCCAGCGACGGGATCGAATCGTTGAGCCAGCAGCGTGAAGCGATCCGTGAAGAACAGCATCCCGCCTGCAAACTGAGCGGCGTTCCCGCTTCGCACGATTTTCCGTGGATGCGAGGGATCGTCGAGCGAGACGAGCCACACTCCATTCTCGTCGGCGTTTCGGTGGATGACGAAGTACGTCAGCCGACGATTTGGCAACGGAAACGGGAACCGATGGCTGGTCTCTCCCTGCTCGGCTACCAGGCTAGTGAAAGGGACGGGATTGCCCCCCGCTGCCGGCACATGGACGAGTGCCGTGTAGACGTCCGGTGCAAACACGATTTGACCATCGACCATCCATGCCCCTCCGCGCCCGCCTGGCGCATCGCAGATCGTGATCGCCGTTAATCCGCGAATATCGATCCGTTTCAGCTTCCGATCGGCGAAGAAACCGACCGCGCGGCTGTCGGGTGCCCAGAACGGATACGATGCGCCCTGTGTTCCTGGTAGAAATCGGCCGGCGTCATCGTCCAACCTGCGTAACCAGAGCTGCGAAGGACCCCTCTCAGGTGTAGCGACCGCGACAACATAATCGCCGTCCGGCGAAATCGTAACGGATCTGTCGAATGTCCAGCCCGCCGGAGCCGCGACATCGAATCGGACGACTGGCAGCACGCGATTCTCACGTCCGGCCGCCAGATACCCGATGGATACCGCAGCAGCCAAGCCGATCGCGATCGCGGCGGCAATGAGCCAGCGGCGCTTTGCAGACGAGGCCAGACCTGACGTCCCCGGTATTGAGAGAGCGGCGGCATCGCGCGTCCAGCGCAGCTCGATCGACAGGTCATGGGCGCTCTGGAACCGGTCGTCAGGATTCCTAACGAGACAGGTTCGAACGAGGCGATCGAGTGCGGACGTTTGTAGCTCGACGGTGCCAACGTCGGGCGGGGCACCCGACATGATTGCGGCAATGAGCTTCGGCTGCGTGTCTCCGTTGAATGCGCAGGTCCCGGTGACCATCTCGTATAGTACGCACCCAAATGCCCAGATGTCGCTCCGCGTGTCGGCCTCGGTGCCTTCAAGCTGCTCCGGCGCCATGTATCGAAGCGTGCCGAGAAATGTTCCTGGGGCTGTGAGGGTCGCAGGCGCCTTTACGGTGCCCGTCATATCTCCGCCGCATGCCTTAACACGCGCCAGGCCGAAATCGAGCAGCACCGCGCCCGCTTTCGTCACCATGACGTTCGCAGGCTTCAGATCCCGGTGTACAACGCCGACCCGATGCGCGCGCTCGAGCGCCTCGGTAATGTCGATCGCCAAGCGCAGCACTTCGTGCAGCGGCAATCGCCCCCGCGCCAGCCGCGCCGCCAGCGTCTCCCCCTCGAGGTACTGCATCACGAGGAAATCGATGCCGCGGTCGCGGCCGACGTCGTACAGCGTGCAGATGTGCGGGTCGTTCAGCGCCGCAATGGCTTGCGCTTCGCGCTCGAAGCGCTCGCGCCGCGCTGGATCCGCCGAGAGCTCTGGCGGCAGGACCTTGATGGCGACCGCCCGGTTGAGCCGGGTGTCGCGCGCCCGATACACCTGGCCCATCCCGCCCTTGCCGAGCAGCCGCTCGATGATGTAGGGACCCAGCCGGTCGCCCGGCGCCAGCGCGCCGGCGGTCACGATCTCAGTCAACATGGCCGGGTCCGCCACCATCGCCAGCAGTTCACGGCGCAATTCGGGATCGTCGCAGCGCTCCATGACGAAGTGCTCGCGATCGCCGGGCGGCAGATCACCTGCCGCGACGAGCAGCGACTTGGCGCGTTCCCATTCCGCCGCGTTCACCGCTCACCCTTCATCCGGCGGCCCAGCCAGAACCTCGCGGCCGCCACTTCCCGCCTGACTGTCGCGGGCGAGATCTTCTTGATTCCCGCCACCTCTTCCTCAGTCAACCCGCCAAAGTATCGCAGCTCGACAATCTCCGCCTGACGTGGATCGAGCGCCGCCAAGGCGGTGAGGGCATCGTGCAGGGCGAGCATCTCGAGATCCGGCCCATTCGAGGGGTCGGCCAGTTTCGAGACTGACCGATCCGTCCGCGCGAGCAGGCCCCGCTTACCGGCGCGCCGCTTTCGCGCGTGGTCCACGAGGATCTGCCGCATCAGCCGCGCCGCGATCCCGAAGAAATGGGCGCGATCCTCCCATTGAACGTCTCGCCCGTTGATCAGCCGCAGATAGGCTTCGTTCACGAGCGCCGTCGGCTGGAGCGTGTGATCGCCGCGCTCACGCCGCATGTACGCGGCCGCAACACGGCGCAGCTCGCCCTGGACACCAACCACGAGGCGCTCCTGCTCCGCAGTCGTCCCGGTCCCCCACCGTCCCAGGAGGCTGGTTAAGTCGTCCGGCGGCGTCCCGGGACCCATGGGCATCAGGAACTAGGGAATTAGACGGCCCTAAGGTAGCGCGTTCCACACCCTCACCAACCTGGGAACTCTGGCTGGGCACCCATGGGCCAGCTGCCAGCCGCGTAACGTGCGACGCGGTGATGAGCGGTTCCTCCCTCGGTCCGCGCACGTGCGGGCCAGGGAGGGGCCATGGGACACAGGACCGCGCAGGTCGGGCTCATCGGAATGGCCGTTGGAATCCTCGTCGCTACCGGTACAGGACAGGCCGGCCCCCAGTCGGACCCGGTGCCTGAGCGGTGCGCCGCCCGAGATGTCATGCCGCTACAGCTGCGTCCACTTGACTGTCGCCTGGCCGTGGCCATTGCAGACGGCCTGAAGCGGTCGGCGACCTTCCGACAGCTCGTCGAAAGGGTGAGCACGCTGAACGGAATCGTCTATATCTATCTCCAACAGTACGTGGATCCGCATACGAAGCGCGTCCTGGACGGCGCGTTGTCGCATTCGGTGACCACCGCGGGCGCACACCGTGTGCTCCAATTAATGGTGGGGGCCGCGCAGGGGGACCGGCCGATCGTCATCCTCGCGCACGAGCTGCGCCACGCCATTGAAGTCCTCGAGGCGCCCGATGTCTCGACCGAAGACGCCGTGGATCAATTGTTCGAGCGGATCGGCACGCATTCCCACAGCGGCGTCGTGGAGACTCAAGCGGCCCTCGACGCGGAACGCGCGGTCAGACGCGAACTCTCGCAGCGCGACTAAGGTGGGACTCGTGTCACGTGAACGTCGCGTGCGGGCGTTTGATAAGGGTGGCGAATGGATTCATGCAGATTCACAAAGACTGGATTGACGCTAGGCGAGACCAGGGCGACGGAAAACAATCCGGGGGAATCCGAGCGAAACACGTCCGCCCTAAAACGCGGCGGTAGCGCAGGACGCTCAAAAGGGACGCCCAACAAGCTGACGATCGCCTGCAAAGCGTATGGCTAGCCACATCTCCCGCCTATCTTCGTCATGTGCTTACGCACGTTTGAAGGTCGGGATTGGTCGATTCTGAGCGCTATGGCCAGTTTTCAACAGTCACGGCAGTGCAATAATAGTTGGCGGCGGTGCTGTGCTCCGAGAGGAATGATTCTGTGTCATTTCCCGACGATATCGAGATGTTACCTCCGTGGCATGTCATTGAAGGTTCGCCCTGCTGTCTGCACGGACATTCTGCACTTACCAGCGCGAGTTCTCGTCATTCTCAGGCGGCAAGGGACTACAAGGGGCAGTGACCCTGATCCCGGACACGGTTCTGTCCATTACGCGTGCGACGTGCGGTCCAGGGTTCTCCGGGCGTCACCGTCAGACACACGGGCCCGTGGGGGTCCGTCCGTAGTCGGAAGGGCGGTCAACACTCCACGGTCACGCGGCCGCGTTGACTAACGGGCATGTCGCGCACGACGCTGCTCGGTTGGCTTCAACGCGTGCTTGGCGCGCGTCGGCTGCGCGCGACCTCAGGTCTGCCGGCACCGCGTCCCCGGTGCCGAAATACATCTCGTCCGGCGTCTGGCCGCGAAACGCCGAATGCGGAAGCACCTGGTTGTGCTCCTGGACGTAGAACGCGACCAATCGATGGACCGTGGTGACGCTGTCCAACGAGTTCAGGAAGAGCCATTGATGCTTGAGGGAGCGCCACCACGCCTCGATCAGGGAGTTGGAGAACTTCAGTTCGGTGAAGGCCAAGACTCGGCGCAGGGACTCCCGCGGCGATCAGGTCGTCGACTTGAGCATTCACGTTCTCGACGCCCG
>DATKHR010000138.1:0-8715 GCA_035510155.1 Vicinamibacterales bacterium
TCGGGGTCGAGTCCCCACAGAACGCCTGACTTCTGGCCGATGACAATGATCTGCCTGGCGGCCTGCGCACCCGACCTACCCGACGCACCCGACCCACCCGACCCACCTGACCCACCCGACCTACCCGACCTACCTGACCCAACCGCGGCGGGTAGCGTCCGGAGCATGGGCGCGTTCCCGAAGTCGAAGTCCGGTCCGAACTCCTTCGGGCAGTTCTCGCTGCCCGTGAGGCAGCCGACGAGGAAGGTGTCGGCGGGCGTGACCTGATTCGACCAGACGATCTTGCCGGTCCCGAGGTCCATCGCCATGACCGAGTCGCTCGTTTTCGCTGCGGGGCCGGTGTAGGAATTGCCAGTGCCGATGTACAACACCCCGCGCCGCGAGTCGATCGTCGGCGCGTTCCAGACCGCGGCGCCGGCCGGTGCCCAGAGCGTCGTGCCGGCTGAATTCTTCCCGACTTGTACCGGCACCTCCGGGATCGTATACGTCTTCCAGATCTGATTGCCGTTTGCGGCTTCGAGCGCTACAACGCTTCCACGAAACGTGCAGCACTCATAATTGGGTTGCCCGCCCGGGCCTTCCTCGAACGAGGAGACGGGAACGTAGAGGCGCCCGTTGTACAAGCTCACCGAGCCTGTGATGCGCGCCAGACGGTGCGAGTCGACAGGCTTCTTCCAGATGAGTTGACCGGTGACCGCATCGATTGCGTAGATGTTGGCCTTGAGATCGCCGAAGTACACGGCGTAGCGCGCCGCGGCGCCCGATCCAATGGCCGCGACGGTCGGCGCCGACCGGATGCCGGCATCCGCCTGGAACGACCAGTGCGTGCACCCGCTGTCGCCGTCGATGGAATAGAACATGCCGGTGTCGCTGCCGACGAAGACGCGGCCTCCCACGATGGCCGGGTTCCCGTAGGCCTGCGAGCCGCCTGGGAAACCAAAGGCCCATTTCAATTTGAGATTCGGCACGTCAGCCGCCGTCAGGCCGGCGTTCTTCTGGAACCTGCTGTTGGTGGCATCAACGCCAAACCCATTCCACGCGGGCCTGGAAGCAAAGTTCGACGCAAACTTTGCCGCCGCCGCGGTCGACCCGTCTTCGTTCGTCGCGCACGTGTTGGCGGCCGACGCCGACGCCTCCAGGGTCTTGCCCGAGAGGTGCTCGGCGAGCGCGCGCTTCTCGGCGGCCGTCAGCGATTGGGCCGCCAGGGCCATGCTTCCGTTCGTCAACGCGAGCAGGATCGTCTCCGGGCTGCGGTCTTTGAGCGCCGTGCGCGACGGCGTGCGGCCCTGCGGTTGATCGTGGCACTGCGCGCACGAGTTTTTGTACAGCGCTTCCGGGTCAATTGTTTGCGCGCCGGCAACGCCGGCTCCCGCGGATACCAGGCATAACGCCGTGACCAAACGGGCAAGGAGCAGTAACGAGCCACGAGCATCGTGTACCGAGCTGCAGTACCGAGCCTTCATGCCTGACGCTCCCTTCACTGCCGTTTTGCCGTGAACGTGCCCTCGCCGAGCCCCACGATCGAGACGGTGCCTTTCAGATCGTCCTTATTCACTATCGAGCCCTTGTAGGTGACGTCCACCTTGTTGCCCGCGAGATCGGACGAGAACGAAAACGTGAAGTCGCTGCCCTTCACCGATCCGGTCACGTCGACGTCCCCGAGTTGGCCGGTATAGTGCCCTGTGAGCTTCTCGCCGTCCTGCTTCAGCGTGACAGTCGGCGTTCCCGAACCCGCGTCGGTCTGCACGTTGAAGAGCCATTTACCGGTCAGGTCAACTTTCTGGGCCTGGAGCGCGCCGGTCGAGATCAGGCCGATCAGCATGGCCGCCGCCAGAGAACGAAAGGCTTCTCTTCTCATGTCCGCCCTCCCAACTTGTTGCTTGGTACTCGCTACTCGTCGCTTGGAGCTCGCAATCAAATGACCAATACACGTTACTTGATTCGCTGGAGCTCCGCCAGATCGGCGTCCGCGTTCTTCCAGTATCGCCGGGCCAGATCGAATTCTGCGCGCGCCCGGGCTCGATCGCCCCGTTCGGCGGCGGCAAGGCCGAGCGCGTAGTGGCTGCCTGCGTAGTTTGGGTCGTGATCGATCATCTGCTGCCCCGTCCACGCGGCGAGCTCCCAGTCGCCAACGTCGCGCGCCGACCGCGCAATGGATTCGAGCGTGAACAGCGCCTGCGTCCACGCGTCGGGACCGGGCGCGGCGCGGACGTTCTTCACGACCTCCTCGAGCATCGGCCGAGCCTTTTCGCGCTTGCCCGTCCTCAGCAGGAACTCGCCCTGCAACTGGCGCAGCGGGTTCGCCACGAGGCCCGCGCCCATGGGGGAGGCACGCATCAGTCGGAGCGCCGCGTTCGCTTCATCCGCCGCCGCCTGGTACTCCCCCATCGCCACCCGCGCCTGCCCGACCATGACGTGTCCGGCCGCGCTCACGATGGGCGACCGGTGTTTTGACATGACCAGCGCCGCGTCGAGCGCTTCCGCCGCGCGGCCACGCCCCAGCAGGAACACCGGCCACTCGCGCTTGTTGAACTCCTGCTCGACCAGCGTTGACGGGATCGCAAACGACCTCTTGAAGAGCGCCTCGGCTTTCGCCATCTGGCCCGTGTACTGATATGACGTCGCCAGCAGGTCAAGATTGTGCTGGTAGTGCCAGTCGTACTCCACCGGAATTCGCTCAGCCTTGAAATAGCTGGTCTCGAGCGCATCAGCGGCGACGAACTCTGCGATCGCCTCCTCGACTCGTCCCACGCGCCTCAGATCGTGGCCGTGCATGTGACGCGCGTGCGGAACGCCGGGCGCCATCTTCGCATAAGTGGCGGCATGGGCGAGCGCTTCATTGATGCGCCCGCTGTTTTCGTACGCGTGTGTCAGGTAGTGATGTCCCGCGAAGTGCGCGGGCGACAGCGCGAGCGCTTTCTCGTAGAAACGTTCCGACGCGGCCACGCTCCCCTGCCCACGCTCGGCCGGATCGGACGACTCGGCCTGGCCACGCAGCAGCCACAGCTCCTCGTCAGCCGGAAACTTCTCGAGCGCGCCGTCAATCGCGGCGCGATACTGCGTGAGCGCTGCCGGATCCCGCCACGCGCTTGCCTCCTCAGCGGCCATCTGCATCGCCCGCAGCGCGATGTGGCGCCGGTCGTGCTCCGATGCCTTCTCCGCCAACGATCGGGCGCGCGCGAGCGAATCGCGCGCCGCACCAGGGGCGTTGAGCTCCGTATACGCGATCGACAGCCCCGCGTGGGCGATCGCCAGACCCGGGTCAAACGTCAGGGCCTGGTTGAAGGATCGTGCCGCCTCCAGCCACCAGTACGAGTGCAGATACGCCAGGCCCTGATCGTAAAACGCCTGCGCCTCCTTCGACGCGGTCCCGGTCTGATCGTGCGCGGAGCCGATTGCGGTGCGCAGTGGGACAGGGCGCCGCGAGAGTTCGAGAGCCGAGGGGGAGACGGCCGCCCGATGGCCCTCGTGCGATCCCTGCGCAGCGAGGCTCAGGATTTCGGCGATCTCCGGATCGCCAGGCGAGAGACGCGCGGCCTCGTTTGCTTCGCGTTCCGCTCCGTCGAAGTCGCTCCGGTCGAGGAGCGCATTTGCAAGGTTCCGGTGGGCGCCGCCGCTCTCTGGATCGAGCGCGACCGCGCGCTCGAACGCATGGACGGCTTCCGCCTTGCTGCCGGTCGCGAAGAGCGCGATGCCGTAGTTCGTCCAGGGGCCGGCCTGGTCCGATCGGCGCTTCAGATACTCACGATACTCGGCGATGGCGCCATCGTAGTCGTGCCGCTCGTACAGGGCGTCCGCAATGCGGCCATGCGCCAGCACGGCGTTGATGTGCAGCGGACGCTCCTGGAGGAAGGTTCGCAGCTCTTGTATCCCCTCATCGGTCTGGCCGGCGTCCAGCAGCTTGAAACCCAGAACCGACCTCGCGTCGGGATAATCGGCGACGGATGCCCGCAGCATCGTGCGCGCGTCGTCGTGCCGGCCGGCCGCTTCGAGCGCCAACGACAGGTTGTATCGCGCGCGTCCGTGCGGCCATCGGTCGACGACCGTTTGCCAGATCGACAGAGGCGACGCATACTCGCGGTTTCGGTGAGCCGTCGCGAGCACCAGCGCCGCGCACGCGCACGTCGCGATGGCGATTTCCCACGGCCACGACGACAGGACCATTCTCCTCCGACGGCTCCCGCCCCTGAAGGCTTTGCGCACGAGCGCGAAGATTCCGATCGTCCCGAGCACCGCAAGCCCCATCATCGGGAGGTACATCCGGCGCTCGGCGCCGACTTCAGTGTGTATTGGAATAAGGCTCGACGCAGGCGCCAACGTCACCACCGCCCACGCCCCGAGAAACCCGGCGCCCGGGCGATACCAGAGCAAGACGAGGACTGCCGCAATGAGCACGAGGACGAGGGCGGCCGGCAGCAGGACCGCCGAAGGAGTCAGTGGACTCGCCAGCCCATAGTCAAGGACCAAGCCCGATGGCCACACGGCCAGCTTGATGTACCGCACGATCATCGTCATCTGGTTCAGCAGGTACGTCCAGGCGGACGTCACCTGCACGAGACCCCTATCGGCTGCGAATCCGACCGAGCCCGAGCGCGGTCCGGACCAGATCAACCACGCAAGCACCACCCACGTCGAGACGAGGCCTGCGTACAACCGGCGCCTCGCGCCCCAAGTCTCTGCCCACGACGTGAACAAGAACGTCCGATCGTACCCGGCCACGAGAACCGGCGCGACCGCCATCGTCTCTTTACACGCCATTCCAAGCGCGCACGCGGCTACCGCCATCGCCTCCCAGGCGTAGGTGAGGTCGGCTGCGCGGGTCATGCGAGTGGCGCGCGTCGGGTGAAGCGCGCGGAGGCCGCAATAGAGCGTGAGGAGGAGAAACATCGCCATGAGCGACTCGGTCCGCGCCGTCACGTAGTCGGCGGGTTCGGAGTCCAACGGATGGACCATCCAGACGAGGGCGGAGAAGAACGCTATCGAGATCGAGTGGGTCAGGTAGGTCGGGTGGGGTGTGTGAGCTGACTGGTTCGACCGGATCAGATCGAGCGTGCGGCGGACGATGGCGAAAAGAAGGAGCGCGCAGGCAATGTGGATGGCGATGTTAACCGCGTGGTAGCCCCTCGGGTCGAGCGCCCCAGCCGCGTAGTTCGCGGCGAAGGACAAGTTGACCACCGGCCGGCCGGACACGGGCGTGTCCCGAGGCGGTGGAGCCAACGCCGTCTGCCATTGCCGAATCGTCGCATTGTTTACGACGCTCGCGGCATCGTCATACACGAATGGATTCGAGAGGCTGTTCGAGAACGTCAACACGCCGGCGAGCGCAAGGAGTGCTCCGAGCTGCGTTGGACGGGACACCGTGAGCCAGTGTACCCAATTCCATCGTGGATTGAGGCTCAGGAACCATCGTGGATTGATGCTCAGGAACTAGGATTGGGGATGAGGGATGAGGAATGCGGATGGCGACCGATGTCGATCCGCCATCCGCAACCGTCAGCGTGCAATTCACGCAACGAGCACGAGTACCGAGCTACGAGTTAGAAGTCGAAATTCACTCCAATCTTGAAGAACCGTGATTGCAGCACGTTGCTCGGCCGCAGCCAGGTGCTCGCGGTAGTGCTCGTCGAGAATGTGTTGAAGACAGTGAACGGCCACGCGCTGTTGAAGATATTGTAAGCGTCGAAATCGAACCGGAAACGGTACTGCGCGACGCTGAAACGCTTGGACACGCGCATGTCGAGCTGCTTCAAATTGTAGTTGCCGTAGTTCTGCCCGACCTCGATCAGGTTCCAGGTCCTCGTGGAGGCGCCCTGCGAGAATGCTCTGCCGAGCGTCGTCTGGCTTGCCGGCGCGGCCCACTGCGCGAGGATGCCCGGTGCAGCCCCGCCCGTCTGGAGGCCTCGAGTGAACTGGAACGTGCCGCTCAGCAGGATCTCGTAGGGCAACGTATACGAGCCGAGCATCTTGAAATCTGGCCGGTACGGCAGGTCCTGGTGGCACGCGTGGTCCCCGTTCGGGTAGATCTCGCTGATCTCCTGCAACCCCAGCGCGGGATTGCTGGTCAGAAAAGACGCCACACCGTAATTGACGAGATTGCACTGATCGAAGATCCGCTTCTGGGCGTTGATGCCGGCATTGAAGAACATGCCGGGTTTCGGCCGCGCCGTGACGGAAGCCTCGAAACCTTCGTAGATGTTGGTCTCCCCCCCGTAGTTGGACGAGAACGTCAACGTGCTGCTCGGCGGAAGGCCCTGCGCCACAACTGACGGCTTCAGGTCGTACAGACCGCACACCGGGTAGTTTCCGCCGTTGGGCAGATTCGGATCGACGGGTGTGTTTACGCAGAAAGGCCCGTCGTAGCTGCCCTTGGCGATGCTGTAGCGGTTGTCGACGGTTACTGTCTGGTTGCCGAATTTCCGACGGTACCAGCCGCCCGACACCGAGACTCTCGGCGCGAGCTCATGCTGCCCGCTGATGGCGTACTCCCAGTTGTACGCACGAACGCCCCAGCCCGAGAGCACCGCCGGATCGGTCGTGAGCGTCGAGGCAACGTTCTTACCGAATGTCGGCGTGAAAACGGACGGCGTGAGCTCGTTCATCTGAAGGTTGCCGGCGGCGTCGAACGGCGAACCGTTGTTGTCGAGATCGCGCCACGCACGCGGGTCGCTCAAGCCGACGGTGGTTTCAGGATTGTTGTTGTCGGTGATGCTGCCACCGGAAAGACCGACGCCGTTGACGAATCGCGCCACGCTCGCCTTGATCGCGGTCTTGCCGTCGCCGAACAGATCGTACGCGACGCCGAGACGGGGATTCAGGTCCTTCCAGTTTGCGACCTGGCCGACGCAATTCTGGTTCAGGTTGTTCTTGCCGTCCGGGCAGGTGCCATAGGTTACCGACGGGTTGAAGGACCCGGCCGGCAGCGTTTCGGGATTGGTCGAGCTGATGAACCAGTCCCACCGCAAGCCGGCGTTGATGGTCGCCCGTCCGATCGTCCACTTGTCCTGCGCGAAGACCGCGCTGTCGTTCTTGATCGAGTTGCTACGGTCGGTTGGAATGCGTAGCGTAACGCTGACCGGGTTCAGGTTCCCGTTCGGCAGGAGCCCGTTGTATGTGATCGGCTCGATATCCTTGGTGTACTGTTGGGTCAGGCGCCACTTGGCCTGGCTGATCGTCGTGCCAAACCGAATCGAATGGGAGCCCGTCACGTAGGAGGCTGCGAACTGCTCGGTGAACAGCTTCGAGAAATGATCGGCCGGGTTGTTCCAGGCGTTCGCAAAGATCCCAGTAGACGAGTCTTGGAGCGTCACGAGGGGCTGCGCACCGGCGAAAACGCTCGGCTGGTAGTTCTCCTGGTACTCCTGGTCGTAGACCCCAAAGCCGCCATCGAAAAGCAACCGGTTCGTCTGCGTTCGCGTCCATTTTGCCACCGAGACGAAGCTCGTCGGCGTCGCCTGGATGGCGGACGCCTCCGGCGGCACGTTGGCCGCAATGCCCCAGTGGTTGCGCACTTTGTTCTGATCGTCGATGTAGTACGAGAGCTTGTCCTTCTGCGAGATTTGGGCTGATACGCGACCCGCGATACTGCGGATATGCCCGTCGTCGACACCGGGCCTGGTTGTATCGGGGATATAGCTAAACGGCGAGCTGGACTTGTTGGCGTAGCTGCCGGGTGAGGTCTTGTTGACCCCCCAGTAGCGGAACGTTGCGTAGAACCAGACCTTGTCCTTCGCAATTGGTCCGCCGCCGCCGGGGTTGAAGTCATAGATCTTGTCGATGACGCTGACGTTCGACAGCTTGTTGTTCGGGTTGAAGTAGGTGTCGCCAAAGAGCTCAGAACGCGTGCACGGCTGGCCGACACCCGGCGAGTTGCAGTTGTCCGACGCCCACGAGGCCGGCGCCCAATTAGCAGTCACGTTGCCGTGGAACGAGTTGCCGCCGTCTTTGGGCACCAGGTTGACGCGCATGCCGCCCTGGCCCATTTCCGCAGTATCAGCGCCGGTGATGTAGCTGAACTCCTGAAAGCTTCCGTCGTTCCAGTAGACGCCGCTGTACGCGCCGTTCGCGCACAGGTTGTTGAGACGCAGCCCCTCGACCGTCTGGACGGTGTCGGCCGACCCTCGATACTGGAGCGGCGATTGCTGGAGGTTGCCGGACCCTCCGACGTCGCGTGAGAGCGCGCCGCCGCCGCCCACGGAAATCGAGGTGCCCGGAATCATGATGCCGACCGCCTGGATGTTGCGCCCTGTCGGAATGGTGTCCAGCACGTCGCGCGTCATGACCGTCCGCGTGGTGATGTTCTGCACGTCGACGACCGGCGACTCGGCGGAAACCGTGATCGTCTCCTCGACGGCGCCGACCTTCATCTCGCCGTTGATCGTCGCGGTGAAATCCGACGTGAGCTCGATCCCGTCCCGTTTGACGGTATTGAAGCCGGGCAGCGTGAACGTGAGGCTGTAGGTGCCCGGACGGAGCGCATCGATCTTGTACTGGCCCGAGCCATCGGTGATGCCAGTACGTGTTCTCTCGATGAGCGCTGGGCTCGTCACTTCCACGGTGACGCCCGGCAACACGGCCCCTGACGAGTCCTTGACGGTTCCTGCGATCGCGCTCGTCTGTGCCGACGCGATCGCCGGCACCAGCAGTGCGAAACACATGGTGCCAACAAGAATTCTTGCCAAACTACGCATTCCAGTCTCCCTCCCTCGAATTTCGATC
>DATKHR010000139.1:0-42918 GCA_035510155.1 Vicinamibacterales bacterium
GGCCGGATCGACGCTCATGACGAGCGTGTGCTTCCCCATCTGTGCGAGCCGGAGCCCCGTCGCCGCTGCGAGGCTCGTCTTGCCGACTCCGCCTTTTCCCGTGAACAACAAGATCCTCATGGTGGCCGCCTTGTTCAACTCTCATAGCATTTTACGGCGGTGCCGTATCATCTTCTTCAACCCCGATGTCCACCGCTGACCACGCGGCGATTTCCGGCTTTCTCGGGACGCGCGTCGATCGTGGCGACGTGCCGGCCGTCGTTGCCGCGGTCAGCAATCGTGACGCGCTGCTGTAACGTCCGGCGTCGGCTATCCATTCCTCGCACCCGTGCTCGCGCGTTTGAGTACCGCCGGAACACGCGACCGAGATCTGCCGCTCCTTCACGATCCTGGCGCGAGGTGGACCCATGGTCCGAACACCGCAATCCTCGGCCGCGTCGTCGCCCGGGTGTCAGCAGGTCGAACACATCCTTCATCACGATTGCTGCGCGCTCCTGCGGATGAAGCGACTGGAAAAGCGCTGCAGCCGCTGGACGGCTGTCGACCGGCTGATGCGGCGGCGCATACGCGGGCTCACTCTCCTCGACCGCCAGTGCCGCCCGTTCGCGCGCCGACCGTCGCACGCCTTCGGATTGTCCAGCGCCGTGTCCGTCTTGCCGAGCAGGCTGAAGACTCGCAACAGCGTGTCCTGGACGAGGTCTTCAGCGTCCCAGACGTTGCCGGTGAGCTGCCAGCAGTACGCGAGCCTACTGCCGCGATGCGGCCGTTGTCCTCGAGACCGGCGCCGCCGTAAGCGGGAGGCGCTGGTAGGTCCCGCCCAACGGTTTCTGATTGACGCCCGGCTTGGAGTAGTCGCAGACGCCGCCTGGGAAGATCTGCCGGAGCTCGCGGATCTGGTCGGCGGTGAACGTTGTCTTGTAGTCCCTCGCGTCGATTGGCTTGAGCTCACACTTGAGCACGTCATCGGCCAACGGCGCGCCCGCGACCAGACGCGGGGTCGAGTGTGGGGGATAGAGCGAGAGGCATCGGCCGGCGGCCGTCGCGCTGAGCGGCTCATCGATGCGCGTACCGTCAGCAGTGAAGCAGCCGTCCACGGCCCCTTTGGGCTTTGCGCGGACGACCTTCTCGATCGCCGGCGCCGCGGACGCGTCCTTCGCGAGCGCGTCGAGCCATTGACTCATCGTGTCGATCGCCAGACCGGTCACCGTCGTGGCGACATTCGCGCTGCCGCCGTTGGGGAATATCCAGACGATCTCGTTGTCCGCGCGGCCGTTCGCCTTGCGCATCCGTTCGCGGATGGTGAAGTCGCGATCGAACGTGTGAATGTCGCCCAACGGATCGTTGTAGCTCCGGTAATGGAGGATCGGCAGCGAGCCGAGTCCGCCCGATGCGGCGTCGAGGCGCCCCGCCACGTACGCGAGTCGGACGGCTTCCGGATCGGCGACCGTGCGCTCTGCGCGGAGATGGCCGTCATTGTCGTAGCCACCGATCTTCCGGTTGAGATCCAGGAATTCCGCCGGCGTGATGGCCCCGCGCTCGAGCGCCCTCAGGCCGTACTGCACGCCCACGTTGTCGAGCGAGCGGCGCGCGAAGCCGGTGTTCGGGTCGCGACCGAACGTGGCAAAGTTCGTGTCCCACATGGTGCAGCGGGCGCCCTTCGGATTCGTCGCCGCGTCGTACACCTGATCTTTCGGGATTCCGCACCCCTGCGCGAAGTCGGCGACGATGACATTGATGAAGCTCCGATCCCAGCTGGTGCACGTACCCCGCGTGTAGCCTTCCACAGCTGTCTGTTTCTCCTGCGTCCACGTCGCCGGGTCGGTCTTGTAATAGTTCAGCAGCAGCCGGCAGTCCGTGACGCTCGGGCGCACGCTGATCGAGTCCGCGAACGTCAGACTGGGCAGCAGGCCGTCGAGGAGGCCGGGGAAGTTCTGCGCGATCAGTAATTGCTGAATCGATCCGCCGGAGCCGCCGAAGCCCATCGTCCACTTGGGAAGGCCGTAGTGCTTGATGAAGTGCTCTTTGATCATCATCAGCGCCTCGCCCGACAGCGCGTCGTTGCAGTGCTGCTGCATGACATTCTGAGTGGAGATGGCGTGCGCGAAGCCGCGCGAGAGCGCGGCATCGAAGATGGCGTTGATCGCCTGGTTGGTCCCCTGATTGTAGTTGGTGCCACAGCCGCCGCCGAACGTCATCATGAACGCGTGATTCCAGCCCGGTCCCGGCGTCCACGGGCTGGTCGCGGTTTGCCAGGGATCGTCGAGGATGGCGATGCGATAAATCGATCGATTAATGGTGCCTGATTCGACTCGTACGATGTAGGGTACCGTCCGGCCGTCACTGGTCGTCGTCTGACCGATGTCCCCGGGACGCGTCGCCGCCGGGTTGAGTGCCTTGAACGAGGAGGCGGCACCGCGGCCGCGGCCACCGGCAGTCGGCGGCTCCGTGGACTTGTAGAAGTACTCGATCTGCGTGCGCGCGGAGCAGTCGGCGTCGAGCGGCTCGCCCAGGCCCGACTCCACGGTTTTGCAGAGAAAAGGCGTCAAGTGATCGCCCGAGACGATCGGCCCTGTGATCGGGTAGTTCGTGACGTCGAGGCGCGCCGTGTGCGATCCGGCCTTGGCGACGATCGTGTTGCGGCCGATCTTCAACCCGTCGACGAGACCGACGAGCGACGGCCGAGCCGCGTCGGCGTGAAATGCCGCGGTCGCCTCGCGATCGTTCACTCTGACCGTGACGTTCGACAGCGTGCCCGACGCGCTCCGAATTTCGACGAGCGCATCGCCGCCGCTCACCATGTCCGGGCGGCTGGAGAGCGTGGCCAGCGTGAGAGCATCCGCGGCCGGTTTGGGCGGCGCGCCGGATAGGCTGACCGCGACGGCGAAGACGAAGGCAACGGCGAGCGCGCTCAAAAGTCTCATGAAGGTTCTCCGGCCTTAATTTGGCGACTGTCGGGGGCGAGGGTCAACCAATTTCTGGTCGAACGCAGTGCCATAATGCCTCTTCCCTCGAGCTGAACTTGGAGGCTGACTATGGACGCCGGATTACTTCTCGTGCGGTTGGTGTTCGGAGCCCTCATGGCGGCCCATGGGGCGCAGAAGCTGCTCGGCTGGTTTGGCGGGTATGGCCTGACGGGCACTGGGGCTTTCATGGAGGGGCTCGGGTTTCGACCCGGCCAGGTGTTTGCGGCGGCGGCCGGCCTGGCCGAGTCGGTCGGCGGACTGCTGCTGGCGCTCGGGCTCTTTGTCCCGGCAGCGGCCACGCTCGTCATTGCCGTGATGACCGTGGCGATTGGCAGCGTGCATTGGGGGAATGGGCTCTTCGCTGCCACCAACGGCATCGAGGCGCCGGTGCTCTACGCGTCAGCGTTCGCGGCGCTGACCTTGATCGGACCGGGCTTGTACTCCCTCGATGCGACGCTTGGACTAGAGTCGGCGTGGACGCCGGCGCTGAAAGCGCTTGCGCTGGCCTTGGGCCTGGCCGGTGGACTGGCGAATCTCGTCGTCAGACGACCGGTGACGCAGGCCGTCCGCGGATGAGCGGTTGGCCTACTCCGACCGGAGTGCCTGCAACACGTCGACGCGCGAGGCCCGGGCGGCCGGCATCAGGGACGCAACGACCGCGGCGCCGATGAGCACGGTTGCCGCGCCCGTCAAGGGCAGCAGGCCCGGCAGCTGCACCGTCGCGAAAAATCTGGCCGCCGCGCGCGCGAGAGCATAGCCGCCCGCCGTGCCTGCGGCGATGCCAATCGCGGCAATCAGCACGCCTTCCTGGAGCACGCGGCTCAACAGGTGCCGCGGGGCTGACCCGACGGCCAGGCGGATGCCGAATTCCCGCGTGCGCGCGCTCACCGAGAAGGCCAGGACACCGGCCACACCCACCACGGCGATCAGCAGCGCGATGCCGGCAAATCCGGAAAAGACGAAGGCGTTCAGCCGATCAGGCGACAGCACCTCGGTGCGGACGTCCTCGAGCGTCGCGGCGCGCTCCACGAGTTGGTCCTTGGAAATCTCGCGGATCACGCGCGTGACGGCCGGCACAAGCGCGTACGGATCGCCTGCCGCGCGGACGAACAGACGCTCTCCAACGCCTATCTGCCGGACCGGCTGGTAGACCGCCATCGCCGGTCGCCGCATCACGTTCTCGTCATCCACGTCCGCGACCACGCCGACGATGCGACGATGTACAGGCGTTTTTCCGAAATACGGATCGGTCCACCACATATGCCGGTTCACCGCGTCGCCATTCGAGAACAGCCGCTGCGCGACGCTCTGGCTGACGATGACGACAGGCTCACTCTTCCCGCCGTCATCGTCCGTGAAGTCGCGGCCCGCGAGCATCGGGACGCCGACGACGGCGAAGAAGCGAGGCGAGACCACGCGAAACCGCGCGTGCGGATTCTCTTCGCCATCTGCCGGCGAGTAGCCCTCGACGGCGAACTGGATTCCAGGACCTAAGCGCCCAGCATCCCGCCACGGCACGAACATTCCAACGGCGACGCCTTCGACGCCTGCCAGTTCGCCGATGCGTCGCGTCGCTTCTTGATAGAAGTCGATGAGCTTTGCGCTCCCGAGGTCGGCGCCCGTCGCCGAGACCGGAATGTCGACGGCCAGCACCTGCCGCATGTCGTAGCCGGTGATGGCCGTTTGCATGGCGATAAGCGTGGTGAGTAGCGTGCCGGCGCCGGCGAGCAGTACGAACGAGCACGCAATCTGTGTCGTCGCGAAGACTCGCAGGCGGCGGTTGGTGCCCGGCGTGATCCGGACGCTGCCGCTCACAAGGCCCAGGCCGGTCGGGGCATGCGGCGAGGGCAGGCGCGGGACGTACGCCAGCAGCACGGCCGCACCCATCGCCAAGCCGGCGCCGACCCACAGCACGCTGGTATCGACGGTGACCTCGAGCGCGCGCACAGAGAAGCGGGCGGCGTAGCGGGCGACGATGGCGACGAACGGCTGCGCGAGCATCACGCCCAGCACGGCGCCGGCGCCGCACAGCACCAGGCTCTCGGCCAGCAGCGTGCGCCGAAGCGCGCCGCGGCCGGCGCCGAGCGCGGCTCGCACAGCCAGCTCGCCCTCGCGGCGGACCGAGCGTGCCAGGATCAGGTTGGCGATGTTCGAACACGCAATGACGAACACGACCGCGGCGGCGGCCAGCAACACGAGGAGGATCGTCCGCGCGGGCGACGCAATCTGATCGCGGAGCGTCGTCACACGCAGCTCGACGTTGGCCCTCTTCGAGTACGCCTCAGGGTGCTCTCGCACCATGGCGGTGTGGACCGCGGTCAGCTCGGCGCGCGCCGCCTCGAGCGAGACGCCGGGCGCGAGTCGGCCGAAGAGCTCCGTCATCCGATGCGTCCGGTCGGTGACCATCGTGGCCCCCAGATGATGCGGGCTCGTCACAACGTTCGCGATGATCTCGGTGTCAGCCGGATACGGGACCGAAGGCTCGAGGACGCCGACCACCGTGGCGGTCCGCGGACCGAGACGGATGGTCGTGCCGACGACATTCGGGTCGCTGTTGAGCGACGTCGTCCAGAACCGGTACGTGAGGACCGCCGCCCCGGCCGCGTTGGGACCATCGTCATTCGGGTTCAGCAGGCGGCCGAGCACCGGGCGAAGGCCCATCACATCGAAGAACGAACCACCGACGACGCCCGCCTTGACCATGCGGGGCTCGCCGCCGAGACCACTCAGGGCGAAGTCCACCGTGGAGAAGTCGCCGAAGGCGGTGATGGTCGTGATGCGCGCCTTGAAGTCGTTCAGTTCCGCTATCGAGAACGTGATGTTCTCGGCGCCGAGGCCGGGGGCACGCTGGCCGATGTAGATCAGATGATCTTCGTCGCGATTGACGAGGGGGCGGAGGAGCACGCCCCGGACGACGCTGAAAATCGCGGCGTTGGCGCCGATACCGAGCGCGAGCGTCACCACGACCGTGGCGGCGAGGCCCCTGGCGCGCAGGAGTGATCGGAGGGCGAACCGCATGTCGCGGCCCAACGCCTCCGCCCCGTCGAGCCAGCGGTAGCGCCAGACGCCCCGCATCGACTCACGCGTGAGCGTCACGTTGCCGAACTCCTTCAGCGCCGCGAGCCTGGCGGAGGTCGGATCCTCGCCGCGTTCGATGCGCTCCTTGATGCTGAGGGCCAGATGGCCGCGAATCTCGGCGTCGAGGTCGTCCTTGGACGGCGTGCGAGGCCACATGGCCCTACTCCTTGCTGGCAGGCGCCGGGTTCATAATCCGTCCGATCGCGTCCACGAGCTGCGACCACCGATCCCGCTCGCGCGACAACTGTGCCCGTCCCGTCGCGGTCAGCCGGTAGTACTTCGCGCGCTGGTTGGCCTCGCTCACGCCCCACTCCGCCTTGAGCCATCCGTGCTTCTCGAGCCGGTGCAGCGCGGGGTAGAGGGAACCGGTTTCGACTCTGAGCAGGTCGTCGGACTGCGCGCGGATCGCCTGGCCGATGCCGTGGCCGTGCTGCGGTCCCCACTGCAGCGTCCGGAGGATGAGCATGTCGAGCGTACCCTGGAGGAGCTCCAGGCGGCGGTCGTCGGGCTGTTTGGCCATAGTCGTAGACAGTCTACGTCTCTAGACGTAGGAGGTCTACGACTTGTTCCGGCGGCGCCGGCACCCGAGCGCTGGCCGGTCAGCCTCTTCCTGCTTGTCAAGGGAATACGCGCACCGGCGGTCGAGTCACGAGCGCCACCACTCCTCCCATCATCGCGGCCATCGTACGGACTATGCTGGGGGAATCGCTTCTTCGCGGTTCAGGCGTCGAAGCTGTGCGTAAACGAGTTCCCCTGATCGTTCCAGCTCATCCGTTATGGTCGGCCTCAACGCCGCCGGTCTCACTTCCGCCAACCAGGAAGAGCCATGACCACGAAAACAGAGATCACCCCTCGAGGAGCGGCAGACACGGACGCGATCGAACGACTTCGCGTCCAGTACGGGCCGGGCTCGATTGAGATCTCCGGCACCGACTCGTCGTTGTATGAACGCCATCTCGTCTTCGACAACGTGGTCGAACCGGCTGATACGAGCCCACGTGAGCGCTTCGAGGCGTTCGCCCGATCCGTGCGTGATGTCTTGTCACGACGATGGATCAAGACCGAGGAAACGTATGCGCGCCAGAACGTGAAGCGGGTCTACTACCTTTCAATGGAGTTCCTCATCGGGCGCTCGCTTGCCAACAACGTCACCAATCTGCTGCTCGACCCTCTCGTGAAGCGCGCAGTCAGTGAGGACAAGCTCGATTGGCTGGAGCTCGTCGACGAGGAGCCGGATGCCGGACTCGGGAACGGCGGGCTCGGACGCCTGGCAGCCTGCTTCCTCGATTCGATGGCAACGGTGCAGCTCCCGGCCATGGGCTACGGCCTGCGGTACGAGTACGGTCTCTTCAAGCAGACCATCCGCGACGGCTGGCAACAGGAGCAGCCAGACAACTGGCTCCGTCGCCAGGATCCGTGGGAAGTCCCGCGTCCGGACGAGACGGTCGAGATCAGCCTGAACGCCTGCTTCGAGGTGAGCGGTGGCGGATTGCGCGCGATCGTTGGCCGGCCCTCCTGCCTCATCGGCATGCCGTACGATCGGCCCGTTGCCGGGTACGGCGGCAAGACCATCAACACCCTTCGCCTCTGGGCCGCCCAAGCACCCGACTATTTCGATTTTCAGGCCTTCAGCCACGGCAATTTCGTCGGTGCGGTGGCCGAAACCCTCGAGGCCGAATCGCTGACGCGCGTCCTGTATCCCGACGACTCGACCAGCGTCGGCCAGGGGTTGCGGTTCGTTCAGGAGTACTTCCTGGCCGCGTGCTCGCTGGCCGATCTCATCCGGCGCTTCCGTCGCACCAATACCGACTGGGCTGCGCTCCCCGAGCACGTGGCCATCCAGCTCAATGACACGCACCCGACGATGGCCGTGCCGGAGTTGATGCGGATCCTGCTCGACGAGGCGCATCTGGCGTGGGATACGGCGTGGGACCTCACGCAGAGGACGCTGGCGTATACCAATCACACGCTTCTGCCCGAAGCGCTCGAGAAATGGCCAGTCGAATGGTTCGAGACGCTGCTCCCACGACATCTCGAAATCATCTACGAGATCAACCGGAGGCTGCTCGAGTCGGTCCGGACCCGGTTCCCCGAAGACGTTGGACGCGTGGAGCGTGTGAGCCTGATCGAAGAAGGACCAGTCAGGCACGTGCGCATGGCGAACCTCGCGATCGTCGGCTCGCACAGCACCAACGGCGTGGCGGCGATTCACTCCGAGCTGCTGCGGACGACAACGGTCAAGGACCTGGCGGAGATGTTTCCGGAGCGGTTCAGCAACAAGACCAACGGCGTGACCCCTCGACGCTGGTTGCTCGTGGCGAACCCGGCGCTCGCCGGCATCATTACCGAAGCCATCGGCGACCGGTGGGTGACCGATCTCATGGAGCTCCGGAAGCTGACGCCGCTCGCCGGCGACGCAAGCTTCGCCGACCGCTTCAAGAAGGCGAAGCGCGACACCAAGTCTCAGTTTGCCAGTTGGCTCAAATCGTCATCGGGCCAGATCGCGGACCCGGACACGATCTTCGATTGCCAGATCAAGCGCATTCATGCCTACAAACGGCAATTTCTCAATGTGCTGCGCATCGTCGTGCTGTACAACAGGCTTCGGGAAAATCCGCGCCTCGAGATGGCGCCGCGGACCTTCTTCTTCGCCGGCAAGGCGGCACCCGCGTACCAGTTGGCCAAGCTGGTCATCAAGTGCGTCGAAAACCTGGCTGCCGTCGTCGACGCGGATCCGGCGATGCGAGGCCGGCTCAAGGTGCTCTTCCTCACTGAGTACGACGTGTCGCTCGCTGAGCGGCTCATTCCTGCGGCTGAGGTGTCGAACCAGATCTCGACGGCGGGCTACGAGGCGAGCGGCACGAGCAACATGAAGTTCATGATGAACGGCGCCTTGACGATCGGCACCCGCGACGGCGCGACGATCGAAATGGCCGAAGAGGCCGGCGAAGAGAATTTCTTTCTCTTCGGCCTCACCGCGGAGCAGGTGGTCAGCAGCCGCCCGTCGTATGACCCGCGCTGGCACTATGAGCACGACCCCGAGACCCGCGCCGCAATGGACTTGGTCTTCTCCGACCACTTCAGCCCCAACGAACCGGGCGTGTTCGCCCCGCTGCGCGACATCTTGTTGGCCGAGGGGGATCATTACATGCATCTGGCAGACCTCCCGTCCTATCTCGCTGCCGACAAGCGGCTGTGCCAGTTGTACGCCGACTCGGACGGTTGGGTCCGCAGGGCTATTCTGAATGTTGCCGGCTCTGGAAAATTTTCCAGCGACCGGGCGGTCGCCCAATACGCCGGCGAGATCTGGAAGGTGACGCCATGCCCAGTTCTGTAGAACGGCCTGCGGGCCTCTCGCCTCTGGCGGGCCGCCCCGCGCCAAAAGAGATGTTGGTCGATGTGGCGCGGCTGGAGCGCGAGTACTTCGCACGGCGCCCGGATCTGGGCGATCCGAATCAGCTGGTCAGCTTCGGGACCAGCGGGCACCGGGGCTCACCGCTCGAGGGCACGTTCACGGAGGCGCATATTCTGGCGATCACTCAAGCGATTTGCGACTACCGGCGCGGCCAGGGCACTGACGGACCGCTCTACATGGGGAAGGATACGCACGCCTTGTCCGGCCCCGCGCAGCGCACCGCGCTCGAGGTGCTCGCGGCGAATAACGTCCACACGGTGATCCAACGGGACGATGGCGTGACGCCAACGCCGGTGATTTCGCGAGCCATCCTCGTTTACAACACGGATCGAAAAGCGCACCTCGCGGACGGCATCGTGATCACGCCGTCGCACAACCCGCCGGAGGACGGCGGCTTCAAGTACAACCCGACCAATGGCGGTCCCGCCGACACGGAGGTGACCCGCGCCGTCGAGAACCGGGCAAACGATCTCCTGCGGAGCAACAACATCGGAGTCAAGCGTGTCACGTTCGAGGCGGCCATCAAGGCGTCAACGACGCACCAGGAGGATTTTGTCCTTCCCTACGTCCGCGACCTCAGAAACGTCGTTGATGTGGATGCCATTCGCGCATCCGGGCTGAAGCTGGGCGTCGACCCGCTCGGAGGGGCGGCAAGATCGTACTGGGAGCCGATCAATGCCACCTATGGGTTTGACATCACTGTCGTGAACCCGCTCGTCGATCCCACGTTCTCATTCATGACCGTCGATCACGATGGCGTGATCCGCATGGATTGCTCGAGTCCGTATGCCATGGCCCGGCTCATCGGCCTCAAAGACCACTATCAGATGGCATTCGCCAACGACCCGGATTCGGACCGGCATGGGATCGTCACGCCGTCGGCCGGGTTGATGAATCCCAATCACTATCTTGCTGTGGCCATCCGCTACCTGCTGACGCACCGCCCAACGTGGCCGTCGCGTGCCGCTGTCGGCAAGACGCTCGTGAGCAGCCGGATGATTGACCACGTCGTGAAAGACCTCGGGCATCGGTTGCTCGAGGTTCCCGTGGGATTCAAGTGGTTCGTGCCGGGACTGCTCGACGGATCGTGCGGCTTCGGCGGCGAGGAGAGCGCCGGGGCGAGCTTTCTGCGACGCGACGGCGCCGTCTGGTCGACCGACAAGGACGGACCAATCATGGACCTCCTGGCGGCCGAGATCATCGCGCGCACCGGCAAGGACCCGGGCCAACACTATGCAGAGCTCACGGCGCAGTTCGGCGTGTCCTACTACACGCGCATCGACGCGCCTGCAACGCCCGAGCAGAAAGCCAGGCTGAAGGAGCTGTCGCCGGAGGCCGTCACGGACTCGAGCCTGGCGGGTGAGCCCATCATCGGAAAACTGACGCAAGCCCCGGGCAATAACGCTCCGATCGGCGGCTTGAAGGTCGTTGCTGCCAGTGGCTGGTTCGCGGCCCGGCCTTCAGGCACGGAGAACCTCTACAAGGTATACGCGGAGAGCTTTAAGGATCAGTCACACCTGGAGACGATTGTGACGGAGGCGGAGCGAATCGTGACCAAGGCGCTCGATTCCGTAGCCCGATAAAGGAGTAGCACGATGGCAACAGCAGCAGGAACGGCTTCCAGAGGTGAGCGCACCGAACCGTTGACCACACTCAAGGCTTGGAAGGCTCTTTCAAGCCATTACGAAGAAATCAGCAAACTGCACCTGCGAGACCTGTTCGCGAACGACCCGGCTCGCGGCCAGCGCATGACGGCCGAGGACGTCGGCCTCTTCCTGGATTACTCGAAGAACCGCATCACCGATGAAACGATGAGCCTTCTCGTCGCGCTGGCGAACGAATCGGGCCTGCGCTCGCGGATAGACGCGATGTTTCGCGGCGACAAGATCAACATCACGGAGAACCGAGCCGTCCTGCACGTCGCCCTGCGTGCGCCAAAAGAAGCATCCATTGTCGTCGACGGCGAGAATGTCGTGCCTCGCGTCCATGCCGTGCTCGCCAGGATGGCTGACTTCTCCAATCGCGTTCGGAATGGTCAGTGGACCGGGCACACCGGCAAGCGCATTCGCAACGTCATCAACATCGGCATTGGCGGATCCGATCTCGGTCCGGTGATGGCCTTCGAGGCGCTCAGGCACTACAGCGATCGAACGATGGCGTTCCGGTTCGTGTCCAACGTCGACGGCACCGATTTCGCCGAAGCCGTCGAAGACCTTGATCCCTCGGAAACGCTGTTCATCGTCTCCTCGAAGACGTTTACGACGTTGGAGACCATGACGAACGCTCACACGGCTCGCGCGTGGTCCGTTCGAGGGCTGGGAGGCGACGAGGCGTCGGTTGCGAAGCATTTCGTTGCCGTCTCGACGAACGCCGCAGCCGTCGCGACATTCGGCATCGACACGGCCAACATGTTCCCGTTCTGGGACTGGGTTGGCGGCCGCTATTCCATGGAGTCGGCCATTGGTCTTTCAACCATGCTGGCGATCGGTCCCGACAACTTCCGATCGCTCCTGGACGGCTTTCACCAGATGGACGAGCATTTCCGGACCGCTCCGTTCGAGCGCAACTTGCCGGTGCTCATGGGCCTTCTCGGCGTCTGGTACACCGATTTTTTTGGCGCCCAGAGCGTGGCGATCCTGCCCTACGAGCAGTACTTGAAGCGATTCCCGGCGTATCTGCAGCAGTTGACGATGGAGAGCAATGGGAAGCACGTGACGCTCGACGGCCACGAAGTCGGCTACGCGACCGCGCCGGTTTACTGGGGTGAGCCAGGCACGAATGGCCAACACTCCTTTTATCAATTACTCCATCAAGGGACGGTCCTTGTTCCGTGTGACTTCATCGCTTTCGTCCATTCGCTGAATCCGCTCGGGCGACATCACGACCTGCTTCTGGCGAACGTCTTAGCCCAGTCCGAGGCGCTCGCCTTCGGGAAAACACGTGACCAGGTCAAAGCCGAGGGCACACCGGATTGGCTGGTGCCGCACCGGGTGTTTGACGGCAACCGTCCCTCGAACACCATCCTCGCGGATCGACTCACGCCGGAGACGCTCGGCAAGCTCGTCGCCCTTTACGAGCATGCCGTGTTCACGCAGGGCACGATCTGGCAGATCAACCCGTTCGACCAGTGGGGAGTGGAGCTCGGCAAGGTACTGGCCCAGCGCATCATCCCCGAAATCGAGACCGGGACAGAACCGACGCTCGGCCATGACAGCTCGACGAACAGCCTGATCCGCCGCTACCGACAACACAAGTAAACGTCCGTGACGCGCGGGGGAGATTGACCATGGAACTTGGAATGATTGGCCTTGGGCGAATGGGATCAAACATGGTGCGGCGGCTCGTCAAGCGGAGCCACCGATGCGTCGTGTACGACAAATCGACCGCCGCCGTGAGCGACCTGGTGCAAGAGAAGGCCGTGGGCGCCAGCTCCCTGGCCGACTTCGTGAAGAAGCTCCAGAAACCGCGAGCCATCTGGCTCATGGTCCCGGCGGCAATCGTCGACGAGATGATCGGCGATCTCATGCCTCATCTGGAGGCGGAGGACATCCTCATCGACGGCGGCAATTCCTATTATGTGGACGACATCCGGCGCGGCAAGGAGCTTGCCGCGAAGCGCATTCACTATGTCGACGTCGGGACGAGCGGCGGCGTGTGGGGCCTGGAGCGCGGGTACTGCATCATGATTGGCGGCGAAAAGCGCATCGTTGACCACCTCGATCCGATCTTCGCCGCCCTGGCGCCGGGGCCCGGCGATGTGCCGCGCACACCGGGGCGCGAAAGGCTCGGCGGCACCGCCGAGCTCGGGTACCTCCACTGCGGTCCGAACGGCGCCGGTCACTTCGTGAAGATGGTCCACAACGGCATCGAGTACGGCTTGATGGCCGCTTACGCCGAAGGGCTCAGCCTCTTGCGCGATGCCAACGTCGGCAAGGACGAGCATCCGATCGACGCGGAGACGACGCCGCTGCGTGACCCCGCCCATTATCAATACGATTTCAATGTCGCCGACATCGCGGAGCTGTGGCGGCGTGGCAGCGTCATCGCGTCCTGGCTGCTCGACCTGACCGCGGCCGGCCTGGTGAAAGATCCCGCGCTCTCTCAGTTCAGCGGGCGGGTCTCGGACTCGGGCGAGGGGCGGTGGACGATCAAAGCCGCCATCGACGAAGCGGTGCCGGTGCCCGTTCTCTCCGCCGCGCTCTACCAGCGATTCAGCTCGCGCGGTGAGGCGGACTATCAAGGCAGGCTGCTCTCGGCGATGCGCTACGGCTTCGGCGGACACCTTGAGAAGCCGGTCGCGACGTAGCCGAAGGGCAGAGGAGTGTTGCCATGGTCGATTGCGATTCGGACGCGCTGGTGTTCTTCGGCGCCACTGGCGATCTGGCTTACAAGAAGATCTTTCCCGCGCTGCAATCCATGGTCAAGCGTGGCCGCCTGAACGTGCCGGTCATTGGCGTGGCGAAAGCCGGCTGGAATGTCGACCAGCTGCGGGCGCGCGCATACGAGAGCGTTCTGAAACATGGCGGCGTCGACCGCTCGGCCTTCGACACGCTGAGCCGGTTGTTGCGGTACGTCGATGGCGATTACCGCGATCCGGCCACGTTCGAGGCGATCCGCGGGCAGCTCACCACGGCCAAGCGGCCGGCGTATTACCTGGCGATCCCGCCCGTACTTTTCGAAACGGTCGTGGAGCAACTCGTGAAGTCAGGCGCCACGGGCAGCGGTCGCGTCATCCTCGAGAAGCCCTTCGGCCGTGACCTGGCGACGGCGAAGCAACTCAATCGAATTCTCCAGTCGGCGTTCCCAGAGTCGCAGATCTTTCGAATCGACCACTATCTCGGCAAGCGGCCCGTGAACAACGTCGTCGTGTTCCGCTTTGCCAATGCCTTCATGGAGCCGTTCTGGAATCGCCAGTACATTGACAGCGTCCAGATCACGATGGCAGAAGATTTCGGCGTCCAGGGCCGCGGCGCGTTTTACGATCAAGTCGGCGCCGTTCGCGACGTGGTGCAAAACCATCTGTTCCAGATCCTCAGCAATCTTGCGATGGAGCCTCCGGTTCGCGCCGACAGTGAGACCATTCGCGACGAAAAGGTCAAGGTTCTGAAAGCGATGCCGTCACTGGAGCCGGGCCACATCGTTCGCGGGCAGTTCCGCGGGTATCGCCAGGAAAATGGCGTCGCTCCGGATTCGCGCGTCGAAACCTTTGCCGCGCTGCGAGTGGGTGTGGATTCCTGGCGCTGGAAAGGCGTGCCTTTCTATATCCGTGCGGGAAAGAATCTGCCCGTCACGTGCACGGAGGTGATCGGGCGCTTCCGAAAGCCTCCATCGGTGATTAAGGAACATGCGCTGACGCGCAACCAGCTGCGGTTCCGGATCAGTCCCGAGATGGACATCGCCCTCGGCTTGACGGTCATGGCCCCCGGCGACGTGATGAAAGGTGAGACGGTGGAAATGGTGGCCAGCCATCACGCGCCAGACGAGATGGATGCGTACGAGCGGGTGCTGGGCGAGGCGATGGCCGGTGATGCCACATTGTTCGCGCGACAGGATTATGTGGAAGAGGCCTGGCGCGTCGTCGACCCGGTGCTGAGAGCGGCCACTCCGATTTACGAGTACGACAAAGGCACCTGGGGACCCTCCGAGGTCGACCAGAAGATTTGCCCCGTCGGAGGGTGGCATAATCCCGTGGTTGCCGGCCAGGAGAAGGCTCACGCCGCTCTATGACGTTCGTAGGGAAATCACGGCCCATGACGAGCGCCGGCGTGGCCGGCGCGGCCGATGTGCTGTCGGTCAGCGCGCAGGAAGTCTGGACCGTCATCAGCGTCGAAACGGCGGGGTGCGGCTTCCTCGCCGATCGGCGCCCGCAGATCCTCTTCGAGCGTCACATCTTTCACCGCCTCACGAGCGGCAGGTTCGACGACGGCGACATCAGCGACCCGGCTCCAGGCGGTTACGGCGCGACGGGAGCCCACCAATACGACCGCCTGGCTAGGGCCATCGCGCTGGATTCGAATGCCGCGCTCCAGAGTGCTTCGTGGGGGCTTGGACAGATCCTGGGCACCAACTTCGCCGCGGCTGGTTTTGCGAGTGTCGACCTGATGGTGCAGGCGATGGTCGATGGGGAAGACGCCCAATTGGCCGCGGTCGGCGCCTTCATCGAGGAGAATCAGCTGGACGCGGCCCTCAAGGCTCACGACTGGACGTCGTTTGCGCGCGGATACAACGGCCCAGGTTTCGCCGCGAATCACTACGATGTCCGGCTGCGAGGTGAATTCCAGAAGTTCTCCGTAGGCGTCCTGCCCGATCTTGCGGTGCGGGCGGCCCAACTGTTCCTGACCTTTCGTGGATTTCACCCCGGTCCAGTCGACGGGTTCGTGGGACCGTTGACGCGCTCGGCGATTGTCGAATTTCAACAGCAGAATCATCTGGCTCAAACGGGCCAGGTCGACGATGCCCTGCTCGCGGCGCTCGACGCGTGACACGTTCTCGTGGAGGAGTCTGTCGTGCGATGCCGTCTCTGGCTGGCGAATGCGTGGGGCGCGATGGTCGTGGCGGGAATCACGCTCGGGGCACAGGCGCCCCAAGCTCCCTGGAGAGGAGCGGGTCCCCAACCGTGCGTGGGACCTGACGGCGGCGTCTTCAAGTGTCCTCCGGCTCCTCGAGCCCTGGCCGTCCGGGTGGGCCGGCTGTTCGACAGCAAGACGGGGCAGATCGCGACCAACCAGATCGTCCTCGTGATGGGCGAGCGTATTACTGCCGTGGGACCACAGGCGCAGATCACAGTTCCCGCGGGCGTTCAAGTGATTGATCTGGGTCAGGCGACCGTCCTGCCGGGCCTGATCGACGCCCACACGCACATGTTCAACCAGCGCGTGCCGAACATGACGACCGAGGAGGCGATGCTCATCGCCGTGCAGAACGCGCAAGCCGATCTGCGGGCGGGCTTCACGTCGGCTCGCGATATGAGCTCCCACGGCAACGGCTACGGCGACGTCGCGATCCGCGAGGCGATCAATCAGGGTCGCATCGACGGGCCGAGATACCAGGTCTCGACGCGCGGGATTGGCTGGAGCCGAACGCCGGCGACGGCTCCTGAGGATCCGCTCGATCGAAAGGTCGTTCGATCGGTCGACGAGGCGCGTGCGGCGGTGCGCGAGCAGATTCAGCACGGCGCCGACTGGATCAAGCTGTATCCCACCGGCAACTACTCCTTCGCGCCGACCGGCGAAGCGCAATACGTCGTGACGTATCCGATGCCCGTCCTTCAGGCGCTCATCGACGAGACGCACCGGCTTGGCCACAAGGCCGGCTGCCACGTGTACGGCGGCGAGGGACAGAAAAATTCCATCATCGCCGGCTGCGACACGATCGAGCATGCGTTCGGCCTCGATCAGGGGCAGGCGGACATGATGGTTGCCAAAAAGCTCTACTACGATCCGACGCTCCAGCGATATATCGAGCCGTCCATCGACGACAGCGATGTGAAGAGCACGGGCGGCAAATTTCGCATGATTCCCATCTTCGAGAAGGCCGTATCGCTTGCGGCCGCGACGAAGGGGCTGAAGATCATGATGGGCAGCGGCGTGGATGGGTCGACCTACCCACATGGGACGCAGGGGCTCGACTTCGAGGTCCTCGTGAAGCACGGCGGCCTGACGCCCGTCAAAGCCATCCAGGCCGCGACCACGATCAACGCCGAGGTGCTCGGCTGGCAGGATCGCGTCGGGTCGATCGACGCCGGCAAGTACGCCGATCTCGTCGCGGTGTCGGGTGATCCGCTGTCCGATATCACCGAGCTTCAGCGGGTGAAGTTCGTGATGAAGGGTGGGAAGGTGGTCAAGAACGAGCTCGCGCCTTGAGTGGACGCGAGGCGGTGAGCACTTTGCGGGCACGAGGTCTGAGATGAGCAACGTGGACCAAACAGTACGACCGGATCTGGCGACAGGCGTCGCGGCCCGCGAGGTCGCCAAGGATGGGATGTTGCTCGGGCGCGTCGGCGACGACGAGGTGCTGCTCGTCCGAGCCGGGGAGGAGTTCTTCGCTGTCGGCGCCCACTGCACGCACTATCACGGTGCGCTCGTCGACGGAATCGTCGTCGGCGACACGCTGCGGTGCCCGCTCCATCACGCCTGCTTCAGCTTGCGAAGCGGGGAGGTGCTTCGTGCGCCTGCGCTGGATCCCATTCCGTGCTGGCGTGTCGAGCGGCAAGGCGAGACCGTGTCGGTTCGCGAGAAGCTGGTGGCCTCGCGGCCGGCGCGACCCGCCCGACCGGCGTCACGGCCGGCGAGTCCGACGCCACGGTCGATCATGATTGTCGGGGGCGGCGCCGCCGGGCTCGCGGCTGCGGACATGGTGAGGCGTGAAGGGTATGAGGGGCCGGTCACGATCGTGAGCGCCGACGACGATCCGCCCGTTGATCGCCCGAATCTCTCGAAGGATTTCCTGGCAGGCGAGGCGCAGGACGACTGGATACCTCTGTGGCCACCGGAGACCTATGCAGAGCGGCACGTCGACCTGGTCCTGCGGAGACGCGTGTCGTCGATCGATCCCGTTTCGCGCTCCGTGCTGCTCGACGACGGGTCGCGTCGCGAGTTCGGGGCTCTTCTCATCGCGACTGGTGCCGATCCTGTGAGACTGCCGATTCCGGGCGCGGACAGTCGCCAGGTGTTCTATCTCCGGTCCTTTGCCGACAGCCGGGCGATCGTTGAGCGCGCGCGGGCCGCGAAACATGTCGTCGTAGTCGGTGCGAGCTTCATAGGGCTCGAAGTGTCGGCCTCCCTCCGGGCGCGCGGGATCGCCGTGGACGTGGTCGCTCCCGAGCGCGTGCCGCTCGAGCGTGTCATGGGGGTCGAGGTTGGTCGGTTCGTGCAGTCTCTACACGAGGCGCAAGGTGTCGTGTTCCATCTTGGCCAGACCGTGTCTTCTGTTGCCGGGCGGACGGTGACGCTCAGCGGGGGCGGCACGCTCGATGCCGACTTCGTGGTCGTGGGCGTCGGTGTGCGGCCGGCCACGGCAGTGGCGGAGAAGTCGGGGCTGGCGCTGGATCGTGGGATTGCCGTCAACGAGTACCTGGAAACGAGCGCTCCGGGCGTGTTTGCCGCCGGCGATGTCGCCCGGTGGCCGGACCCGCACACGGGAGAGCGTATTCGAGTGGAGCACTGGGTCGTGGCCGAGCGCCAGGGTCAAGTCGCGGCGCGGAACATGCTGGGCCGCCGTGAACGGTTCGACGCCGTGCCGTTCTTTTGGAGCCAACACTACGACGTCTCGATCAAATACGTCGGACATGCGGAGCGCTGGGACGCGGTCCGCGTGGACGGTACGCTCGAGGCCCGAAACTGCGCGGTCACCTATTCTCGCGATGGCCGGCGGCTCGCCGTTGTCACAATCCATCGGGACCGCGAGAGCCTCTCGGCCGAAGTGCAGTTGGAGCGGGCTCGAGCATCGGAGTAATTAATCGCCAGGGGACCGCCAATGGACGATCAGAGGTCGGCGGAAAACGGTGAGCTGGACGAAGCGTTGGAGGAGTCGTTCCCCGCCAGCGACCCTCCGGCGAATACCGTCGAGACCGGCGTTCGCGTCGGCTTCACGTCACTCGCGGCACCTGTGACGAACAACGCCACGTTGCGGCGATTCGAGCTCATGATCGGCGACGACACGGCATTTCTCGCGTACGATCGCACGCCAGAATCGCTCATTCTCATTCACACCGAGGTTCCCGCACCGTTCCGCGGTGAACACTTTGGAGAGGCGCTGGTGAAAGCCGCCATCGAGTACGGACGGGCAGAGCATTTGCGCATCGTTGCCGTGTGTCCGTTCGCCAGAGCGTACCTTCGCAAACACCCGCACCTCGCCTAATCTTCGCGGGAGCTGCACTGCACTTGAAAATGCTGGCGGGTTGTCGGTATCGTTCCGTGGTCCGCTGGCGATCATCGGAGGGTTGTCATGTTCGAGGTCTCGGTCCCTCTGGCTCGGAGTCGATTTGGCGCTACGGTGCGCCGCGACGCGTGGTGGGTGCAGCCGCTCGTCGTCTTCCTCGGGTTATCGACCTTCGTCGTTTACGCGACGTGGGCGGCCTTTCAGGGCGACCACTACACCTTCGGCCCGTATCTCTCGCCCTTCTACTCTCCAGAGATCTTCGGCGCGTCGCCGCGTAGCTGGTTCGGACCCAAACCAGCGGCGTGGCCGGCATGGCTTCCATTTTCGCCGGCGCTCATCATCCTGCCGATTCCCGGCATCTTCCGGCTGACGTGCTACTACTACCGCGGCGCGTACTACAAGGCATTCTGGGCGGATCCGCCGTCCTGCGCCGTCGGGGAGCCCAGGTCGACCTACCGCGGTGAGAATTCGTTTCCGCTGATCCTTCAGAATTTTCATCGCTACCTGCTCTTTCTGTCCGTGGGCGTTCTCCTGATCCTCGCCACCGATGTGTGGAAGGCGTTCTGGTTCACCGATCCGGCGACCGGAACGGCGTCCTTTGGTATCGGGCTCGGCAGCATCGTCCTTACCGTGAACACGGTGCTGCTCGGCGGATATCTGTTCGGCTGTCATTCGATGCGACACGTGGTCGGCGGCTGCGTCGACGAACTGTCCCGGGGCCCGCTTGGCCTGACTCCCTATGCCTGCGTCAGCTGCCTCAACCGGCGGCATATGGCCTGGGCCTGGGCCAGCCTCTTCTCCGTGGGCTTCGCGGACCTCTACGTCCGCCTCTGCTCCATCGGCGTGTGGCCGGATCCCCGGATTGTGTGATGCCTGATTACCAGACGCACGATTACGATGTACTGGTTGTCGGGGCGGGGGGCGCCGGGCTGCGCGCGGCCATCGAAGCGTCGGCGGCGGGCGTATCCGTCGGTCTCGTCTGCAAGTCGCTGCTTGGCAAAGCGCACACCGTCATGGCCGAAGGCGGCATCGCGGCAGCGCTGGCCAATGTTGACGATCGGGACAATTGGAGCGTCCACTTCGCCGACACCATGCGTGGAGGCCAGTACGTGAACAACTGGCGCATGGCCGAGCTCCACGCCAAAGAGGCGCCGGCTCGCGTTCGGGAGCTCGAAGCCTGGGGCGCGATGTTCGATCGGACTCCGGACGGAAGGATCCTTCAGCGCAACTTCGGCGGGCATCGTTACCCGCGCCTTGCGCACGTCGGCGACCGCACCGGCCTGGAGATGATCCGCACGCTTCAGGACCACGGCATCCACCAGGGGATCGACGTGCACATGGAATGCACGATCACCCGTCTGCTCAAGAACGATGGCCGGGTCGTCGGCGCCTTCGGGTACGAGCGGGAACGCGGCCGCTTCACGCTGTTTCGCACCCGCTCGCTCGTCCTGGCGACGGGGGGCGTGGGCCGCGCGTACAAGATTACGAGCAACAGTTGGGAGTACACGGGGGACGGCCACGCGCTCGCGTACGACGCGGGCGCCGAGCTGGTCGATATGGAGTTCGTGCAGTTTCACCCGACCGGGATGATCTGGCCGCCGGGCGTCCGAGGCATCCTCGTCACAGAAGGCGTGAGGGGTGAGGGCGGCGTCCTGAAAAACAAAGATGGCCGGCGGTTCATGTTCGACGACATCCCGGCGAATTATCGGGCGCAAACGGCTGAGAGCGAGGACGAGGGCTGGCGATACACGCAAGGCGACAAGAGCGCCCGCCGCCCACCCGAGCTGCTCACGCGCGACCACGTGAGCCGCTGCATCGTGCGGGAGATCAAAGAAGGTCGGGGCAGTCCGCACGGCGGGGTGTACCTCGACATTTCCTGGATCAAGAGCCGGATGCCGAACGCGGCGGCGCACATCAAGAAGAAGCTGCCGAGCATGTACCACCAGTTCAAGCAGCTTGCAGACATCGACATCACCGAGGAGCCGATGGAAGTCGGCCCGACCACGCACTACATCATGGGCGGCATCCGCGTCGATGCCGACACACAGATGTCGAGCCTGCCCGGGCTCTTCGCAGCCGGCGAGTGCGCGGCCGGCATCAACGGTGCAAATCGGCTCGGCGGCAATTCGCTGTCGGATCTGCTCGTTTTCGGCAAACGAGCCGGCGAGTCTGCCGCACGGTTCGCCCGGGAGCAGCGCGCGGCGTCGATTGACGGCGGCGAGATCGACGAAGCGGCGCGCCTTGCGGTCGAGCCGTTCGAGAGGAGCGCCCCGGGTGAAGGGCCGTACCAGGTCCAATACACTCTGCAGGAAACGATGCAGGACCTCGTCGGCATCGTGAGAAACGAAGCCGAGATGCGGCGGGCGCTCGCCTGTCTCTCGACACTGCGCGAGCGCGCGAGCCGCGTCGGCGTCGGAGGCCATCGCGAGTACAACCCGGCGTGGCATGCCGCGCTCGATCTGCACAATCTGTTGACCGTCTCCGAAGCCATCACCAGGTCGGCGCTCGAGCGACGCGAGAGCCGCGGGGGGCATTTTCGGGAAGACTATCCGGACAAGGACGCCGCTTTCGGAACGATCAATGTCGTGGTTCGCAAGGGGCCAGACGACAGCATGCAGGTGTCCAGGGCGCCGATTCCCGCGATGCCGGAGGAATTGAAGCGCATCATCGACGAGATGAAGTAGAGATGAAGTCGAGATGACGACAACAGCGACGTTTCGAGTCTGGCGCGGCGAAGGGGCCTCGGGCGCCTTCAAGGACTATACGACCACGCTGTCGGAGGGCATGGTGGTCCTGGACGCCATCCATCAGATTCAGGCCGAGCAGGCCAACGATCTTGCCGTCCGCTGGAACTGCAAGGCGGGGAAATGCGGCTCATGCTCGGCCGAAGTCAATGGCAATCCGCGCCTCATGTGCATGACCAGGCTGAACCAGCTCGATTTGTCGGCACCGGTGACGGTTGAGCCCATGCGGAGCTTTCCGCCGATCAGGGACCTGGTGACCGACGTCTCGTGGAACTTTGGCGTCAAGAAAGGCATCAGACGCTTCAAGCCACGGCTTCCGGGAGGCCTCGACGGGGCGTGGCGGATGGCTCAGCCCGACGTCGAACGGGTACAGGAATTCCGGAAGTGCATCGAATGCTTTTTGTGCCAGGACGTATGCCACGTGCTTCGCGAGCACAGGATGTTCGACGCCTTTGCGGGGCCTCGGCATTTCGTGTACGCGGCCGGGCTCGAGATGCACCCCATCGATGCCGAGGATCGGACGCGGGATCTCAAGAACGCCCAGGGCATCGGCTACTGCAACATCACGAAGTGTTGCACGAAGGTATGCCCGGAGAACATCGCGATTACCGATAACGCCATCATCCCCCTGAAAGAGCGCGTCGTCGACCGACTGTACGATCCGGTTGCCAAAATCTTCCGAACGCTTCGAAACGCCAAATGAGCGAAGCGCCGGGCTCCCCAAGGCGGCATTGCCGGAGTGACGCCGCGTGAGGGGGGAGGAGGTACCATGCAGTTCGAGCTCAAGAGGCTGTCGCCCGACGCACTGCCCGCGGCCCTCGAGAAGGCTCGCGTCTATCGCTTCCTGAACGAGCCCGGCGAAGCGGAGAGCATCTGTCGCGATGTGCTCGCCGTCGACCCGAACAACCAGGAAGCGCTCGTCATCTTGCTGCTCGCGCTGACCGACCAGTTCGAGACCGGGGTCGCGCAGGCGGCCATCGACGCCCGTTCAGTGATCGAGCGGCTGACCGACGCGTACGCGCGGGCGTATTACACCGGCATCATCTTCGAGCGCCGGGCGAAGGCGCAGGTGCATCACTGCGTGCCGGGGTACGGCCCGCGCGCGTACGAGTGGCTCCGCGAGGCCATGAGGTGGTACGAGAGAGCTGAAGCGTCCAGGCCGGTCGGCAACGATGACGCGCGGCTTCGTTGGAATGCCTGCGCACGGCTGCTCATGAGCGATCAGCATCTGGCGCCGGCCATCGAAGAACGCGGCGAGCCGCTGCTCCTGGAGTGAATCAGTGGCCGACCCGATGGTGACCGCTGGATTCGACCGGACGCGGTTCGACCTCGATGCGTATTTGACGCGTGTCGGCTATTCAGGATCTCCCACTCCGACGCTTGACACGCTAGCGGCTATTCATCTTCTGCACGCCCAGGCCATTCCCTTCGAGAACCTGAACCCGTTCCTGCGATGGCCGGTCCGGCTGGATCCGGAGTCGCTCCAGCAGAAGCTGGTGCGCGAGGGGCGCGGCGGCTACTGCTTCGAGCAGAATCTCCTGTTCGGCCACGCGCTCCGCGAGCTTGGTTTTCGTGTCACGTGGCTTGCTGCCCGCGTCGTATGGAGCGCTCCTGCGGATTCGATTCCCCCCCGCAGTCACATGCTGCTCCTCGTCGACCTCGCGGGCCGTGCGTACGTGGCCGACGTGGGATTCGGCGGGTTGACGCTGACGGCGCCGCTCCGCCTGGAGACCGAGATCGAGCAGGCAACTCCTCACGAGTCGTTCCGGTTGATGGGGCTTCCCGGCGGATTTCTCCTTCAGGCGCGCGTCAACGGCGCCTGGGAGGCGCTGTATCGGTTCGATCTCCAGGAGCAGTTCCTTCCTGATTACGAGGTGTCGAGCTGGTATCTCTCCAACCATCCCGCTTCGCGCTTCGTGACGGGCCTGATGGCGGCTCGGCCGGCGGTCGATCGCCGGTACGCCCTGCGCAACGCCGATCTTGCGGTGCATCACTTGAATGGGCAGACCGACCGCCGGACGATCAGGAGCGTTCCGGAGATGCGATCCGTGCTCGAAGATGTGTTTCGGCTCACATTGCCGGTCGGCTCCGAGTTGGACGCCGGTCTGGAGCGGGTCGTGACGCAGCCGGTCACAGCGTGACTGCGACCGATTACTTAAGAGCGGGTCCGTTCATGCGACCAGCGACGCGAATACTCCTTCCCGCCCTGGCTCTGTCAATCGGGGGGTGCGCCGCGCGGTCGCACGCACCGAGGACAGCGCCCGCCACCCGTCGTCTGGAGGTCCGCGAAGGGCTCGCGTCGTATTACGCGCGCGATTTCGACCGCAAGATGACGGCGAGCGGCGTTCGATTCGACAATCGCGCGATGATGGCGGCTCACCCCGCCTATCCGTTCGGAACGCTGATTCGCGTGACGAATCTGACGAACGGCCGCTCCGTGCAGGTGCGGGTTCAGGATCGCGGTCCCGCGCCCGGCCCGCGCGCCGCCGGCGTCATCATCGATCTGTCCTTCGCGGCCGCGCGGGCGCTCGACTTCGTTCAGGAAGGCCGGACGCGCGTTCGACTCGAAGTGCTTCGCTGGGGAAGCTGAGCTACTTCGCCGGCTTCTTGGCGGTCGTCGGCGCCGCCTTGGCTTCGATCTCGGTCGCGATCATCTTGTAGTACACCGTGACTTTGTCGCCGACTTTGGCGGTCCCTTTGGTGTCCTTGTCGGTCGAAAACGTCCACGTTTCTTTGGCGCTCTTTTCGACGGTCAGGGTCCCGGCGTCATTCGACTTTACGGTTCCTGTGAACTGATAGGCCTTTCCGGCGGCGCTCATTCCGGCACCAAAGCCGAGAGCCAGGGCCAGTCCCGCGACTGCCAGCAGCAACCTCATGCGTTTCATCGAGACCTCCTGTCCCCTAGAGTGTAACGGCTTCGCCGGTTTTCACGCGCCGATTCCCTCTCCGGCGACCTGTTCCCGCACGACGCGAGCTTGCACCAGCTCCCGCTCGGCTTCGAGCAGAGCCTTCGCATCGACGCGCCCGAACACGTTGAGGAGTACGGCGATAAGACCGGTCCATCCCGTCTGATGGCTGGCCCCGAGCCCGGCCCCGTTGTCTCCGTGGAAGTATTCGTAGAACAAGACCAGATCGCGCCAGTGGGGATCCTGCTGGAATTTCGCAGTCCCGCCATATATCGGCCGCTGTCCATTCCCGTCGCGCAGGAACGTTCCAGCCAGCCGCCGCGAAATGTCTTTCGCGACGTCGAACAGCGTCATGTACCGCCGTGACCGAGTCGGACACTCCACCTTGAACTCGTCACCGTAGAAGGCATACAGGTTCAACAACGCCCGGATGATGAGCACATTGACCGGCATCCACACCGGACCGCGCCAATTGGAGTTGCCGCCAAACATCCCCGTGTTCGACTCGGCCGGGAGGTACTGCACCTTGAATTCCTGCTGCCCCACGAAGAAGCGGAAGGGGTGTTCCAGGTGATAGCGCGAGAGCGAACGAATGCCGTACGGCCCCAGGAACTCATTTTCGTCCAGTAGGTAATTCAGAACCCGTTCCAGCTTCTTCTGGTTCAGGATGGATAGCAAACGGCGTCCTTTATAACCGATGAAGCCTTGATCCGTTGGGGCCACTTGCGAGACCAGCTCGGGATGCCGCTTCCTGAACATCTCAATCATTTCCGCGAGCTTTGGAAATCGCTCGAGGGTCTGCGCCGCGAACACCGTCGATGCACAAAGGGGCAGCAGGCCGACCATCGACCTCACCTTCAGTCGCATGGCTTGATCGGGCGTTCGCAGCAGATCGTAGAAGAATCCATCCTGCTCGTCCCACATCTCGTCGTGGTTTTCACCGATCCGATCCATGGCGTACGAAATCCACATGAAATGCTGGATGAACTTGAACGCAATCTCCTCGTACATCGGGTCGTACTCGCACAGGATCAGCGCCATCTCGAGCATGCACTGGCAGTAGAATGCCATCCACGCCGTCCCGTCCGCCTGCTCCAGCGAGCCGCCGGTCGGGAGCTCCGCGCTCCGGTCGAACACCCCGATGTTGTCGAGGCCCAGGAATCCACCGGCAAAGACGTTGCGGCCCGACGGGTCCTTCCGATTGACCCACCAGCTGAAGTTCAACATCAGGCCCTGGAACGATCGTTCCAGGAACCGAAGATCCGCCCGGCCGAGCGTTCGCTCCATCTTGTACAGGTAGAGCGTTGCCCATGCATGCACCGGAGGATTCACATCGCTGAAGTTCCACTCGTAGGCCGGGATCTGTCCGTTCGGATGGAAGTAGAGGTTCCGCAGCATCAGCAAGAGCTGATCCTTCGCGAAGTCGAAATCGACAAGCGCCAGCGCGATCGTATGAAACGCGAGATCGCACGCGGCATACCACGGATACTCCCACTTATCCGGCATTGAGATGATGTCGGCGTTCAGCATGTGGAACCAGTCCGCGTTGCGCGTCTCGCGCCCTACTGCGTCGAGCAGCGGATGGCTCTTGTGTTCACTGAGCCACCGCTCCAGATCGAAGTAGTAGTACTGCTTGCCCCACAGCATGCCAGCGAGCGCCTGGCGGTGAACTCGCCGCTCGTCGTCGGTCAGCGTATGCGGAGTGATCCGCTGGTAGAACTCGTCGGCCTCGTTGACTCGGGTGTTGAACACCTGATCGAAGTCGTTGAAGGAAACCGCGGAGTCCGCCCGTGCCAAGCGTACGCGTAGTGTGCGCGAACCGCCGCCGGGCACGTCGAGGATGTAGTGCGCCGCAGCCTTGGTCCCGAAATGAGCGGGATTCACGGCGTCGGCCCGCCCCGCGATGAGGTAGGTGTGGAACGCGTCCTTCACGTACGGCGTGGCACTCGCTGTGCCCCAGAGGCGCTCTGTGTTCGTTTCATTCTCGGTGAAGAGAAGGTCTGGGTCTCCGTCACACGCCAGGACGTAGTTGCCGAGCTCGGGGTGTGATGCTTCAATCGCGCCTGGTCGCAGTGTCCGCAGCGACGGTTTCCAGTCGTCGTCGTGCCACGACCAGGTGTTCCGGAACCACAACGTCGGCAGCACCCGCAGACGCGCGGCCTCCGGCCCGCGGTTATGGACGCTGATCCGGATGAGGACGTCGTCGGGGCTGGCCTTCGCGTACTCGACGAACACATCGAAGTATCGATTCTGGTCAAAAATGCCGGTGTCGATCAGCTCGTACTCGAGCTCCTCGCGTGAGCGCCGCCGATTCGTCTCAACCAGATCCGGGTACGGGAATTCCCGCTGCGGATACTTGTACAAATACTTCATGTACGAGTGCGTCGGCGTGCTGTCGATGTAAAAGTAGTACTCCTTGACGTCCTCGCCATGATTGCCCTCGCTGTTGGTGAGGCCGAACAGGCGCTCTTTGAGGATCGGATCCCGCTCGTTCCAGAGAGCCACCGCGAAGCACAATCGTTGTTTGTCGTCAGAGATGCCGGCCAGACCGTCCTCGCCCCACCGGTAGGCTCGCGAGCGCGCTTGGTCGTGGGAGAAGTAGTCCCAGGCATTCCCGTCCGCGCTGTAGTCCTCGCGTACGGTTCCCCACTGCCGCTCGCTCAGATACGGCCCCCATTTTTTCCACGGGATGCCCTTCTCGCGAGCCTCGTTGAGGCGTTTTTGTTCCGTGACATCGACGATTGGTGTATTCGGCATACATGTGTCCCCTCGCACCCTTTGGATGGCTTACGCGTCGCGAGGATTGGCCTTCGCGGGCCAAATGCGGCGGTCCTTGTCACGCAAAGATGGTTCCCACCTCGTGCGCACGGACGAGCAGTTTTCCGTGTGTTTTCGGACGGACCTGATCGATGAACAGACCGCGAGGCTCCGAAATACCGTTCGGACCGGCCATTTTCGGAGGCGGCGGCGCAGTGATGTCGCTACGTCGGCAGAGTATGACCTTACCTGCCCGACAGGTTATCCCCGCCAAGCGAAATGCGCGTTTGATCGGCAGTCTCGTTCTGGCCGATGATCGGTCACGTTGAACGTATGAAAACGTTTCGGCCCGGCAGGTAGGCGGCGCGGCCGCACCAACGCGAGGAGTTGGCAATGCTCAAGGGATTCAAGCAATTTCTGCTGCGCGGGAATGTGGTGGACCTGGCGGTGGCCGTCGTGATCGGCGGGGCCTTCGGCGCGGTGGTCACAGCCCTCGTCAAGGATCTCCTGACGCCGCTCATCGCCGCCATCGTCGGCAAGCCTGACTTTTCGGCGATCCAGTTCACCGTCAACGAGAGCAAGTTCCTGATTGGCGACTTCATCAATGCGATCGTGTCGTTTGTGTTGGTGGCCGCGGCGATCTACTTCTTCGTCGTGACTCCCATGAACATGATCCTGGAGCGGCGGAGGCGTGGAGAGGCGCCACCGGATCCTGCGACGAAGAAGTGTCCGGAGTGCCTCAGCGACGTGCCGATCGCGGCGCGGCGGTGCGCATTCTGCGCCCAGCCGCTCGAGGCAGTCCGAGCCCAGCGATAACGGCTCCGGCGCGAGAGAGGCCATGTCCAAGCTGCGCTTCAAGATCTCGATGTCGCTCGACGGCTTCGTGGCTGGTCCCAACCAGAGCGTCGACAATCCGCTGGGCGTCGGCGGCCTGCGCCTCCACGAGTGGGTGTTCCCCCTGGCCGCCTGGCGGGCGCTCCACGGCCTCGAGGGCGGAGAGGTCAACGAGAGCACGCCGATTATCGAGGAATCGCTGGCGAACGTCGGCGCCACCGTCATGGGCCGGAACATGTTTGGCGGCCACCCTGGACCGTGGAATGGGAGCACTCCGTGGGCCGGGTGGTGGGGAACCAACCCGCCATTCCACCACTCGGTGTTCGTCGTGACGCATCACCCACGGGAGCCGCTCGAGCTCGACGGCGGCACCACATTTACGTTCGTGACCGATGGCATCGAGGCGGCCTTCGAGCAGGCGCGGCGGGCCGCCGGCGGCAAGGACGTGTCGCTTGGCGGAGGGGCGAACGTGGCCCGTCAGTACCTGCTCGCCGGCCTCGTGGACGAAATGGAGATCAGTCTCGTGCCGACACTGCTTGGCAGCGGTGAACGGCTGCTGGACGGTGTCGACAGCCCTGTGCGCGGGCTCGAGCTGGTGCGAACCGTGTCCGCGCCAGGGGTGACCCATCTCAGGTTCGTGAGGACTCGAACGCCGTGAGCGATCGCGCTGGTTGGGCCGAGAGCGCGTCCTGCAGGCCGCTCACGCTCAGGTAGAGGAACGTTCCGCCGATGTGAGCCAGCACGACGGCCAGCCAGAATTCGGACGGCTGGGTCCAGAACCATCCGGCGACTGCGCCGCCGAGCGTTGCCGTCTCGATTCCAACGGCCCAGACGAACGCCGCCCAGGGCGCGCGCCCTCCGGCCATGAGCATCAAGGCGAGCGCGAACCCCTCGGGCAGCTTGTGCACGGCGATGGCGCCGAACACGCGGAGCCCGAAGAACACTTCGACCGTCGATGCGGCGCTCACGCCGAGGCCGTCGATGAAGCAGTGCACGCTCAGCGCGAGCGCCAGGAAGATAAGCCCGTTGCCGTGCGCATGATCGTGCTGCTCCTCGAACCGTCGCATCGCGCACGCAGGACAGATCGGCGCCACGTACCTTCCGACCAGCCAGAACGCGCCGTAGCCAACCGAGACAGCCGCCACGAAGATTGGCCAGCTCAGCCCTTGCTTGCTCTGGGGAAGGATGTCAAAAATAGCGGCCAGGGCGAAGAAGGCCAACGCCACATACACGAGCGGCCGCAGAAGCCTGGCGGCGGACTGACGCAAGATGAGCGCGGTGAGCGAGCCCGCCCACGCCACACCCGTCGCCAGGACGGGACCGCCGAGGACCCAAGAAGCGCGCGGCAGCATGAAACCCTCAGTGATGATACAGACTTCTCAATACCATTACAACGCGGTGAGTGGATAATAGGGACCACATGGCGGCCCGCGTCAGAAAGACCAGACAGCTCAAGGCGATTCACGACGTGCTGAGCGCCACCGACCGCCCTCTGACGATCGAAGAGATCCATCACGCGGCGCAGGAGCGCGAAGAGGGCATTGGAGTCGCAACGGTCTACCGCGCGATTAAGGCCCTGGGCGACGAAGGCACGGTGGTCGCGATCAATCTTCCAGGCGAAGGACCGCGGTTCGAGTTGTCAGGCAAGGGTCATCATCATCATTTCCAGTGCAACGAGTGCGGCCGCGTCTTCGAAATCAAGGCGTGTCTCGGGAATTTCAGGCGACTCGTTCCTCGCCAATTCCAGCTCACCGGTCATGAGATCGTGCTGTACGGCCGCTGCGCCGAGTGTCGCGCCTGATGCTGAAACAGGAGGAGAACAATGGCTGATGAAAAACCGGAGCAGAGTGCCGAGGCTGCAGACGGGCTCTCGCGACGAGACTTCGTGACGCTCTCGGTCGCCGCCGGCCTGGCGGTTGCCGCCGGCTCGGCGTCCGGGGCGGAGCTGCCCGTCGTCGAGACGAACGTGCAGGTGACGACGCCCGACGGCGTGTGCGACGCGGCCTTCATTCACCCTTCGAGCGGATCGCACGCTGGCGTGCTGATCTGGGCGGACGCCTTCGGCCTGCGCCCCTCGATGCGCGACATCGGCAAGCGCATCGCCGCCGAAGGCTATTCGGTGCTCGTGCCGAATCCGTTCTACCGCGTGGCCAAGGCTCCGGTCATTCAGGACACGGCTTCTTTCAGTTTCCAGAATCCGGCCGACATGGCGAAGCTGCAGCCGCTCATGGCGTCGATCAACGCGGCGGGCGCCGCGGAGAAAGACGCTGTCGCGTTCGTCGCGTTCCTCGACGCGCAAGCGGCGGTGAACAAGGCGAAGAAGCTGGGCACCCAGGGTTACTGCATGGGCGGCCCGCTCGTCGTGAGGACCGCCGCCGCGGTGCCGGATCGCATCGGCGCGGGCGCGTCGTTCCACGGCGGCGGTCTCGTGAACGACACGCCCCGCAGCCCGCACCTGCTGGCGCCCAAAATCAAGGCGCGGATGTATTTCGCCATCGCGTCGAATGACGATGCCCGCCAGCCCGACGCGAAGGACAAGCTGCGGGAAGCGTTTGCCGCGGCAAAGGTGCCGGCGGAGATCGAGGTCTACGCGGGCGCGCTGCATGGCTGGTGTGTGCCAGACATGCCGCTCCAGAACGGAAACCCGATTTACAGCAAACCTGACGCGGAGCGTGCCTGGACCAAGCTCGTCGCGCTCTATAAGGCGGCTCTCGCGTAACTCACGCGGCGGCGACCTTGACCGGCTGGTGCGCGGAAATGGCGGCAAGCGCCGACACGACGTCGGCCGGCGCGGGCCCGTCCTTCTGTTGCGAGGCCAGGATGATGTCGTTCATCGAGACGACGCCCTTGAGCGAGCCGTCGGCTGCAACGACGGGAAGGCGCCGCACACGAAACTGCTTCATCGTGGCGAGCGCTTTCTCGGCGGTGTCGTCCGCCTGCGTGGTGTGAATCGGCTGGCGTCTCATCGCCTGCGCTGCCGTGATTTGATCCGGCAGCAAGCGGCGGGTCGCCGACGCGATGCAAATATCGCGATCGGTAATGACGCCAATCAGCCTGTTGCCGGCCTCCAGAACCGGGACGAACCCGCAGTCGCGATCCCACATGAGCTTGGCGACCACCGCCAGGTTGGTCTCCGGCTGACACGTTGCGACGTTGGTTGTCATGATCTGTCTGATAAACATGTCTTCCTCCCCGTGATGTCGGTTCAACTTCACTGACGTATCACCGGAAGCAGACGATGTCCAGTCAGCCGTGACAACGCGTCGTGAGTGACGACGCCTGAGGAGGAAGCCCCGTGGCTTTCAGCTCAACTGGAAGTCGGGGCTCGTTGGCTTTCCCTCTTCGGTCGCCGCGAGCGGGGGAACCGGCGTGTCGGGTCGAATCGGCGGCTTCTTCGCGTGGAAGTCGGTGGCCTGCTCGAACGCGTGCGCGAGCGCAAGCACTTTGCCCTCCGAGAACCGGGGCCCGGCGATCATCAGGCCCACGGGCAACCCCTTGGACGTGAAGCCGCACGGGATGGAAATGGCCGGGATGCCGTACAAGTTGAACGCGCCGGTGTTTTCGAGCTCAGGGTTGCGCGGCACGTCGGTCTCCTCGCGCTTGATTGACGCGTCGATCGTCCGCGGCGTGCGGCGGCGGGTCGGCAGGACGACGAGGTCGACTTCCTTGAACGCATCGTCAATCGTGCGACGGAGCAGCTCGAGGCGCCAATGGCCGCGGACGTACTCGGCAGCCTTCGCGTTGGCGCCGTTTTGTAGGGCGCGCCGGGTGGGAATCATGTAGCGCCCCGACGCGCGCGCGAACATTTCCTCGTGGTATGCGTACGTTTCCGCGTTGACCGTGATGTCCCGGGTCGGCGGGAGCATCGTGTCGGTCACGCTCTTCGTCATCTTCTCCAGCACGCGCAGCGCGTCATCGACGACCTTGGCGACATCTTCGTCGAGCAGATCGAAGAACGGAGCCCGCGCGACGCCAATTCGGAGCCCGCTGACCGGCTGCCTGGCTGCCGCGACGTAGTCTTCGGCCGGGTGTTCGACGCTCGCGATGTCCAGGCGGTCGTAGCCGGCGAGCGCGTTCAGCATGATGGCGGCGTCCATCACGCTGCGCGTGATCGGGCCACAGTGATCGAGCGAGAGGGTCAACGGGATGATGCCGCGGATCGAGACGAGACCGTAAGTCGGCTTGAGACCGACGACGCCGCAGTACGATGCGGGCGTGCGGATGGAACCGCCCGTGTCCGTCCCGAGTGCGCCGTAGCAGAGGTCGGTCGCAACCGCCGCGGCCGACCCGCCCGACGATCCGCCAGGGTTGCGCTCGAGCGCCCAGGGATTTCGCACAGGACCGTAGTAGCTCGTCGCGGAGGTGCCGCCGAACGCGAACTCGTGAAGGTTGGCCTTTCCGACGAGGACTGCGCCGGCGGCCGCAAGGCGGCGGGCGACCTCCGCATCCTCCACTGGAACGCGATCGTCGAAAACCGCGCTCGCGGCGGTCGTGCGAACGCCCGCCGTGTCGATGTTGTCCTTGAGCGCGATGGGAACGCCGTGCAGGGGGCCTCGCAGGCGGCCGGCGCGCCGTTCACCGTCGAGCGCCTTGGCCTGGGCGAGCGCGCGATCGCGTGTGACGGTGATGAACGCATTGACCTTCGGGTTATAGACCTCGATGCGCGCCAGGCACGCCTCGACCAGCTCGGTCGACGTAACCGTTCCGGCTTTGACGCGCGCGGAGACATCCGACAACGTCAGTCCCGCGAGCGTCGACGCGGAGCTCGATGATGGTGCGGTGGCCGGCGCGGGATTTCCCGATTGTGCGGCAGCGGCGGCGGCGCGCGTCGCAGCGGTGGCAGCGCCGAGCATCGTGACCGTGAAGGCTCGTCGTGAGAGGCGTGTCATAGCCCATAACGATATGCGCTTTCATGCTGGAGGGCTATATAGTATTTGCGCACGGACGCGATCGAGGAGGTCGCCATGAGGGCTGTCATTGCGGCGTGTGTTTCCGTTCTGTGTGCGCCGACGGCGTTTGCCGCGAGCCCCTCGCCCGCGCGCATCCGTGACGCCGCCGCTCGTGGCATCCAGGTTCTCCAACAGAGCCAGAAAGGGTGGTACGCGAAGCAACGGTGCGAGTCGTGTCATCACCAGTTCCAGCCGGCGATTGCGCTCCATTCGGCGCGCGACCACGGGATCCCATTCGACGAGGCGGTCGCGCGCGCGGATGCGCAGCGGGCGTTCGACTATTCCGATGTCGATCGGGCAGTACAGTACACGCACGTGATCGAGCCGGCGATGAGCGACGGGTATCGTCTCGTCGCCGCGGATGCCGCGGGCGTTCGGCCGAATCTGGTCACGGCCATCTACGCGCGCCACGTCGCCGCGCATCAAAACCCCGACGGTGCGTGGGACAATTTCCGGCAGCGTCCGCCGGCGGCCTACAGTCAGTTCACGATGACGGCGCTGGCGCTCCGCGCGATTCAGCTCTACAGCCATCCCAGCCAGAAAGCCGACGTTGCCGCGCGGACCGCGCGCGCGCGGCGGTGGTTCGAAACACACGCCCCGCGCGCCACCGAAGAGCGGACCTACCAGCTGTTCGGGTTCTCCTGGGCTGGTGCCAGTCGGGCGACGATCGAGCGCGCGGCGCGAGACCTCGCCGCGACTCAACAGGCGGACGGCGGATGGAGCTCGCTTGACGGGCGTGCCAGCGACGTGTATTCCACTGCCGAAGCGCTCGTCGCATTACACGACGTCGCCGAACACCGGCTTCCGAGCGTCGCATGGCGACGCGGGATCGAGTTCATCCTCGATGCGCAAGCGCCCGACGGATCATGGCACGTGGCCTCACGGATCCATCCGCCGGCGCCCATCAGCCCACCGTACTTCGAAAGCGGCTATCCCTACGGGCACGATCAATTCATCTCCGCCAGCGGCGCGAGTTGGGCCATCATGGCGCTCGCTCGGGCGCTCGACCCTGCGACGAACGCATCAGCATCGGCCGCCGCGGCCCCCGAGCCAGCGGCGGCCGAACCATGGGCGGAGACGGTCCTGTTCGGCAGCGTCGCCGAGTTGAAGACGCTGCTCGATAGCGGCCTCGACCCGAACGCGGCGACGAAGACAGGTGGAACAACGGCGCTGATGATGGCCGCCCCCGACGTGGCGAAGATGACGCTCCTCGCCGACCGCGGCGCGAACATCAACGCCCGCGCCGCCACGCAATATTCCGCTTTGATGGTCGCGGCGCAGTATCCCAACGCCGCGCCCGCGATGAATCTGCTGCTCGATCGTGGGGCCGAGGTGCGTCTCGCCCCATCGGTCGGCCCCGCGACCTTCGGCGCTTACCCCCTGTTCCTGGCGGCGTATTCGGGCAATGCGGAGGTTCTGAGGCGACTCCGGGATGCCGGCGACTCGCTCACCGATGGCGTGTCGCTGATCGGCAGCCGGCCGAGCGCCCCACTGCTCGGCGCCATCAAGCTCGGATACCTGGACGTCGTTCGCGCACTGCTGGATCTGGGCGCGCCGATCGAGCAGCCCGAGCAAGGGGGTCTGACCCCACTCGGGCGGGCCGTCCTCAGTAATCGTGTCGACATCGCGCGCCTCCTGATCTCGCGCGGGGCGGAGGTCAATCACGTCGACAATCTCGGCATGACGCCGCTGCTGTATGCCGCCTCGATCGACTTCGGGGACAGCGACATGATCGAGCTGCTGCTGAAGTCCGGGGCGCGGGCAGATGCTCGAACGCGCGATGGTCTGACGGCACTGGATCTCGCGCGGCGGTATCAGCACACACATCTCCTCAGCGTGCTGCAGGGTCGCGCCACGCACTAGCCACCAAGGTGAGCCCTCGTCACGGCGTCGCGTAACTCACTGCGTATATAGTGATCCGGCATGTCCACGACAGCGTCGGCTGAGGTCACATACCACACGTCGGGCCTGGTACGGCTGACGAAGCCTCAGCTCGTCGGAACGCTCACCGGGCTCCTTCTTGCAGCGCTGCTGGCGGCGCTCGATCAAACCATCGTCGGAACGGCGGAGCCCCGAATCATTGCTTCCCTGTCCGGCTTCGACCGGTATCCGTGGGTGGCGACGGCGTACCTGCTGACCTCCACGCTCTCGGTCCCGATCTTCGCGAGCCTTTCGGACATCCACGGGCGGAAGCCGTTTTTCATGCTCGGCGCCACGCTCTTCGTCGTGACATCGGCGCTCTGCGGCGCGGCGGGCACGCTCACGTTCATGCCGATCGATGGCATGGGCCAGCTGATTCTCTTTCGGGGGTTGCAGGGCATCGGGGCGGGCATGGTGATAGGCCTGCTCTTCACCATCATCGGCGACGTCTTCTCCCCGTCGGAGCGCGGCCGCTACGTGGGGCTGTTCTCGGCGGTGTGGGGCTTTGCGTCCATTTTTGGCCCGACGCTCGGCGGATGGTTGACGGATCAGTGGTCGTGGCGCGCGTGCTTCTGGGTGAACCTCCCCGTGGGCGCGATCGCTGTGACGGCGATCTACCTCGAGTTTCCGCACATGAAGCCGCGCGCGGCGGAGCGGCGTCTGGACTGGCTGGGGTTCGCCACCCTCATCGGCTGCGTGGTGCCGTTACTGCTCGCGCTGACCTGGGCGACCGAGTACGGGTGGCGGTCCGGCCGCGTGGTCTGGCTGCTCGTGTTGGCGGCGATCATGCTGGTGGCGTTTCTCTACGCCGAGTCGAAGTCAGCGGAGCCGATGATCCCGCTGGGGCTCTTCCGGCATCCGGTCATCAGCGTCTGTTCAGTGTGCGTGTTCGTGCTTGGTATGGGGATGTTCGGCGTGGTGATTTACCTGCCGCTCTTCATGCAGGGCGTGCTCGGCGTCTCCGCCACCCAATCGGGTAATCTGCTCACCCCGCTCATGATGGGCGCGGTGCTCGGAAGCTTTGCGAGCGGCCAGGCCGTATCGCGTACCGGCAAGTACAAGGCGGTGGCGATCATCGGGTCGGCGCTCGTCGCGGCCGGGATGATCCTTTTCGCCCGTATGGACGGCTCGACGGCGCGGAGTTACGTGGCCTTTGGCATGGTCGTGGCGGGACTCGGCATGGGGTTGGTGCAGCCGGTGTACACGGTAGCGGTGCAGAACGTGGCCCCCCGCCGCCAGATGGGCGCGGCGACGTCCTCCACGATCTTCTTCCGCTCGATTGGCAGCACGCTAGGGGTCGCCGCGTTCGGCTCCATCATGCTGACGCGGTACCACGCGGAGTTTGCGAGCACGGTTCAAGGGCGCCTCCCGGGCAGCCTGCTGACATATTTTTCGAACCCCTTGCTCCTCGTACAGATGCGGCCGCAGATCGAGGCCCGGTTTGCGCAGTCACCCGGCGGGCTGGCCGTCGTGCAGGCGCTCTTCGCGGCCGTGCGCACGTCACTCTCGCACGGCCTCGAGCTGGTGTTCTTCTGGAGCGCAGTGATCATGACCGCGGCCGTGTTCGTTCATCTGGGGCTCCGCAGCGAGCCGCTGAGGACCCAGATGGCCGAGCCCGAGGCGCCGGTGGGTTAGAGGCCGCTGGTGCTCCCGGAACCCACGGTGGTCCTTACGCTTGCCTTGTCGTTTTCGACCAGTAGTTGCCCGACCCCCTAATTACTTACGGTTGTGCGGCGAGAACTGCCGAGCCCTTGGAGATCTTCGTGGGATGCATCAAGTTTGTCTTGAGTGTCGCTGAACGTGCGCTCGACTGTGGACTGAAGCCGCTCCTGCCAGTAGCGCAGAGCAGGTCGCCGTTCCTGAGGCAGAAGGGAGATCGACTGATTCACGAGCGCCTTCATGCGCCGCATGACCTGAACACTGGTAGCGCCGTACATCCGGATCTCGTCAAAGGCCAGGCGAAGAAAGTCCTCCCAGGTGGGGAAGAGCATCAATAGCCGTACACGGCCTTGAGCGTCGCGAAACTCACCAATTTCCAAACGACGGCGGCCCAGGCGGACTAACAGGTCCTCAATCTGGTCTAGGGCCTGCACGGCCGTCGTTGGATCATTGACTGCGGGAGACAACGCCCTGATGGCGATGTCCACCAGCAAACGAATGGCATATTTGGGGTCCTGCTCGAACGTACGCTCAACGCCCAACGCGATGGCAGGTCTCAAAAAGTCCTCGGGCAGAGGAGAGGCGTCACTATAAACGCGCAAAATCGGGACAGAATCATGGACAGCGTCGCCTACGGACACCATCAATTGGATGATGCACCCGGACTTGCTGGCCGTATCGACCAACATCGTTGTGTTCACGGCCTGGACGACTTGTGGGTGGCCATGATGCAACAGTGTCTGAAGGCACTGAGACTGAGGCAGTTCTGTTGAGCCTGGGGACGGAGGAGTATCGATTGGGGGATAGAGATTCTCGATGACTTTGCGCCCCTGATCGCCGGTGAAAATCAGCATGCGGTTGACCTGCAGCATGCCGAGGCGCTGGATCAGGCTGATGAACATCATGACGCTGACGATAAGAAGCAAGCCCACCACCACCACACCGACCAGTGGAACCCGACCCGAGCCGCCCCTGTCGACCCAGGCGAGTGCCGCCAGGGCATACAGGAACGTCGCCGTGAAGACGCCGATGGCATGAGAGATCACAGGGTCACGGGAAATCCAGAGAACAAGCCGAGGGGAATAGGCCGTCGCACTGAATTGCACCATGAGGAAGGTGAGCGAGAAGACGATGCCCGTCAGCGCGATCATGCCCGACGCGATCGCTGAGTACAAGCCGATCGCCGCATTCACGCTGACAGTGGAAACGTGGCCGGGGAGAAGGTCGTATGCGAGCCGGGGAACGGTGAAGCCAAAGACGAGTGCACCTCCGGCGTACATCAAGGGAATAAACCAAGCCTTGAAATAGGTACCCCGGGCCTTGCGGAGCATTTTGTGTGTGTAGTCTAGCGCACTCAGCCCGAGGCCGGCTGAGGTTGCCGCGAACGAGCCGGATGTCGATTTCACGGCACGTCGATCGTCATAAGAGTGGAGGTCCGGAAAAGGGGGAAATCGTGTCAGAACCGAACGTGGAACCGAACCGAGGAGGGAAGCCTGGAGTCAACGGCGGCCAGGAACGGCTTGTGGGCCGGTCGCGCGAATGGAAAGACGTGCTCAAGAAGGCTGCGCAGGTGGCGTCGACCGACACGACGGTCCTTTTGACCGGCGAATCTGGCACGGGCAAGGAAGTCATCGCGCGGTTCATTCATCAGGCGTCCAGCCGGCGCCACGGGCGCTTCGTCGCGCTGAATTGTGCGGCGCTGCCGGAGACGCTGCTCGAATCGGAGCTGTTTGGATACGAGCGCGGCGCATTCACCGGCGCCGAGCAGGCGAAGCCAGGCCAGATCGAGCTGGCGTCGGGCGGCGTGCTGTTTCTCGACGAAGTGAGCGAGATGAGCCCATCGGCCCAAGCCAAGTTCTTGCGCGTCCTCCAGGAACGCGAATTTCGCCGGCTGGGCGGTACTCGGGTGCAACGGGCGAATGTTCGGGTGATTGCTGCGACGAACCGCGATCTGACGAAGGCAGTCCAGCGTGGCGAGTTCCGTGAGGACCTGTACTACCGCGTCCAGGTGTTCGAGGTGCATCTTCCGCCTTTACGCGACCGGCGAGGCGACATCCTCCTCCTGAGCAATGCGTTCCTGGACGAGATCGGCAAATCGTTCCGCCGTCCCCCTGCGGGGTTGACGGAGGATGCCCGCTTGGTGCTCGCGAGGCATGATTGGCCGGGAAACGTCCGCGAGCTCCACAACGCGCTCGAGCGCGCCGCCATTCTGTCCGAAGGCGGCCTCATCACGCCCGAGCATCTCCCGCTTCCTGCCGTGCCGCGTCCTCACCGGATCGGCGACTTGAACGTCGTGGAGCGCGAGACGATCGCGCAGGTCATGCGCGACTCGGGCGGGAACAAGTCCAGGGCCGCCCGGCGCCTGGGAGTCTCGCGACAGCAACTGTACGTCCGGCTCCGGAAGTACGACCTCGACGCCGGGGCAGAGCCCGGCACTCGCGCGGAGGTGTAGCTCCCGTCTAGGCCTTTGCGAGCACGTCGCCGTAGTACGTTTCGTAGCGCGGCACGATGGCCGACGCGCAGAAGCGCGCGCGCACGCGTTCGGAGGCCGCCCGGCCCATGCGCGCACGTTTCCCCGGGTCAGTCAACAGGTCGAGCGATCGTTCCGCCATCAGGTCGACGGCGTCGGGCGGACACAGAAACCCGGTGACGCCGTCGTCAATCACTTCCGGCAACCCGCCGACTCGAGAGGCCACGACCGGCACCTCACAGGCCATGGCTTCGAGGGCCGCCAGCCCGAAGCTTTCCTGCGCGGACGCCAAGAGGAAGACGTCGGAGGCAGACAGCCACGGCACGAGATCTTGCTGCTCGCCGACGAATTGCACGATGCCGTTCAACCCTTCGTTCGCGACGCGCTGCTCGAGCGAGGCGCGATCCGGACCGTCTCCAATCATGACAAGCGCGGTGCGGACCCGCGTGAAGACCCGACGAAAGACCTCGAACACCGCCTCAACGCGCTTGACCGGCCTGAAGTTCGAGACGTGCGTCAGGACCGCTTCGAGGCGATGCGGGCCGCAAATCCGTTCGCGGAGGCCGCGGTCCGACCGCCGGCGCCATTCGGAACAGTCGAGGAAATTGGGGATGACCTGGATGTCGCGCTCGATCCGGAGCGTCCGAATCGTGTCCTGCTTGAGGGCTTGCGAGACCGTGGTCACGCCGTCCGAGCGCTCGATGGAAAACGCCACCACAGACTCGTAGCCAGGGTCGCTGCCGACCAGCGTGATATCGGTGCCGTGCAGCGTGGTGATGGTCCGTGGTCGCCCGGCTGGCCCGCGGTCGAGCATCTCGCGAGCCAGGTATGCCGCTGTGGCGTGGGGCACGGCGTAATGCGCATGAATGATGTCGATCGGGTGTTCGCGTGACAAACGGACGATCGAGTTCGTCAAGCCGAGCAGGTACTGCGGCTCACGAAACAGCGGATAGGTCGGCATCTCGACGCGGACGAACGAGAGCCCCGGGATGTCGGACCTCCATCGAAACGGCCGCTCGCGGCTCACGACGTGCACGCGGTGACCGCCGACGGCGAGCGCCTGCGCGAGCTCGGTCGCCACGACGCCGCTGCCGCCGACCGACGCGTAGCACAGAATCGCGACGTGCAGCTGGTCAGATCTCGCCAAGAGGGCCCCGGGGGGAGGACTTGAAGAGCGTCGCGCGCTGAATCGGCTCGCGGACGACGATGCCCTCGGCGAAGGCGACGCCCGCCAGCGCGCCGAACTGAGCGTCGCGGCTCTCGACCAGGGTTCGGAAAGTCGGCGCCGTCAGACGGGTGGAGACCTGTTCGGCCCCGCCGGATGAAAACTGACTCCGGTAACAGGCCAGCGCAGCGCGCTTCCGGTCGTAGTAGGCCGAGACATCAATCACGAAGGACGGCGCGACCGCGTCATTGATGAAGTAGTAGCAGATCCAGTCGACCCGGCAGGGATCGTGGCCGGTCTCGTAGCGGCGCAATCCGCTCGTGAACGCGGCGACGGTCAGCACTTCGCTCGCGCGAACGTGGTCGGGATGGCGATCGTGCCAGTAGGGCACCGCGATGGCGCGCGGACGATGACGTCGGATCGCTTCGACGGCTGAGCGGACGAACGATGGCGTTGTCGCGATGTCGCCGTCCGGCCAACCGAGATTCTCGCGGAACGAGGCGCCAAGGACGCGGGTGGCTTCGGAGGCTTCTGCGTGACGCTCGGTCACCGTTCCGTTGCTCGAGAGCTCGCCGGCCGTGAGATCGATCAGGCCGACGGCGTAGCCGTCGGCGACATGCCGCGCGACGGTTGCGCCGAGCCCGATTTCGATGTCGTCCGGGTGCGGTCCGAATGCCAGGAGATCGGCCGGCATGCACCGACTGTACGTCAAGTGCCCCGAACCGCGGTGTCAGTTTTGTTCGTCGGCCGAAGGACCGTACAGCGCGGGAACGGGGACATCGAGCGCCCGAAGATACATGGTCAGTTGAGCGCGATGGTGAACGAGATGGTTGAAACACGATTGGCGTAGGACTTCATAACGCGGCATCGACAGGATGGTCCTTCCGTTCCATGTCAGCGTCCAGACTTCTCGCATTTGATCGTCGGTGACCGAGGCGAGGTTGGTGCGGGCTTCCCGGCTCAATTGATCGAACAGGGGGAGGAGGTCGGCGTGTTTTTCTGCCGTGGGGAATCTGGACCCGGCGATCTCCAGGTTCGATGTGCTCGCCGTCACGGTCGTGAATTGCGGAAGCGTCGCGACGTGCCCCGAGAGCCAACCGAGGCTGCCCGACTTCAGGTGAGGTTTCCAGTCCCACCTGTCTGCGGGGACTCTCTGAAGGGTTTTTCGGGTGTTGGCCATCTCCAGGTCGAACTCGTGAAGGAGCATCTCAGCGATGGACATGGGTCCTCCAAAAGCCCGAGCATAGGCGAAGAAAAGACGAAAGTCAACGCCTACATCAGTACTCTGAGAACGCGTCGTCCGGGTAGCAGTAGAGCCACCGCTCGCCAGGCTCCGCTGACGCGATCACCGGGTGCCCGCTCGACCGGGCGTGCTTGGAGGCGTGGCGATTGGGCGAGTTGTCGCAACACAAGGTTGCCCCGCACTGCTGGCATGTCCGCAGGTGAACCCATTGTCCGTGGATCTTCACGCACTCCTCGCACACCCGTCGTTTGGCGTGCTTCACCGAGCTGATCTCCTGGATGTGCGCGCAGGCGACGTTCGCCGTCATCGTGTCCTCCTCACGCCCGCGCCGAAGCCGCTGCTCGATCACGCCCGCGCGAGCGGCACATCCACCACATGCTCAGCGAGGAACCAGACCTGCGCCTCGTTCTGCCGGATGACGTCGCTCACGAGCAGGTCGTTGGTGCCATCGTCCCCGCTGGCGGCCGCCTGCCGGGCCATCGTTCGGGCTTCCTTGACGACGATCTCGTGAGCGTGGAGCAGGCGAGAGATCTGCACGGGCGCTTCTTCGCGACCTTTCGGCGGGCGTGGAACGAGCGTCGTTTCGGCGATGTCGTGGGCCATGGCGAGACTCACGCCGCCGAGCATTTGAATCCGCTCGGCGATTGAATCCACGAGCTCGTTCTGCTCGCCGTAGTGCTTGTCGAACAGCAAGTGGAGCTGATAAAACGTCGGTCCCGCCACCTGCCAGTGGTGCTTTTTGTACAGGTCGCGCAGCGCGATCGTGTCCGCCAGGATCTGATTGAGATTCGAGACCGATTCCTTGCACGTCGTTTCCGACAACGCGATGGGCATCCTGACGAGATGACCGTAGGGCTGGATCTCGTGCGCCTGCTGATGAGCCATCGGCGTGGCGCGGGCCATGATGGTGTCTGCATCGAGTGTTTTGGTGGCCAT
>DATKHR010000140.1:0-26469 GCA_035510155.1 Vicinamibacterales bacterium
GGACGAACTGGAACGACGTCTCTCAACCCGATAGTGGCCTCTCCCAGGTAGGGTGCTCGGAGGTGGTCTGTGGCTGGACTCCAAATCACCGCCGTGGTTCTCGGCCTTTGTCGGCCTGTTGGAAGACGTAGTCCGTTGGCAGCGTGATGAGGCGTCTCCCGAGGATAATGCCCCGACATTCGGCCATCGCTATCGCGTTTTAATGACCGCAGCACAACCCACGCACTACCAAACGCAAGTGGCTTGATGCGACTTCAGAGGCTGATACACGCTCTCGCAATCCTGCTCAATGCCATCGTGGCTATCGGGTGGGGCGCTATCGTCGTTCTCGTTATTAGAGAAGGTGATTTCAGGTTCGACAGCGGTGTGGCATTGCTGTTCATGATTCCTGCCGCCTCAATACTCGCCCTTGTAGCGCTCTTGTGGAAATTTCGATCTTGAATTGTCAGCCTGCACGGCCGGTGCTGCCCTGACGATGGTCGCTCAACAGCGCAGCCGTTAAAGTCCGCCGCTTCCAGGAGAGTCGAATTTATTTCGTCTGCTGTCGGTGGAGCCTGCCGCCGGCGATTTTCGATGGGAATCCCGTCGCGACCCCGCTCGACATCCTGGAGGAGTCCAGATACGGGCTGCTAGACGACGCTCCAGAACTCGTCGCGATACTTGGCTAGTCCGGAGACTCCTTCCATCATCTGATCGTCAAGAACCAACAGCATGAATACGTCATCGGGCACGTCCCAGTCGCACATAACGCCGTGGGTGCTTGCTGGTCTGAACCCGAATCTTGGGTAGTAGTTCGCGTGTCCCAAGACGATGATGAAAGGACACCCCGAGCCCCGAACAATACGTTTTCCAGATTCGATCAGTTTGCTGCCAATGCCCTGTCGTTGATGTTCAGGAAGAACTCCCATCGGGCCGAGCGCTACGCCTGCGACTGCGCCAATAGTCGCAGGGCTGAACAGGACGTGGCCGACCACTCGACCATTCAGCGTTGCGACCAAAGAGAGGGAGATGCCTCCATGCGACCTCAGGGCGTCAACGAGGTGACCTTCCCGTTCTTGACCGAAGGCGCGGTCGTTTAGATCACGAATCGCGACAATGTCTTCGGGACGCTCTTCTCGGATGATGATTGTCACACAGCCCCGTAGCTATGATGCCCTCGCCCCACCGCGACTTCCTGACGCTGCGCAGGTTCACGAAGGACAGCGCAAGGTCTTGAGCGGTCCGTTTAGCGCGCGAAGCTGGCGTGTGAGCGGCGGTCACGCGTTCGCTGGCAGCTCGGAACTGATCATGTCCGTCATCCATAGCCAGGAGCCGTCAGACTGTTTCCGAAGCAGCCCCATGTAGTTGCCGCGGTCGCTCATCAGCGTTGATCCCGGCCCGGCAGCGGCAGTCAGCGCGTAACGGCCGCGCACGAATGCCACATCATCGCAGCCGATGATCTCATCGGCGGTGATGGCGAACTCCCGAATTGGCGGGAACGTCCCGAGCCACGCCCGCATGGCAGCGCGCCCGCGGATCGGTGCATGATGGGGCGGGAACCGAATCGCGTCGGCTGTAAACATGCCCGTCACAGCATCCCAGTCGGCGCGTCGCACAGCGGCGGCATCTGCGTCGATGGCGGCCCGGATTGCCGCAATGTCCGCATGACTCAAGGGCATCGTCACAATCCTACCGCCCGGGACAACTGATCAGATCCGGTTTCTTCGAGTGCGGTACGGTTGAATGGCGCGGCGCTCCCCTACGAGCTCGTGCTAGACTGCGCGCAACCTGCCGAGAAACGAGGCGTAATGGTGACATTCTTGCTCCGTTGGACCGGCGCCTGCATTGTCGCAGTTCTTCTGGCCTCCCCGCGCTTTGAAGCGCAGCCCGACCAACGGGTTCCCCGATTGTCTGTCCCGCTCCAGCCGCTCGCACAGCAGGTGCGTCGACTCGAGACCGCCCTGAATTATCTCGGGCAGCCGCTATCGCCGGTCGATCGTCAGGCGATCGATGACGCGGTTTCCATGACCGATGAAGAAGCCGCGACCGAACGGCTTCAGGCGACGCTCGACAAGTACGTGTTGGCGGTAGTTCGCATCAACCCCGAAAGTCGTGTGAGCGTGGAGCAGGGGCCTGCCAAGCCGGAGGTCGTCGAGGGCGGGACCCGCTTGTTCCTGGTCAAAGTCCTCAACGAAGCCAACGTCACCGCGCCGCTGCGCGTCGAGAGTCCGAACAGCGGCAACACATACATCCGATCGGATGGGTCGCCCGAACCGGCACATCAGTTGACGGGGCGAGACGTCCGGGATCGTTGGGCCGCCATCTCGATTTACGACAAGCGGCCGATGCCGCCTCGGCTCTCGGGTCTCGCCATTGAGTACGTCATCCTCGAAGTGTTCAGCCGAGAAATCGGGCAACGGTCGGCGCAGATTGCGTTCAACGTCGGGCAGGGCACGCAGGATGTCGGCTTTCGAAACGATGTGGCGATTCTTTTCACGGCGCAGCCGGCTCGGCTCATGACGATTCGCATCCGCGACGAAAACGGCAAGCCGGGCACCGCGTCGCTGACGATTCGCGATCGCTTCGATCGTATCTATCCCAACCAGTCGAAGCGGCTGGCGCCCGATTTCCCCTTTCAGCCTCAGATCTACCGCTCGGACGGCGAGAGCATCCGACTGCCGGATGGCGACTATACCGTGGTCGCCACGGGCGGTCCGGAATACGTTTCGCAGACGAAGCAGCTCAGTGTCCAGTCGAGCGGTCCTCACGAGATCGCCTTCACGCTCGAACGCTGGATCGATCCGCCGCGGCTTGGCTGGTTTTCCGGCGATCATCATGTTCATGCCGCCGGTTGCTCGCACTACCAGAACCCGACCGAGGGCGTGCTGCCCGAAGACATGATTCGGCAGATCCTGGGCGAAGCGCTCAACATCGGTTCCGTCCTGACGTGGGGACCCTGCTACTACTACCAGAAGCAGTTCTTCACGGGGCAGGACAACCCGTTGTCGAAGCCGGAGCGCCTGATGCATTACGATCTCGAAGTTTCGGGGTTCCCCTCGAGTCATTCCGGTCATCTCGTGTTGCTCGGGCTCAAGGACCAGGATTATCCGAAAACTCATCGCATCGAAGACTGGCCATCCTGGGATCTACCCATTTTGAAGTGGGCGAAGTCGCAGGGAGCGGTCGTCGGGTTCGCGCATTCCGGATTCGGTCTTCAAGTGCAGGATCGCGAGTTGCCGAGTTATGAGATGCCGCCGTTTGACGGCATCGGTGCGAACGAGTACATCGTCGACGTCACGCATTCTAACGCCGTCGACTTCATTTCCACCGTCAACACGCCGAGTGTGTGGGAGCTGAGCATCTGGTACCACACGCTCAACGTCGGGTTCAGGACGCGCATCAGCGGGGAAACCGACTTCCCTTGCGTGTATGACAGCCGGGTGGGACTCGGCCGGACCTATGCGCGTGTTGACGGCAGGTTGAGTTTCGGAGGGTGGCTGAGTGGCCTGCGCAACGGCCGCAGCTACGTGTCGGATGGCAAGAGCCACCTGCTCAATTTCAGCGTGGACGGCGTCGAAGTGGGCCAGAACGGCAGCGAGCTCAAACTCCCCGGTGCTCGAGTCGTGCGCGCCCGTCTGCTCGTGTCGGCATACCTGAACCCGCAGGCGCAGGAGACCCTGCGAACGCGGCCGATCGATCAGCAGCCCTTCTGGGATATCGAGCGCGCTCGGATTGGAGCCACCCGCGACGTTCCGCTCGAGGTCGTCGTCAACGGCAAGGTCGTCGCGACGAAGAACGTGACCGCTGATGGCGTCCTGCGCGAGGTGACCTTCGACCTGCCGATCGAGCGAAGCAGTTGGATTGCCCTCCGTATTCTGCCGTCGTCGCACACCAATCCGGTTTTTGCCCTAGTCGACGGCAAGCCGATTCGCGCCTCACGCCGGAGCGCCGAGTGGTGTCTCACTGCCGTCAACCAGTGCTGGACGCAGAAGGCGCCGGCGATCAGGGCGGCGGAGCAGGCCGACGCGCGGGCCGCCTACAATCACGCGCGTGATGTGTACAAGCGTCTGATTGCCGAGTCCGATCTGCCCTAGGCTCACTCCCGACAACCCTTGGCGCCGAGCGCTGAGAGGGCGACCGCCGACAGGCAATTGGTCGTTAATGCTGAGCTGTGGATGGGCGTCCGTGACGGAATCTGCCAGGTCATGAATCGGAGCAGAACGGTGGTCGAATCGTCCCCGTTGACCGCTATTCTGTGACAGGCCCGCCCCCCAAATCGTCATTCACCTGTCAGACATGCCAGGTGACGTACGCCACTGATGCCAGGTAGGCTCTGTCCATCTTTACGCGCGTAAGCTCTGCAATGCGAGCTCCACAATGACACAAATGGCGCCTCGTCGGGCGCTCCCCGGCGAGCTCCTCGCGCGCGAACACGAACTGTCAGCCATCTACGAGAACGTTCCTGGGATTCTGTTCTACGTCGCGGTCGAGCCCGACGGCGAATTCCGATTTGTGTCAGTGAGCCGCACGGGTCTCATTGCAACGGGGGTGACTCGAGAACAGTTCGTAGGCTCCCGCGTGCGTGACGTCATCCCCCCGCCATCGCGCGACCTGGTATTGGGCCATTATCGGGAAGCGATCCGATCCGGCCGTACCGTCCGCTGGAAGGAAGTCTCGGTGTACCCGGCGGGGCGGAAAGTTGGCGAGGTTGCGGTGACCCCGCTCTACGATGCCAGCGGCGTTGCGACGCACCTCCTCGGCATCGTCCACGACATCACGGAACGCGAACGTCTCGAAGAAGCCCTTCACCAGCGCGAGGAGCGGCTGGCCTTCCTGCTCAGGCTCAACGATGCACTCCGCCCGTTGATCGATCCGGTTGAGATGCAAGACGTCACGGCGCGCCTCCTCGGCGAGCACCTCCGCGTCAACCGAGTCAGCTACGCGACGGTCGACGGCGAGGAGTTCATTGTCACGACGTCCTATGAAAACGGCCTTCCTCCATATCGCGGCCGGGAGCCGATTAATACCTTTGGCGAGGCGCTGCGCGAAGCGTGCAAGGGAGGTGAGTCCTTCGCTGTCAGTGATGTCCGTACAGACGCGAGGTTCACGGACGCTGAGCGAGCCAGTCTGTTAGCGAATGAGATCGCGGCGCTCGTTGGCGTGATGTTGCACAAAGAAGGGCGAAGGCTGGCGGCGTTCTGCGTCCACAGCGCGACACCGCGCGTCTGGACGCACGACGAGATCGCGTTGATTGAAGAAACCGCCGAACGGATGTGGTCGGCGGCAGAACGAGCGCGCGCTGAGGCGGCGCTGCGCCGGGCCAACCAGAAGCTGCGGGAAAGCGAGGCGCGCTTTTCGGTCATCCACGATCGGGCGCCCTTCGCCATCAGCCTCGCCGACATGTCGGACCACCGCCTTGTCAGCGTCAACGAAGCCTTCGAGCGGATGTTCGAGGATTCCTTTGAAGAAGTGCGAGGCAAGACGAGCGCAGAGCTAGGCATCTCAACGGTTACCTCGATCGACGCTCTCGCAGAAGAACTACGGCGGAACGGTCTTGTTCGTGACTACGAGGTCCATCGGCGCACAAAATCTGGCGCCGAGCGCATCCTGGTGCTTTCGATCGATCCCGTGACAATTGGCGAACGACAGTTCTTGCTGACGACGGCGATAGACGTCACTGAGAAGAAACACGCCGAGGCGGCGCTGCGGGAGCGCGAACAGCGCCTACGCCTGGCACTTGAGGCTTCGGCAGCGGGCTCGTGGACCTGGGACGCAGGCACCGATCATGTCGATTGGGACGAAGGCTTTCGTTTGCGATATGGGTTCCCTCCCGACGAACCGGCCACCTTCGACGCATGGCTGGGCCGCGTACACGAGGAGGACCGACTGCAGGTGCTCGCCCTGCTGGACGAGATCCTCCACACGACGACGAAGGATGTGTGGGACCAGACATTCCGAATCGTGCTGCCCAACGGCACTCTTTCGTGGATACAGAGCCTGGGCCGCGCCGAGCGCAATGCCGCAGGCGATGTCACTCGGCTCACTGGCCTTGAATTCGACGTCACCGCGCGGCGGCAGGCCGAGAACGCGCTCCAGGCGCGACGCGTCGAGGAGCATAATCGCGAGCTGCGGCTCCTGATTGAAACTGCCGCGCAGGGGATCGTGTCCGTAGACGGGCAGGGCACGATCGTCACCGCGAATCGTGCGCTCGAGGCGATGTTCGGCTGGGGGCCGGGCGAGTTGATCGGCCAACCCATCGAGCGGCTCGTGCCGTCGTCCCTTCGTGACGCGCACGTACAACATCGAATCGAGTACTTCGCCGCTCCGAGTCCTCTTCCGATGGGAGCCAGGCTCAACCTCGTTGGCGAACACAAGGACGGGTCGGCGTTTCCAATCGAGGTCAGCCTGAATCACATCGCTACCATTGGCGGCGGCCACGCCATCGCGTTCGTGACGGACGTTACGGAACGCCAGCGCGCCGCCGCGGCGCTTCGCGAGCGGACCGTAGAGCTGGAACAGCGGACGGCTCAACTGAGGCAGATGGCGTCCGATCTGACGCTCGCCGAGCAGCGTGCGCGCGAGCAGCTCGCCAAAACGCTTCACGACGGGCTCCAGCAGATGCTGGCCCTTGCGGCGATAAGCCTGGAGCAACAGATGACCCGTGACTCGCAGCAGGGCCCCCCACCCGGACCGCTCGTGGAGGCAAAAGGCCAGCTGGAGGAGGCTATCGCCGCCGCCCGATCCCTGAGCGTGGAGCTGTTTCCTCCTGTACTACAAAGCTCGGGGCTGCCCGCCGCGTTACGCTGGCTGGCGGACTGGACGCGGAACAAGTATGGGCTCAAGGTTGACGTCTCTGTTGACCCACTCGCCAGTTCGACCCGAAAGGACGTTCGCACGCTGATCTTCGAGTCGGTCCGAGAGCTCCTCTTCAATGCCGTCAAGCACGCCCACGTCGATCGAGTCACGGTGGAGCTGGCGCGCGAACCCGGCGACATGCTGTCCATCACTGTGGCGGACCAGGGGATCGGGTTTGATCCTGGCGGATTGGTCGACGGGGCGAAGGCCGGTCAGGTTGGATGGGGCCTGTTCAGCATCCGCGAGCGGCTGACGCTGCTGGGCGGCCGGTTCGACATCGAGAGCGCCCCCGGGCGCGGGACGAGCTTCCGCTTGATCGCACCCACAGACACCGCCCAGGGCTCCGCGGGCGGGGACGCTCCGGTGAGCCAGGCGGTCATTCGACCGACGTCTCGTGACATTGGCGTCGCGTCGGCGCGCGTCTGAGGATTCTGATCGTGGATGATCACCCCGCGGTGCGCGAAGCGGATTATTGCAGGCGCGGCGCGCGTTTCAAGTAGCCGGCGAGGCCGCCAATGGACTCCAGGCAATCGACCAAGCGCGCGCGCCCCGAACTTTCCGTTCATTCACATTCTCGGGCTCTCGATGTACTCGCGAACGGAGGGTCACCATCCCATCGAGCAGGCGGGGGCCGAGGCGCTTCTCCACCAAAGGTGTCGATACGCCGCGCTTGATTGACCACCAGATGTCGTCGATCTCTTCGCGGCGCCTCGACGGGGGCGATGCGGCAGACGTCAGTGATCGATCGTGCTCACCCTGGCGATCACGTTCAAGCAACTAGGCCGCGCTGAGCAGCTTCCCAACAGGTCGGCCTCAGAGAGCTCCGCTGTCGTGGTTATCGGCAAGGCCATCGGCACGCATCCGCGAAAACGTAGGATGTTCCTATATAGCGGACTCAACTCCGATAAGTCGGAGTGGTTGCGGCCGCAGCCGCCGATCGTTTGCACTCCGGGGCATCGTCCCCGGAAGCTTTCCTCGCTATGGGACGGGCATAGCTCCTGCTCGTCCGGACACGAACCGACGAAAGGGGGACTGGCTCAAATGGCGACTGACACTCAAATCCCCGACCTCCGGACTGTGGTTCGGGCCAACATCGATGCGAACTCGAAGTGTGATGCCGCCTATGTGACCATGAACGTCCTCGCCACGGTGATCGCCTGCTACGGGCTGCTCGAAAACAGTCCGGCGGTTGTGATTGGCGCGATGCTGATCGCCATGCTGCTTGGCCCCATCTCCGGGATCGCGCTCGGCCTGGTTGACCGAGACAATTCGCTCGTTCGTAAAGCCTTTCTCTCCTTGGCATGCGGAATAGGCGTCGTGTATGGAACCGCGTTCGTGTTTGGCCTCGCGCATGGGATGTTCCCGTTGACGAGCGAAATTTATGCGCGGACGGCGCCCAATCTCATGGATCTCATGATCGCGCTGAGCGGCGGCGCTGCCGGCGCCTATGCGATTGCGTCTCCTCGTCTGAATGTGGCGTTCGTCGGCGTCGCAATCGCCACGGCTTTGGTGCCGCCACTGTCCTCGAGCGCCATCTGTCTGGCGCGAGGCGACTATCGCCTCAGCGCGGGCGCATTCTTGCTGGCCTTTGCAAACATGGTGGGCATTCAGGTGGCGAGTTCGATTGTACTGTGGCTGAGCGGGTACCGTGGACAGACCGAAGTACTTGGCGCGGGAAGGTTGTTCCGGCGTAGCTTCGTCAGTCTCGGAATCTTGGCCGCATTGACGGCTATGCTCAGTGTGAGCCTTCGACGAATGCTTGCAAACGAAATATACGAGGCGTCGGTGCGTACCGCGCTCAAAACGGCGTCCACGACCCAGCAGGGTGCATACCTCGCCGACGTCAGGTTTCGCCGAGAAGCCGGACGTACAATTGTGACCGCCGTGTACCGCACGCCGATCCCCTTCACCCCCAATCAAGTGGGCCTAATCGAGCGGATCCTGCCAAGAACGAGGGACGACGTGAGTCTCGAGCTCCGGATCCGCTCCGTGCCGGTAACAGTAGCTTCAAAAGATGGATACCTCTATTCGAGTAGTGACCTCGTGGACGCTCTGACAGACCGGTGAAATGGTCGTTTAGTAGCTCGTCCGACAAGATCGTCTTGGGCACCTACTGACCGAACCCATTCAAACGTCGAGATCGGTCAAGAGAGTTGAGCTGACGTATTCAATCAACCATGACCACGCGATCATTCACTCTTGCTCGTCTCCGACGGCAGCGGGAAGTGTTCTTGAATCCAGGCCTGCCAGAGCGGTGTCTCACGGGCGACGGTCCCGGCGGCCTGGTCGCCGTAGAGATAGAAGCTTAGCGTGACCATGATCGAGCCGCCGAAGTTGACGGCGCCGAGGGCGGCGGCGCCCGGCCCCGGCTTGTCGAGGCGCAGCAGGGCGTTGTAGGGACTCTGGCTGACATGCTCCACCACGCCGCTGAGCGTCGGGACGCCGGCTGGGGCGGTCCGACGCTGCCCGGCGCTCACGCCTTTCAGCCCCGATGCCGCGGTCAGCGCTTCCCAAGCCTCCGCTTCGGTTCCCGCGGCGGGCGCCATCCACTGCATCATCGCGGAGCGTTGACCGCGGAAGTGCGTGAGATAGATCCGCAGGATGCGGAAGAAGCCAGGCCAGCCGGATTCGGTGCCTTCCAGCTGGTTGTCCCAGTCGTCCGTGCTGGCAAAGAGGCTATGCACCACGCGGACGACGCAGATGCTTCCCCCGCGCGCTTCGACGCTCCACTCGTCCGCGATGGGGGGCGAACCAGGGGCCCAGCCATTGGCCTCGGCGGCAAACATCCGCGGCGGATCCCAGGCCGTCACGACCGAGCGGGACTCCATGCCCGGGCCGAAGTTCAACTTTACCGCAACGGGCTTCCCGTCACGCTCCTCGAATTCAGTCGGCACGAACCAGGACGAAATACCCGGCCCGGTGGCGATGGCCTGCCAGACTTCCTCCGGCGTGCCGGGGACTTCGACTTCGACCTGGACTGAACGGCGTCCGGAGGCTTCTCTCTTCACGCTCATGATGGCTCCTTGCGATCGGATTGCTGCGGCTGGGGGTACGCCACGACCACCAGGCGATGCGCGCGGCCGCCGGAGGCGGATTCATCGTGGTACTTCGAAGCCAGTGTCGTGATGGCCTCGGCGAGTTCGTTGCTGAAAGCCGCCCGGTCCGTCGCCGACCGGAAGCGTATCTCGGTATCCACCGCCAGGGTCGCCAGGCGTTTGCCCGTCTCCTTCGCACGACGAACAAGATCGCCCACCTCGCGGACGACGCGTGCGCCCAGGGCGATGAGATAGCTCGCGGACAGCCTGTCGACTTCGCGATTCGGATCCGCGGCGACCGGACCCAGGGCCCTCGGCGAAACGACGTAGGAAGCGGCCGTCGCCACGAGCAGCCGTTCTGTCAGCCCGCCCCACTTGCGTTCCTGAGCCAGCCGCACCAGCCCGTGCGCCTCGAGCGCGTGCAGGTGGTAGTTGACTTTCTGCCGAGGCAGGGCAACCCGCGTGGCCAATGTCGCCGCCGAGGCGGGCACGAGTAGCTCGGAGAGGAGTCGACTCCGCACGGGCTCCAAAGCCACCGTCGCCGCTGCTGGATCATCGATGACTTGGATGTCGAGCACCGGGAGATGCTAGTGTTGACAACTTTTATTGTCAAGGGGATGGGTCCGGACGTGAGATGGGTTCTGGGTTGACAGCAACGACGGCGATTCTCACGATCCTCCTGGTCCCGCTCGGCAGCGCGAGCTGTCGCGGCACGGGGCAACGCAGCTGTGGTTTTTCATTCGAGCGGAATGGATCCGGCCTACCTGCCGATATCACCGCACGGCTATCGGGTCCCCTGACTCGCGAGGACCTCGACGCGATTGAGCGAACTTCGCGCGAGGAGCTTCAGCGAGCATTCGCAGATTTCCACCTGTCAATCAGCGACGACCGAAAGGTCACCGGTTCGCGCTCGTTCGCCCCTGATTCGAAAAGAACGGACGGGATGCCGGAGGCTATCGGCCCTTGATCTGAGTCCGGTGCATGACCCGGCGTGATTTCGAATCGAACGCATTGCGCCGATGCATGGTGCAGCGGTTATCCCAGATCACCAAATCCCCGACACTCCAGTGGTGGTACCAGGTCAGGGAATCGTCAGTGGCGTACGACCAGATCTCGTTCAACAACGCCTCGGACTGATCGAGCGGCAGGCCCTCGATATAGGCATTACGCCTACGCCCCAGATAGAGAAACCGACGTCCTGATTGCGGATGGATCCCGACCAACGGGTGAAACGCGCCTGGTGCCGTGCGTGGGTCGTCAGTCGGCGTTGCGTCCGCACGGACATACCCACCACTGTTGTAGGTTCCGTCATGCTTCACTTTGAAACCCGCTACATACCTCTGCAGCCGTTCGGGCAGGGCCTCCCACGCGCTGTACATCGAGCAGAAACCGGTTTCACCACCGGTCACCGGAACTTCGAGCGCGTAAAGCACGCTCGCTTTGGGCGGGTCGACCAAGTACGACATATCCGTATGCCACACGGCTTCCCCAGACCCCAGACTTCCGATGGCCACGCCGTTCTCGATCACGTTCGAGACAACGTAGATCTCCGGATGGCCTTTCACAAAGCGCTGTCCGTTCTCCTGCACGGGCGCGTGATCAAGCGGGCCAAAGCGCCTGCTGAAGGCAATCAGGTCCTCATCGAGGAGGCACTGATCGGGGAACACTAAAACCTGGTGCTCGAGCCATGCCTCGTGGATCGCCAGGAACAGACGTTCGTCAAGCTCCCTCAGGTTGACGCCGACGACTTTGGCCCCCAGCACGGAACCCGATGCAATCACGGTTAAGGAACTCAACATGCGCATGTCCCCTCGGGTGCCCCACTCGGCCATTCGGCCCTGCGCTGCACGGTATCGGTTGGATCGACAAACATCGAACAGATCGCGCCGACAAGCAGGAGCCCGCTTGAAAGGAAAAATGGAAGATCGTAGCGCCCCGTCCGCTCGACGATGATGCCGAACACAACCGGTGAAACCATGCCAGCGATGCCGAAACCGGAGTTCATCATGCCACTGGCCGTGCCGGCGTGGCTGCCGGCGATGTCGATCGGAAGCGCCCACAATACGGCATTGGTCAGCTCGAGAAAAAAGAACCCCAGGGCGAGACCGAAGACCGCGCCTTGCGCACTGTGCGACATGACAGCCGGGATGATGAAGATCAACGCGCCCAGCAAACCCGCGATGAGCGGCGCTCTGCGCGCAAAACGGAGATTCCCAGTTTGCCTGAATAGCCTGTCCGAAACAACTCCCCCCATGGTGTCGCCAATCACACCGGCCATCAGCGGGAGCATGGTCCCGAGCGCCATCGCGCTCAGCGTAAAGCCTCGCGCGTCCGAGAGGTACGACGGAAGCCATGTTAAGAAGACCCACAGGGACCACCCGTAGCAGAAATCGACGATCGTCACAAGCCACATCCGCGAGCCGATCTCGACCCATGGCGTGCGAGCAGCGACTCCGCGCGCGGGAGCCCCGTCACGGCTCACTTCATGCAGTTCGGTGGTCGTCACCCAGGGATGCTCCGCCGGAATGTCTCTGAACACAATCACCCACATCGCCGTACAAAGCGCGCTGGCGAAACCGAGCGCGATGAACGAGTGACGCCATCCCGACCACGCCACGAGCGCGAGCACGATCGGGGTCGTGAGCGCTCCGCCAAGGCGCGCAGAGCTGTGCATGATCCCCTGGGCGAACGCGCGTTCGCTGACAGGCATCCAGAAGGTCAAGGCGCGCGTGGCAGTCGGGAACACTCCGCCCTCGCCAACTCCGACCAGCACACGGGCGACGATCAGCGAGGCGACGCTCCACGACAACCCCGTCATGATGGTGGCCACACTCCAAAGCAGGCTCAAGACGGTGAGCACAAGACGCGGCCCGAACTTGTCCGACGACCACCCTCCCACAATCTGCATCACCGCATAGGGGTAGGCGAACGCCGAGAAGATCAGGCCGAGCTCGGTCGGTGTCAGCCTCAACTCGCGCCTGATTATTGGTCCCGTGACCGAGATGTTCACGCGGTCGACATACGCGACGAAGTACAAGAGACAAAGGACCGCCAGGACCACGTGTCGCACAGTGAATCGCGAGCGCACGCCATCTGTCATGCGTTTTTGTCTGAGGTTTCCGTCCTTGGCTCGATTTCGGCGCATCATACTCTTGGGAACGGGTTATTGACCAAACTCCCGAGGACCTGCGAGCTGTGGATGGGATGTTGTTATCGGGCGACCACGACAGCGTTAGATGCGAACGGTCAGCCTTAACGAATTGCCGCTTTGATGATGCCGACCCGTTCCGCCACACTTCCTGGCTCGACTGACACGAGTTCGAAGCCGAAGTCCCGGTAGGTCTCTTCGTGAATTTTCTCAAAACGCACAGCTTCCTCAACGCTGATTCGACGCGCCTCTGTAGGCGTAATGAAGCCAAGACTGCGAATGAGGAACACTTGGTCTTGGTAGATGGCTTCTTTTTTGACGCGCTCCAGTTCGCTGGCAAGAAACGATGAAAAGGAGTGTCCGAGGTAGACTGCCAGCGCCGCGGTTCACACAGCGCAGCGGTCGTGAAACTGAACCTCATCCGGTTGATAGGACGCTCGAATCTGACGGTCCCGCTGCAGCTTCGCGATTTCATCAATGAACGAGGGATGTGTCCAGGGTTGAGCGGTTCCTCGGGCTTGTGCGTCCGCGATGATGTCGGTCGCTGCCTCCTCGACCACGCTGAACCCGACGAGCTCCAACTGACGGATGATCGCGGTCTTCCCTGCACCGGGCGCGCCGGTTATAACGAACCTTCTCATGTCGTTTCTTTCTTAAAGGCAAATACGATCACGTTCTCGCGAGTCTTCCTCGTGAATCTTATTTCAGCAGCGTGCTACACATCGGTCGCCGTCGGATGTCGCGCCTTCACGCTCAAGCTCCGACGGTGATGTTCGAGCTGAAACGATGAACCAGCCTGGTCAGAGCGGAATGATCGGCCGTCTGACTTTGAGGTCCCCACAGAGCGAAAGCCGAAAAGCGGGAGCGCCTCCACGATTTCGGAGGTCTTGGGGAGAGCCCTCAACGCCGCGCCGTTCCCTGCCACGCCACGTCACAGGATCAAACGTTCGACTATTGGAGTTCGGCGGGGCGGGTGACAACTGCGTCAGCCTCAGGCGTCACAACTAATGACGTCGTGTGGAGTTTCTTCGCCGATCATCTCAAGCGCTGAACGTCCTCCCCTCGAAATGGTCCTGGCTTTGCGCTCTTCATCGACCGGCCCACCGTGGACTCAGCCAGAGCACCTGTCCAGCTACCGCGATGGTGCTGAAGTTGGTTCCCGTCCTTACGACCGCCCCTCGGCTGTAGGCCACTTTGAGCGAATAACGGGCGCCGACAGGCAGCGACGCGGTCACGCCCAACCGCGAGTTGTCCACGGGAATCGTAGGGATGCCGCCCCCGACGCGCGTGCTCCCGCCGCGGTACCACGTGCTGTCAGCGGCTATCCACAGGCCCCGTCGCACGGTGTAACTTGCATGGGCCTGAATCGTCAGCATGGGATCTTGCGCTCGGGTGACGCCGCCAGGAAAAAAGTCGGGATTCGTCGTAAAGAACCACCCACCGACGTACGCGTCAATGTCCCATCGGCTTTTCGGCCAAGAGACGCCGACTTCAGGTTTGAATCCCCACCGGTTCGTACCGAGGTTGATCAGCTTCTTGCCGTCGTACTGACCGGTCGGCGCCAAAACCGAGAGGCTTGCACCGACCACCGTCCGTCTGGGCGCCGTCGCGAACTCGCGCAGCGTCATCGCTGGGTTGCCGCGTAAGTTCACCGACAACTTGAGGCGTGTGTCGGTCAACCCCGATCGCGTGACTTCCGCCGCCTGCTCGAAGACTTTCCCCGTGGCGTCGACCCACCCCACAGGCAACGCGACCGACACCAGCCCGAGGTCGCCGAAGAGGTTGAACGTGTGGCCGACGCCGAAGGCGAGGCCCTGGACGTCGGCGTGCACGTCCGCGATCGGCAAGGTCGGATCCAGCAGTACGCTCCCGGTCGACCAGAAATAGCTGGCCACAAGAAAGTTGGCTCCGACCGGTGAGGTCGAGTAGGCCTTCGGCTCCATTTCTTGAGCGAACGCGGAGGGTGCAGCCAACCCGACGCACAAGGACGCGTAAAGGATGCCAAAACGTAATGAGATCGGAATGACTCGTGGGGAGTCGTGTGACACGATGTGCCTTGATGTGTGTTTGGCAACTCGCAGTGCTCGGAACCGGGTGCGCCGAGCAGCCTGCAGAGCTCCAGCTACTCGAAGGCTACGGCCACCGCCCGCACGCATCTATGCGATTTCGGCAACCTCGAGCCAGCTGACCGCGGCGCGCGCAAGCCACGTTGTCCCCTCTCACACGCACTCGTCAGCTGCTCGGTCGCGGCGACGGCGCCGGCTCGAGATGGACGTGTCCCATGAGACCGCCCTCAGCGTGATCGAGGATGTGGCAATGGAACATCCACATCCCCGGACGCTCGTCGAAGACGATCAGAAACCGAACTGTGCCGTCGACCGGCACGTTGATCGTGTCCTTCCAGGACATCGGACGAAGCGGCTGGAGCTGCTCGTCGAGCGGCAGGAAGAAAAAGCCGTGAAGATGGAACGGGTGTGCGAACCCGCTCTCGTTCTTCACTATCCAGATCTGTTTCTCACCGAGCCTTGCCGGAAACGGCTTGGCCTTCCAGAACGGCCGACCGTTCACTTGGAACTCTGACTTCCCACCGGCGCCTTTCGGTGGCAGCGTGAGCAGAACGTCCACGGTTTTCGCGTCGCTCATATCCGGGACGACGATGTCCCGATGAACGGCCGGCAGCTTCGAGCCGGGAAGCGTGGGTTCCTCGGTGAACGCGATGGTGAGCAGGTCCTCGACATTCCGGAACTCGACGCTGCCATAGCCGCGGTTGTAGAGCAGCGAACGCAGTGTGAGCGTCCCCGTTTTCGGCCGGGTCGGCGTCACGACGACGTCTGCGCGCTCGCCGGGAGTGATGAGCAAGCTCTGCGTCGACTGGGGCTTTTCCAGCAGCCCGCCGTCGGCGCCAATCACGTAGAACGGCTGGCCGTCAAGATCCAGCAGGAAATACCGGCTCTTGGCAGCATTGACGATGCGCCATCGCTGCGGCGCGCCAGACCGGGCGCCGAGCGTGGGCAGCACTTTGCCGTTGACGAGGACGTACGCGCCTTCTCGGCCGAACACCATGCCGGCCGGGCCGCCGCTGTCGGGCGACTCGAGGACGCCGTTACGATCGAAGCCGATGTCGCTGAGCACGATCGTGATCTCGTCGCCGACCCCGACGCCTTCATCGGGATCCTCCACCAGGAGCGCGCCGTATAGGCCGAATCCGACCTGCGCCGCGGACATGACATGCGGGTGATACCAGTAAAGTCCGGCATCGCGGACCACAAAATCGTACGTGAAAGTGTCTCCTGACTGGATTTCGGGCTGGGAGATGGCGGGCACGCCGTCCATCTCGATCGGAACCCGCACACCATGCCAATGGAGAGTCGTGGCCTGCGGAAGGTTGTTCGTGAAGTGCACGATGACGCGGTCGCCGACGCGAGCGCGGATGAGCGGCCCTGGAATGTGGCCATCGTAGGTCCAGGCTCGCACTTTCGCGCCGGGCGCCACCTCGACCTCGGCGATTCGCGCGGTCAGGTCGACTTCGACAATTCTCGAATCAGGATTCTTGTCGTGCGCTTCGGCAAGGGCGAGACCGTGATCCCATCCGGGTGGCGCGAACGAAGGTGGCGTCTGCGACTGCGCGGCGGTCGCTGCGCACACGATGGATGCGAGTGTGATCGAAGCCACTCTGTAAAACCAACAACATTGAGTTCGAGAGAAGCGATGTGTCATGGTCCTTATCGGCGTCACTCACTGAGCATGCTTGGGCAAGGCTCAGATCGCCTATGACAGTTGTCATATGTGTCCGGCACATTTCAGTTCCTTCCGGGGAGGTAATTGAAGAGTCCGACGAACCGGTCCTGTTGCCTTACAATTTGGACATGATGAACATTCGGCGCCTGCTTCGTGGTTCGGACGGTGGGTGGCGGCTCGGCTCCGACATCCTCTTCGGATCGATAATGGTCGCCGCCGGGCTGTCTGGGCTGGGAATGGGCGACAGCACCGCGGCGGCGCAGCCTTCTGGGCCGTGTGCGCTGGTCACGACCGACGACGTTCAGCCGCTTGCATCGAGATCGAGCGTCGCTGATGGCGTCTCGACGTCCCTCGAGGGCGTCGGATTTAGTACGTGTCGATACACCTGGGGCGACGGCATGGGGCGCTTTACCCTGGACGTAACCGTCAGCGAAGCGTCCCGGATGTTTGCCGGCATGTCTCCAGACTTGATCAAACAGGGACTGCAGGCATCGGTGAGAGCTGGGACGGCCGACGAGGTCATATCGGGCGCCGGCGAAGCTGCCGCCTTCAAGGCTGACTCGCCGATCTACGTTCATGCCGCCGCTTACGTAAAGGGCCGCATGGTCGAGGTGCAGCTCGACGGATTCGACGCGCGCGACAAGAAGGATCAAGTGATTGCGCTGCTGAAGTCGGCGGCGTCCAAGTTCTAGCAGATCGTTCGATCGATTCGGGCGCCGGGAACACCGGCAGCAGATCTCGGCCGTCAAACAGACGAGTTGACGATGGCATGCCTCAGCCCTGTAAGTTCTACCGGACCATTGGTGTAAAACCTGCCAGATGACGCGCAACGACAATAACAAATAGGCTCCGGCGATCCTCCTGCGCCCAGGCGTCAAGGCGCCTGCCACAACCTGACTGACTAAAGACCGAACCCGTCGACGAAAGTCTCGCTCCTGTCGAGCCGCGAGATTTAGAATACCCACCCACAGTCATGTCACTCGACTCCATTGAACCTGTCCATTCAGCGAACACGACCATCCCCATGAGCGAAGAACGGGAGGCGTTCCTGTTCCGGGTGGGCGACGCGATCCGGCCGCTCCGCGATCCCGCAGGCATCTGTGCGGAGACGTGCCAGCTGCTTGGGACGTACCTTCGCGTGAACCGCGTGACCTATGGCGAGATCGATGGCGACGTCTACACGATCCTCGATAACTACGTGGACGGTGTGGCGTCGATCATCGGGCGCGTTCGCTGGACGGACTTCGACGTAACGATCGTCCATGAGCTCGAACGCTTCGGCGTTCTGGTCGTCAACGACACGGAAACCGATCCGCGGACCGCGGGAGCGAGGGAGGCCCTGAGGGCTGCGGAGATCGGCGCGTATCTCGCTTCGCTGCTGACGAGGGACGGGCGCGTCGTCGCCGCGTTCGGGGTTCACAGCCGCGCGGCGCGCGTGTGGACGTCCGACGAGGTCACGATGGTCCGGAAGGTCACCCAACGCGTCTGGGCGGCGCTCGAACAACGCCAGGCTGAGGCAGCGTTGCGGGCGCGCGAAGAACGGCTGCGTCTGGTGCTCAAGGCGGCGGCAGCCGGCTCGTGGACGCGGGACGTCGGCGCCAATCATGTCGAATGGGACGACGGCTTTCGTCGGCTCTATGGGTTTCCTCCCGACCAACCGGCAACCTTCGATGGGTGGTTGGACCGCATACACATGGAGGACCGTCCGAAGGTGCTCGAGCTGGTCGACGAGCGGCTGCACCCGACGAGGGATGAATGGGACACGACGTTCCGGATCCTGCGGCCTGACGGAACGGTGTCGTGGATACAGAGCCTGGGCAGCGTCGAGCGCGATGCGGCCGGTGAGGTCACACGGCTCGCTGGGCTTGAACTGGACGTCACGGCGCGGCGGCAGGCCGAGGAAGCGCTTCGGGCGTGGCGCGACGAGGAGCACAATCGCGAACTGCGCCTCCTACTAGAAACCGCTGCCCAGGGCATTCTTTCGGTGGACGCCCAAGGCACCATCCTCATGGCCAACCGAGCGCTCGAGATGATGTTTGGTTGGGAGCCCGGAGAGCTCACCGGTCAGTCAATCGAGCGGCTCGTGCCGCGGTCGTTCCGTGACCTGCATGCCGAGCATCGGACCCGATACTTCGCCGCACCGCATCCCGGCCCGATGGCGGGTGACCGTGATCTCGCCGGTGAGCGGAAGGACGGGTCGATTTTCCCGATCGAAGTCAGTTTGAATCACGTCGCGACCCCTGGCGGCGGGCACGCCATCGCGTTCGTGACCGACATTACGGAACGCCGCCGCGCCGCCGCGGCCCTTCGAGAGCGAACGGTCGAACTGGAACGCCGATCGGCGCAGTTGAGCCGGTTGGCGTCCGACTTAACACTCGCCGAACAACACGCGCGTGAACAGCTCGCCAAAACGCTTCACGACGGCCTCCAGCAGATGCTGGCCCTCGCGGCAATACATCTCGAGCAACAGATGAACCGTGATTCGCGGCGGGACGGTCCACCGGCGCTGCTCGTCCAAGCGAAACGTCAGATCGACGAAGCGATCGCCGCCGCACGATCGTTGAGTGTGGAGTTGTCTCCTCCCTTATTGCAAGGTGCGGGATTGCCGACCGCGTTGACCTGGTTGGCGGACTGGAGCCACCGTAAATACCGACTCAAGGTCCACGTCTCCGCCGACCCGCTCGCCGATTCCACGCGAAAGGACGTCTGCACGCTGCTCTTCGAGTCCGTCCGAGAGCTGCTCTTTAACGCAGTCAAGCATGCACAGACCGATCGGGTCACGGTAGATCTCGCGCGGGAACCGGGCGACATGCTTTCCATCACTGTGACGGACCGTGGGATCGGGTTTGATCCTGCCGAAGTGATCGATCGGGCGAAGGCCGGGCAAGTCGGATGGGGCCTTTTCAGTATCCGAGAGCGGCTGACGTTGCTGGGCGGCCGGTTCGAGATCGAGAGCGCGCCGGGGCGCGGGACGAGATTCCGCTTGATCGCACCTGCAGGCACTGCGCAGTCCGCCATCGGCGCAGAGTCTCCGGTGAGCCACGCCCTCACTGGACTGGCGTCTGGTGACGCCGCTGGCGTCGCAGCGGCGAGCGCCCTGAGGATTCTGATCGTCGATGATCACACCGCGGTTCGCGAGGCCCTCCGTGAGTTATTACAGGCGCGGCCCGAGTTCCAGGTGGCGGGCGAGGCCGCCAATGGACTCGAGGCGATCGACCAAGCACGCGTGCTCCGGCCTGATGCCGTCTTGATGGATGTCTCGATGCCCGAGATGGACGGTGTCGAGGCGACGCGCCACATACGCGCCGAACTTCCGTTCATTCACATTCTCGGGCTCTCGATGTACCCGCGAACGGAGGATTACCATCCCATTGAGCAGGCCGGGGCCGAGCGCTTCTTCACCAAAGGTGTCGACATGCAGCGCCTGATCGACCACCTTTTGGTCACGCACAGGGCCGATCACCTCGGACCACTCGCTCAGTCGAGGCAGAGCGGTGGCTCGCTGAAAAGCTGAAATCCCTCAACGGCCGACAAACGATCGGGATAGACTCCGTCGTTGAGGAGACTCCCAATGCACCGTTTTGCGGCAATCCTGACGAGCGCAATCCTCTCCGCCGTGGCGGCCGGCTCGGCGCAACCGCCTTCCGCCGGCGGACCGTATAAAGGGAGAACAGCCCCACGAGTTTCGAGGTCGAGCACGACCTGCAGACGATGAATGGCGCGCGGACAATCACCCTTGACGGCAAGACGAACCATGTCCTGACGATGAGCGACGAGCGTGGGCCGGCCCCGCCACCGCCGCCTGGCGGAGGCCGAGGGCCCCGCCCTCCGGCGATACCGGGGTCGTTCACGATTCTGATGATCGGCAAGTAGGATGCACCGTTAACGATAGGAGGAGCCCTATGAAGAATTTCCGCGAGTACTACCGGGAATGCTTCGACGCCGAAACGCCGAAGTTCGTCCGCGTCATGAAAGCAGTACCCCCCGACCAGGCCGCGTACCGGCCGCACCCGCGTTCGACCTCTGCCGGCGATCTCGTATGGCTTCTCGCGAGCGAGCTCCGCGACGCCTGCGCGCTCATCGACGAGGGGAAGGTAGACTTCCGCGCGCAACCCGCGCCGACCGTGCCCGAAGCGGTCGCGGCGTACGAGCGAAACGCCGCTGACCTCCAGAAACGCGTCAAGACGCTGGACGACGCAAAGTGGGACACCAAGGCCCAATTCATGGTCAACGGAGCGGTCGCCTGGGAAGCGCCGCTCGGCGATATGCTCTTTGGGTTTCTCTTCGACGCCATCCATCACCGCGGGCAGTTGTCGAGCTACCTGCGCCCGATGGGCGCGAAAGTTCCAGCGATCTATGGGCCCTCGGCGGACGATCCGGGGATGTGAGGCGGTCTCGGTGCGAGAGGGCGTGGCGCGAGGGTCCTGACGCGCTGGTCAGAACTCGAAATCAAGGGAGAACTGCATGCGCCGCGGCCCCGACGCGTCGACCGGCTGGCCAAACGCGGGCGGCGGTGTGGCGAGCGGTCCGTACACACCGTTCAGCTGCGTCACGTTCAGTCGATTCAGAAGGTTGAACACTTCGATCACGATATCCAGCTTGCCGTGGGGCTGGACGTGGAAGAACTTCAGCACGCGCAGGTCGACGGTGGCGGACGCCGGGAGTCGCAGGGAGTTTCGCGCCATTCCCAGCGGGCGCGCGGTTGGGGGGAACCCCTGGGTGCGCGCGTCATCCGCGCCGGTCAGCGGGTTGGCGGGCCGGCCCGAATCGAGCGTAAGGATCGGCCCGAGCTCGATGTTGCTGAACACGCGCGTCCAGAGCCCGGGCGCCTCTCCCGGTTGCCGGTCCTCGTCCTCACCGATAGGCAAGTCGAACAGCGCACTGGCAACGAGCCGGTGGCGTTGGTCGTAGCGGGAATCGGCCGACTCGGCGGCCGGGTCGTAGGGATTCTGCGGTTGCTCGTCGAAGTCGGATGCGGTATCGGTGGCGCGGGACCACGTATAGGCGGCCGACCATTCCAGCTCGCTCGCAAGCCGACGATTCAGCAACACGGTGACCCCGTGGTAGGTGGATGCCGCGGAAGGCTGTAACTGGAACACCCCGTCGAACGCCGGATTGAGCCTGGCTGTTCCAAACACCGGGCGCCCGAGCTGCTGGGGGACCGGCTCATCGACGCCAAGGCTGGGCGCGTTGGCCGCCGTGAGCACCGTCGGGGGCAGGAGATTCACGTTGACCGTGCGCGGCAGGTGACGTCCGCGCGCGAACAAGTAATTCAACGACGCGGTCAGATTCGGCGTCAACTCGCGCTCGATGCCGGCGCTCGCCTGCAGGCTCGACGAATGCCACGTGCCCGGCTGAACGGAATAGATGGACGGCGCGACATCAGGCAGCGGATTGGCAAGGGCGCGCGTGCCGGTCAGACCTCCCGGGGGCAGGGTTCCCGGGAGGAGGTTGACCACAGCGGACGCCGCCGGGTCGTTGACCACCTGCTCGTACCCCTGCCGGCCGTCCAGCAGCACCGCGGGCTCGAACGCGGCAAGCAAAAGGCGATCAGCAAAGGTCCCGACGCCGCCGCGCACCACCCATTTCGCGGCTGGCGCCCACGCCACTCCGACTCGGGGACTGACCTGCGTGTCGCTTATGTCGAAACCCGCGGGCAGTCTCTCGAGATCGACGCGCGCCCCAGCGTCGAGCGTGAGCCGCGACACCGGTGTCCAGTGGTCCTGGAGGAACAGTCCGATATGAGTCGAGGACATGCCCACGGCCGTCGCCCCGAACACCTGCCTGATTGCATCGGGCCGGGCGGCAAGAAACGCGTCCAATGTGCGGAACTGAAACAGGCCGCCCATGCCGTCGGTGCGTTCTCCGGTCAACCGAACAGTGGTGAGATCAAATCCCGCTGTGACGAAGTGCGGGCCGCGACTCCATCCGAACGTGTCGCCGAGCTCCGCATATCGCTGGTCGTGGGTGCCGTTACCGGCGTACGGTCGGCCGAACTCCGCAACGCCCGCGATGAGCACGCCCGGACCGCGCGCGGCGGTCGTGCGCAGATCCACGTGACGAGTCGCCAATTGCCCGCGCACGTCGTTCGTCATGCCCGAACCGAGCACGCTCGTCCATGTAGCAGTCAGCGTCGTGTCGCCGGTGCTGTTGGACCCTCGGGCGCTGACGTCCGTCAGACCGCCGGTATTGAAGGCGTTTGCGGTCTCGTCGCGCTTGGTCGCTGCAAGGCGGACCATCGCCGAGTGACGCAGCGTGAACTGGTGATTGAGCTTGCCCGACCACTCGGTTTCCGTCAGCGCGGTCGGAAAGAGGCCGGCGGTCAACCGCGTCCCGAGCGGTGCGTAGGGATCCGACGCCAGCCTCGCGTTGATCGTCGAGAGGACCTGCGGGTCGATATCTGACGCGGCCTGCCCGTCGGTCTGCTCCCGTTCGACCGCCGTGTAGAAGAACGTCCGGTCCCTCACTATCGGTCCACCAACCGATACGCCGCCGCGGAACCGTGCCAGATCGGGTTTGATGCCAGCGGTCTCTTCAAGCGGCGGCGGCGCATTGAGTCGTCCGGATTCTCCAAAGACGAACGCATCGCCGTGGAACGTGTTCGTCCCGCTCTTTGTCACGACATTGATGGCCCCACCTGCGGCGCCGCCGTTCGCGGCCGACCACCCGTTGCTGACCACCTGAAACTCACGCACGACTTCCAGCGAGAGCTCCGTCCGGCTCGCGCCGCTGTAGCGGTCGTTGTTGTCGAGGCCGTCTATGCTCAGCATGTTGCTGCGCGGCCGCAGACCCGCGAAGCTGAATCCGCTGTCGGACAGCGTCGATGTGGTGGACGATGGCGCGCCTGATGGCGAAGACACGACTCCGGGTGCCAGCAGGACGAAGTGCAGGTAATCGCGGCTCTGCACCGGAAGCTCTTCGATGCGCTCGTTGTCGATCGTGGTCGTGACGGCAGTCTGACGAGTGTCGAGCGGTGAAGCCGATTGAGCCGTGACGCTGACGGTCTCGGCGACACCACTCGGCGTCAGCGTGATCGTGAGGCCAACCGTCTGACCAATCGTGATCACCACTCCACTCTGCGTGAAATCCGAGAAGCCGGAGTACGTGACTGTGATCGAGTACGTGCCGACCGGCAGTTGGGCGAACCTGAATCCCCCTGCGCCGTCTGTCGTCAGGCTCCGGCTCTGGTTGGTGTCGGTGTTCACCACGATCGCCGTTGCGCCGACGACGACGCCGCCGCTCGAGTCCACGACGGTGCCTTCGAGCGTACTCGTTGGTGCCTGGGCCGATGTCGCGCCGGCGCTCCGCAAGACAAGCGCCAACGTCACCAGCGTCGCTTTCAGCATGGTCCTCCACGCGCGGGTTGTGCCGAATGGCACACGCTTCCCGGGGACTTCGTGAACGATTCAGCGGGGAGGTTTAAATCCGCAGGGTCAGCGGCGGGCTACTGGCGTCGAACCCCGGCAGAACGTATCGGTGTTCCGAGTGAGGGATGCGCGACGCGCACGAGCGCAAGATAAATCCGCATGTCCTGAACGAACGGACACGCCGGAGGAGCGCCGTCGCCGCGATCAGGCCGACGCCGACGCAGATGACGACCAAGACCAGGTTGCTCTCCGTGTCGTTGCCGTCCTGGAGCGTGTGATCCCATCGGTCGACCATCTCCAAGACTGGCGCGCCGACGCAAACGGCAAGTAGAAGTGCCGCAAAGAGTGGGCGCACCCGCACAAGCCGAACGATAGCACGGCAAAACCGACCGATTGGCGACTTGACTGGTCGGAGATTCGCGGCTACGATGGCTGAGCATTTTGAGACTGGATCTCAAAATTGCCGATCCGCGGCTTCACTAGAGGAGAGCCACCTCGGAAGCAAAAGCCCGCCTCGGTGCGTGCACACCAGGCGGGCAGGACGCCGAGCCGGATCACGGTTGGCCCGAGCCCGTACGCGGCGTTCGACTGCAGTGTAAGCCGACGGCTTCTTCGCCGCAAACCGCTCCGTTCCGGGCTCCTCCGCGAGCCATGCGCTCGCGACAGGAGTGTCATGGCTTCGTTCCGGCAGTGTGTGCTGTGTTTGCCTCTCATGTTCTGTGCTGCTGCGACAGTTTCCGCCCAGGAGCGGCCGTACTTCGTCACCTACACCCACTACCTCGAAGAGCCAGGAAACCTGGAAGTTGCCTTGGCAAACACCACCGGCGTTCCGAAAAACGATCACGCCGTCTACAACGCGCCCTGGCTCGAACTCGAGTACGGCCTCACCGGCTGGTGGACGGCTGAGCTTTACGTCGAAACGGTGACGACGACGCGAGACGGCAGCGGTTTTACCGGTTGGCGCTGGGAGAACCGTTTCAGACCGCTTCGCGGCGAACATCGCGTCAATCCCGTCGTGTACGTCGAATACGAGAGCATCAATGAAGCCAGTCGGATACAAAAAGAGATCGTCGGGAGCGGCGGCGTTGCATACGAACCGATCGCGGAGTTGCGAGACCATCCGGCGCGTGAGCTCGAGGCGAAGCTGATCCTGTCGAGTGCCGCGCGCGCATGGAATCTGTCCGAAAACCTCATCGTGGAAAAGAATCTCTCCGCGGACGAGGGTGTGGAGTTCGGATACAGCGTCGGCGTCTCACGACCGATCGGCACCCTGGCCAGCGGAACGACCTGTCATTTCTGTGCAGAGAATTTTGTGGCCGGCATCGAGGCCTACGGGGGTTTGGGGTCCACCGTCTCGTTCGACAAGGATCAGCAACGTCATTACGTCGCCCCAGTCCTGGCCTGGCATGTCACCGACCGCTCGACCCTCAAGGCGTCGGTCGGAGTCGGGCTGACCGGGAGCAGCGATCGCTGCCTGGTACGGATGGGATGGTCTTACGAGCTGTCGCTTCGGGGCGGCAAGTGAAAAGGCAGGTTGAGCAAGCGAAGGTGCGAGTGAAAGGGAATGCCGCCGGACGGCTTATCGTCGTCGTGTGGGTTGCGTTCGCCGGGCAACTCGTCGCCCAAACCGATCGCGTGCGCGAACGTGATCCTTCTTGGACCGCGCCAGCGAAAGACGCAGAGCAATCCAACCCTTTCACGGGGCGCGCGAGCATCGTGACGGGCGGGCAGAAGGTGTACGGACAGCGGTGCCACACGTGCCATGGCAGTCAGGGCCAGGGGACGACTCGGGCTCCCAGCCTCGTGGCGGCGGATGTTCAAGCTCAAACCGACGGCGCGCTTTTCTGGAAAATCTCGGGCGGCAACACCCGCGCGGGAATGCCGTCGTTCAGTTTCTTACCAGGGGCCCAGCGATGGCAGCTCGTGCTGCATCTCCGTCGGCTTGCTACAGAAGTCGATTGATCAAGCAGGAAAAAGTGACAGTCCCCAGCAGTGCCGTCAAGAAGAAAAACGTTTCCACTTTCGCGTGGCGAGGTGCTTGCACCGGGTGCGCCGGAGCCCCGGGTGCGCACCAAGGCTTTGGCGATCGGCGTCGCAGCGGCGTCGATAGCGCTTTCGCTGTCCTGCACCTCCGCTCAAACGTCGGTCACCGCGCCCTCTGATAGTAAGTGTCAAGTCCAGGTCAGCAATTCGACGTCGTCCTTCCCCGCCTCGGGTGGGACTGGAACCGTTACAGTCTCGACGACGCGCGACTGTACGTGGACCGTGACGAGTGACGCCAGCTGGGTTTCGATCGGCGGCAGTTCCAGCGGACAAGGCAACGCGGCCGTCACCTATTCCGTCGCAG